>NZ_JARWKZ010000041.1:0-56711 GCF_050577975.1 Rhizobium sp. BR 315 | reverse complement strand
TGAAGCTCCTGTTCTTCGATCGGTCCGGTTTTGTGATGGTCCTGAAGCGATTGACCGAAGATCGGTTCAGATGGCCATGCCGGGAGACGGCGGTGGTGACGCTTTCGACTGAGCAGCTTCACTGAATTCTCGACGGCATCGATATCGACGCCATGGTGCGCAACCCTGTGCGGCAATATCAGATCGCCGGCTGACGACTCTGAACTTCTGCGGTTGACGCGGTGGTGCGGTTCAGATTCAAGAATCCGATGAATCGAACCGGCGAACCAAGCGTTGCAGAACTGATGGCGCAGTTGGCGGCAAATGCTGCCGAAATCGCCGCGCTGAAAGCTGAGGAAGAAGCGCTCAGCGCCCGCGTGGTCAAGCTCGAGGAAGAGTTGGAGCTGGCGCGGCTGCATCGTTTTGCGCCGAAGAGCGAAAAGCATGTTCTTCGATGAAGCCGAGCAGGTTGCCGATGAAGACGACGCCAGCGGAGAAGATGGCGAGGTCTCGACCTGCCGGAAACCGGTTTTGCGACGATCGAGAAACCGGAGGGCAAGAAGCGTGGCCGCAAGCCCCTGCCGGAACACCTGCCGCGCGAGCGTGTCGAGTATGACCTTGCCGACGACCAGAAGGCCTGCCCTTGCTGCCGTCATCAGATGCATCGCATGGGTGAGGCCGTCACCGAGCAGCTCCATATCGAGGTGAAGGCCAAGGTCCTGCAAAATGTGCGGTTCAAGTACGCCTGCCGCCATTGCGACCGGACCGGCATCAACACGCCTGTCGTTCTCGCGCCAATGCCCGCGCAGCCCTTGCCGGGCAGCATCGCCACGGCCTCGACGCTGGCATTTGCACTGGTCCACAAATATGTCGATGGCACACCGCCCTACCGTCTGGCGCAGGCCTTCGAGCGCGCCGGCGTTCCTGTCAGCCGTGGTGCTCTGGGTCACTGGGTGATCGGCTCGAGCGAGAGGCATCTCTCTCGCATCTATGACGCGCTGAAACGGCGGCTCAGATCGCAACCGCTGATCCATGGTGACGAGACGACGGTCCAGGTGCTGAAGGAAAAGGACAGGGGGGCCACCAGCACATCCTTCATGTGTTGGGGTGGACGGCCCCGAACGGCATCGAAATGTGCCAGAGTGAGGTTGTTAAGATCTCAAACGAAGGGAGCCGCCCATGGACAAGACTAAACGCAACTATTTTAGAAGTTGTAGCGGTTCGGCTCGGCGGCCAATCCCCTCTATCCGTCGGCACCTTCGCGTTTTCAGCCTTCGACCACTTGGCATTGAGGCGCATCTGCTCCTTCCTTACTCTTCAGAACGATCGTAGTGTCCCAGGGATCGCGCAGCGAAAGAGTGCTCTCGTTCCATTCGACGTAGATTCCTGAGGCTTCTGCCCGCTCGGCGATCCGTGGGAGTTCTTGTTTGTGCCGCACAATGATCTCGAAGGTTTCCAGACCTGTCATTTTCTGACGATGCCCTGCAAAGGATTGCCCGCCCCAGTTGTTGCAGGCAACTTGATGGTGGTAGCCACCCCGCGCGAAGAAGGATGCTCCCTGGAGTTGCAATGACACTTCAAAGCCAAGAACCTTGCCGAAAAAATGCTCGGCTTTGCCTGTTTGATCCACCCGAAGATGGACATGGCCGATAACGCTGCCCGAAGGCAGCCCCTGCCAGGAAGTCAGATTGGCTGCAGCCAATAGATCATTGATGTCGAGAGGAGTACTGGTCGTCAGGATCGTGCCATCCTGCGCCTGCCAATGCGCCATCGGGCGGTCAGCATAAATTTCAATGCCATTGCCCTCCGGGTCGGCAAGATAGATCGCCTCGTGCGTGTGGTGGTCCGAGGTGCCCTGCAGCGGCACCCGCTTTTCAATCGCATGAAGAAGCCATCGTGCAAGATCCCTGCTGCTCGGCAGAGCGAAAGCGACATGGTAAAGACGGGCGTTTCGTTGATCATGGGGAGCAAGGCTAGGGTCACCGGAAAGCCTGAGGAGTGCGAAGCCGTCCACGCCTAGGAGGGCTTGGCCCGGTCCGGTCGACAACACTTCAAGCCCGAGTGCCTCCTGATAGAAGGTTGAGACGAGTGGTAGATTTCGCACTTTAAGTGTAACCAGACCTATTTGAATGGGAGCAGTGTTGTGATCGAAGTAGTCGGTGCTGGCCATAGTTGCTACTGTCTCCTTTTTCCCGGGGCCGCCTGCATGGCCCCGCGCTTACGATCGTATTGGCGAGACTTCTGGCGCGGCGCGTGCAGCTTTGGGAAACGACATATAACTGTGAATACCCTTCAAAAAAATGAGTTAAATTTCGAGCATCTAGTTCAAAAAATTGGAATGACATGCACAAAAATAGCTTCACCACTCGGCGAGAGGGATAGTCACCATGGACGCCCTGACGATCGATCAATTCACGGTCTTCGTGACAGTTGTCGAGAAAGGCAGTTTCGCCGCCGCCGCACGACAGTTGTCCCGGGCGCAATCGGCGATCACCTACGCTATACAGAAGCTTGAGGAGCAAAGCGGGCTTGCACTCTTTGACCGGTCAACATACCGCCCAACGTTGACTGAGGCCGGAATTGCTTTGCTCCCCAGAGCTAGGCGCATCCTGCACGACATTGCGGACTGGCGCCAGCATGCCCACGGTATCGCTCAGGGGTTGGAGGCAGAAATCTCGCTCGTCATGGTACCTTACGCGACGGAGGTTCCTGTCGGCCGGATCCTTGGTGCGTTCAACACGCGCTTCCCGCGCGTTTGCGTCCATCTATCGACGGTCTCCTTTTCCGTTGCCATCGAAGCTCTATGCCAAGGTAGCGCCGATATCGGACTACTGACTGAGCATGAACCACTATCGAAGGAGTTGCAGCGGCATCAATGCGGATGGGTCGACCTTATTGCGGTTGCAGCACCCGGCCATCCACTAGGCAAGATCAGAGGAAAGTTGAATGCGGCGATGTTGCTTGACTGCACACAACTGGTATTGGGCACCGCGCTTGGAACGGATAAGGGGCGCGACTACGGGGTTCACGCGGTCAATCACTGGCGCGTTAGCGATATTCAAACGAAGCACAGACTGATCTTGGAAGGGGTCGGATGGGGATCTATGCCGAAGTCTGTTGTCGTAGACGATATTGCCGCAGGTCGACTAGTGGAATTGGAACTTGACCGTTGGGAGGGATCCGCCAGAATGCCTGGCTTTCCCCTCGTCATTGCACATCAGAATGGCCGTGCACTCGGACCGGCGGGTCGGTGGCTCATTGAGCAGTTCTCCGCCCAATAGTGCAGCAAACCACTGTTGCGGCCCTGCGCGTTGCCGCGTTTGCACACTTCTCGCTAAGATGAAGCGGTTCAGTGATTCATTCCGTGAGCTCGTTTATAGGTTTCTGAGGGTAGTTCGCCATATCGGCTGCGATATTCGGCTGCCATGCGTCCCATGTGGAGGAACCCCCACCTTAAGCCAACCTCCTTCAGTTCCATGCCGGGTTGACCACCTTTGAGATCCTGATGCATGGCCTCAAGCCTCAGATATCGCAGATAGGCCATCGGCGTCGTCATTTTAAATTGCCGAAAGCCCATCTGAAGGGCCCTCTCACTCACTCCGCTTACGGCGGCAATTTTATCAAGCGTCAAAGGCTCCGCAATGTTGGCGATCATGAACTCGATCGCTCTCTTCACGTGCCGTGGCATGGCCGGTGTGATACGTCCAAGCCACGGTGAAAAGCGATGCGGCTTTCGCCAGGCATCGCAGCAATGATCGACGATGTCGTCGTATGATTTGAACACGCGGTTTGATAGCCAGTTGTCGCGCATGAAATGCCAGAGGTTTTCGACCGGGTTCAGCTCCGGCGATTTCGGCGGCAAAGGCAGAATGGTGATGTTTTCGGGCACGACGAGATTGTTGGACATGTGCCAGCCTGCCTGATCCATGATGAGGATCGCGTGCGCGTCGTCATCGACGTGACGGGCGATTTCGGCCAGATGCTGGGTCATTGCGTAGGTGTCGCACCATGGCATGACCAGCGCCGCCGCCTTGCCGAGCTTCGGGCAGATTGCGCCGAAGATGTAGGCCGACCTTGTGCGCTGATCGTGCGGTGCTGAAGGCCGTGTTCCACGCTTGGCCCAACGGCGCGTGATCTTGTTCTTCTGCCCGATACGGGCCTCATCCTCGAACCAAATCTCTATGCGTTTTCCTCGGGCCGCTCCAGCGGCAATCTCTGCCACTGCGGCAGGGAACTTTTTTAAAATCCTCAATGGCTTGAGGGTTTTGAGCGTGATGCTTGGGCCGGACAGCCAGCTTGCGATAGCCCATGGTCAGGACTTCACGGCTCAGCGTTTGCTYGCTCACCGAAACACGAAACTCTTCCCAAAGCCATTGCGCCAGATCGCACAGACGCCAGCGAACAACGCCGTCGAGATAGGGTGTTGGCCCACGCTCGATGGCCTGCGCCAAGGCCGCACGCTGCTGATCGTTCAACCGCGACTGCTGACCAGGAGCTTTGCCATTGATCAGGCCTTGGGGGCCGCGCTCGTTGAAGCGCATGACCCAGTCCCGGACAATCTGGAGCGTCACATTGCCGAGGCGGGCGGCATCGGAACGCGAGCCTCCATCGTAGATCAAGGCCAGTGCCAACAAACGTCGTGCCTGAGCTGCGTCCTTCGTCTGCCGCGCCAGTCGCTGCAGGTCGGCCCCAGCAAAATCCGCCCGTAACGAAATCCCTGATCGCATCGCAGACCTCCGGTTTGCACCAGAGATTCAGATTCACCGCGCTTTGGGAAGGCCAAAGAGTCGAGGTCAGCGAGGCGGCGTATTACTTCCTGATTGCAGGTCCTTTACTGCAACCGCCGCCGATAATGTAGGCGGTGCATACGAAGTTCCAGGGCATGAGGGCTTCGTTTTCGGATGCTGGCCAGACTTGAGCAATACAGGTCAGGGTCTGGGAGAGACGTCTACAAACCTGTTCTGCCGCCAAACCGGGCGGGGTGAGAATGGAAAGGCGAAACCGAGCGCGTATGGCACTGATCCCCCTTTGAAAACCAAAGCCACCTGAATCTTCAAAATCAACCAATTCGAGTCAGAACCAAATTTGCACGCCGGAGCACATTAAGGCAGGCGGTCCGATGCACTGACATAATCGGGCCACCTCAGAACAACGGGATATCTCGACGTCGAAACAGCGAAAGGTAGCTATTTATCCGCAATTATTTGTCTAGCCGCTATGTCTGCAAGTATGGAAAGAGCCAGTGAGTTTGCCTCTCTTGCTGGCCCAAACATTCCAATCGGTGCCCTGATGCGCTCGAGCTCGGAGTCTTCCACCCCGTCATCTCGCAGTCGTTCCAGACGTTTCTGGTGTGTACGGGCACTCCCTAGAGCACCGATATAAAATGCGCTAGATCTTAAAGCAACGCGGAGGATTGGACGTTCACGCTCGAGATCATGGTGAAGCAAGACAACGGCGGTGAAGTTGTCAAGCAAGCCTTCTAAGTCGCGGCCGGCATCAACAATGGAAACGACATCATAAGAGCATGCTGCTGCAATCCGAGAAAGTGTTTCAGCTTCGATCCCGTTTCCAGACAGGGCGATCCGGCGCGACGGGACGTACTTAACTAGAAAACTTTCTCCGTCCCACCCAGATATGGCCGGCGGATCGGCAACCGTGAGGGTCTGGGAGCCCGGAGAGTAACTGAGTGCTGTCGGAACCCTTTTTGTGAGGCGCTCCAGAGTGCATTGTATCTCGCCCATTCCTCGCAGGAGGTGAATCGCAACTTTGATGCCGCCACCGCACGGTAGTACGATGTCAAAGTAGGGCGAACCTTCGCCAAGCGTTATCATACGGTCCCGACCTTGTGATATAGCCAGCATTGCTTCAAAAGCGACCGCTGCTTCCACACAACCGCCCGATATGTAGCCGCAAAAGCGGCCGTCTGAGGCAACGGCGATCTGGGACCCTAGCGACCGGGCGGAACCACCGCGGATTTCGATAAGCGTTGCTAGAGCAACGTCTCCTTCTCGCAGCCAAGAAGCCGCCAATGAGAGGATTTCGGCTGGATCGTCGGTCATGACTGCTCTAGTCGGTGACGTTAAGGGCAATTCATTCGAAGTCGTGAGCATAACGGTCCCTTACAAAACCAAACAATTTAGGTTCGCGAATCGAGTGTGTGCGACCTGGCGCAGCGTCGAGGAAGTGGCAGCCGCTCCCCTTATCGCTACCGTCTTGCGAGCGAGCGGACGGCGTACTTCTGTTAGCGCCGCAAGTGCTTATCGTGGCAATCTACCGGCGGGAACCGAGAAGCCTGATGAATGACGGGCGCTCTTCTGCATTTATGACTGTTAGTTTCGGTAGTTGCATCCGCGTCAGGCCTGGCAATCGATTGCGCAGTCGGACATGCAGTCTACCACACGCCTATATTCTCGTTCGCTTGATGTCTCGCACGCTCAATGAGGGGACAATACACGTCCCAGCGTCCCGTTGAAACAAAATTAATCACAATAGGAATTGTTAATTCGATAGGACGCGCCGCAGCTTCGTGATGTGGAATTTTCAAGCAGAAAGGTGGGTGATCGACCAAAACGGTGATAACGAGCCACACAAATCGATCTTGACGCATCGATATTCGATGCCAGTCGTAGGTGTAGGTGCGCACTCGCGCTTGTGGCGTCGGTAGCAACCGAGGGAGAATCTAAGTGGCGATTAAGGATCGTCGGAAACTGCGTTAAGCGATTATGGGGGGCAAAATTCGGCGATTTCTGTATTTCTGTGAATTCGGATAGGCTAACTGCGTAAGGGTGTTTTTTCTAGTCCCTGCAAGTTCGCCGTCATAAAGTCGATGAAGGTGCGGACCTTTGCTGAAAGGTATTTTCGGCTTGGGTAGACGGCGTGAAGCGTGCTGCTGAAGCCAAGCGCAAATGGAAGCACCGTCTCCAGCCGGCCGGCGACAATATCCTCGTCCACCATCCATTTCGGCAGGAACACCAGACCCATTCCCCGAAGGGCCGCGAGGTACAGGACGGTCTCGTTGTCGCTCAGCATCACATTGCGGAACGTGACGTTCTGCCGGCCTTCGGGCCCTTCCAGCGACATGCTCTCGCCCAGGTTGACGCCGCTGTAGCGAAGCATCGCGTGGCCATTGAGTTCGGCGATACTTCGCGGCCGTCCCGTTCGCTTCAGGTAATCAGGCGAGGCCAGCAGGATGAACTCGACATCGGCCAGCGGGCGGGCGACGAGGCCGGGATCCAGCCGATCGCGCGTGGTTGCCCGCAAGGCTAGGTCGAAGCCTTCGTCCACCAGATTGACGATCCGGCCGCTTAGATCCACGTCCAGGCAGACGTCGGGATAACGCCGTTTATATTCTGCCAGCATATCGGCAAAGTAGGCGCTTGCCGTCCATACCGGCGCGCTCAGCTTGAGTGTGCCCCGGGGCGCCACCATGACATTGCCGATGGCCGCCTCCACCTCGTCCAACCCTTCGAGCATCTGCCTGGTCTGATTGAAGTAGAGCCGTCCAGTTTCCGTCAGGCTGACACGGCGGCTAGTTCGGTTGAGCAGGCGCGTCCCCAGCCGGCTTTCGAGCTGTATCACATGTTTGCTCGCCATAGCCGGCGAGATGCCGAGGCGAGTGGCGGAAGAAGTAAAGCTTTTCAGTTCCGCAACGGTGCAGAACACCCGCAGGCTCGTCAACGTATCCATCGATCATCAACATCCAGGAAATAGTTCTTCAATAAATGTCACATTGATCAACGACTGAGAAAAAATCAAACTCTTCCTCAACAGGCGTCGTCGGAGGCTCGCTTTTCCAACGGCGCCACGAGCCGCGGCATTCACGGTATGTTGTGAAGGATAATCCGGTGACCGATTCTCGACTCCCGACTTATTTCATCAGCCATGGCGGCGGTCCCTGGCCATACATGACAGGCGAGTTCCGCCGTATGTTCGACGTGCTGGAGAAGTCGCTAATCGACATGCGCGCCGAACTCGGCGACAAGCCGAAGGCGATCCTGGTAGTTTCGGGCCACTGGGAGGAAAAGGGCTTTGCCATTCCTCGGGCGTGGAGCCCGGCATGGTCTACGACTACCACGGCTTTCCGGAGCACCTCTATCACATCACCTACAAAGCCCCGGGCTCGCCGGACCTCGCCAATCGCGTACAGCGGTTGCTGCGCGCAAGGGCTATCGAAGCGGCGCTTGATCCGACGCGCGGCTACGATCACGGCACCTTCAGCATCATGAAGCCACTCTATCCGGACGAGGATGTTCCGGTGGTCCAGCTTTCGCTGGATGCGGGCTACGATCCGGCACTGCACATCAATGTCGGCCGGGCGCTCGCTCCCCTTCGTGATGAAGGCGTCCTGATTATCGGTAGCGGTCTCAGCTATCACAACCTGTCGGCCATGCGCGGCACCTGGGGATACGAACCGTCCCGCCGTTTCGACGCCTGGCTCCAGGAGACGCTGGTCAATTCGCCATCCGACAAGCGCACCGAGCGGCTGATCGAATGGGAGTTGGCGCCCGCTGCCCGCGCGGCTCATCCGCGCGAGGACCACCTCATCCCGCTGATGGTGGTGGTCGGCGCCGCCGAGGACGAACCGGGCGCCACCACCTATCACCAGAAAGACTTCGGAGGCGGGCTCACCGCATCGAGCTTCCGCTTCGGACACGCCCCCTCAGCCCCGCAATCAAATGGAGACGCGCAATGACCAGCGAAACCTTCAAACCGGTCATCTACCTCAAGGAAAACTGCCCCTTCTGCCTCAAGGTCCGCCTGTTCCTTCTGGAAACGGGACTGGCCTCGGAAGTCGAAAGCCGCAATTTCGTGCCCGGCACGGAGCAGGAGGAAACGATCCGGGCGGAGCTTCAATCGCATCTCGACAAGGTGAGCTTTCCCGCCGCCCAGCTTGAGCCCGGCCGCTACATCGCAGAATCCGACGACATCATTGAATTTTTTGCCGCCAAGACGGGCCGCGATCCGGCCGGCATGACGGTCTACCGGAACTACGTCGATGGCGTGTTCGCAATTTCGATGAGGCTCTGGAAGGAAAACATGGAGCTCAAGAAGGCGGCTTCCGCCGCCTAATCGCTGACAAAAACTTCTTTGGAGAACCTCAATGACCAATATCAGCAAATGGGCGCCTTACGCCCTCACGGCCCTGCGCATCATGGCGGCCCTTCTGTTCCTCGAGCACGCAACGATGAAGTTGCTTCAGTTTCCGGGTCCTGTACAGGGCGTATCCTATCCGCTTCCGACCATCATGATCATCGCCGGTGTCATCGAGGTGATCACCTCGATCCTGATGATCGTCGGCTATCAGACCCGCATCGCGGCATTCATTGCTTCGGGCACAATGGCCATCGCCTACTTCATGGTCCACACGCCCTATGGCTTCTGGCCGTCCCTGAATATGGGCGAGCCGGCGATCCTGTACTGTTTTATCTTCCTCTTCATCGCCGCGAATGGCGGTGGCGCGTGGACGCTCGACAGCGCTCGTCGTTCCGCCATGGCCTGAGACGGCCGCCATCCGGAAACGCAGGGGCTTGGCTGCCGTCKGGCGGCGGGCCCCTCGCGCACACGAAACGATAGATGGAGCCACAAATGAAAGCCGCACTTCTCAAATCCTACGGTGATGTCGATCAGTTCGAAATCGGGGATATTCCGACACCGGCCCCCGGACCCGGCGAAGTCCTGATCAAGATCGAGGCATCCGCCGTCAATCCGTTCGACCTTATTCTCCGCCAGGGCTACATGGCCCAATTCATTCCGCTTCAACTGCCGGCAGTGCTCGGCGGCGWCGCCGCCGGCACCATCGCCGAACTTGGCGAAGGCGTGACCGGCTTCGTGGTCGGAGAGCGGGTTGTCGCCGACTTCGCGGCAAACGGCAAAGGGGCGCATGCAGAATTCGGAGTGGTTCCGGCCACATCCGTGGCGAAACTGCCGGCAGGCCTGAGTTTCGAGCAGGGTGCCTCGTTGGTGAAGGCAGGCCTTACCGGCCGGCAGACCGTCGAGGCGATCGACGTTAAGGCTGGAGACCGGGTCCTCGTTTCAGGCGGCCTTGGCACGGTCGGACGTTCCGCCATCCAATATCTCCAGGAGATCGGCGCAATGCCGGTTGCCGGCGTCAGGCCAGAACGGCTGCACGAAGGTCAGGAACTGGCTGGCGAGGTGCTCGATATCACGGTTCCCACCGCACGCCCGAGCTTCGACTATGCGATCAGCACCGCTGGCCCGGTGGCCGACCACCTCATCGGCAATGTTCGCGACGGCGGCAAGGTTGCGAGCATCGTTCCAGTACCCGAAGGCGCCAATGCCGGCAACCGGGTTACGATCTTTGAAATTTACCACCGCACCGACGCGGCCATGCTCGACACAGTGCTGGTCGCCGCCGTCAGCGGATCGCTGGTGATCCCGATTTCCAAGACCCTGACCTTGGATCAGATCGGTGCGGCCCATAACGCGGTGGCGGCAGGGGCTCGCGGAAAAGTCGTTCTCAGACACTGAGAAAGACCGACGCGGCTCCGCCTTGAATGCTCCCTCGATCCGCCAATTCTGGGCGGGTCGTTGGCGGGGGTGCCAGATCAACCTCTCGAAATGGGCCAGCCAGCCTATGCGGAGTGGCTACGCACCCGCGTCAGTCCTCGATTGTAGCCTACGCCAATCAACTTAGCTGGCCGGCGCCCGTAACCCCGCAGAGAGGAAGGCGACGAGGTTCTCGAGCATAGCCTCCTTACTGAGCGATGAGACCTTTCCTTCTGTCAGGTCGCCGATACGGCCTAGGTCGTTCAGCATGAACATGTAGGTGCCTACTAGGAACGCCATGCGTACGCTCAAAAGATCACGCGGTATGCCAGGCATCGCGGTTTGGAGAGCGTCAATGTATCGTCGAACAGAGGCGTCATAAACCTCACGGCGTAGGCGGAGAGCGTGCTCCTCTTGCTCGGCATGCAGACGGGCTTGCAGGCGTACAAAAGAAGCGCCGTTCTCGTTGCTGTACTTCATGTCCCACTGGGGCTGCAGATAGGCCTTTACGATTGCCTCGACAGCTGGGCGCTCAGCCTCTTCCAGCAATTTGTCGAGCAGAACATGTCGGGTACCCGACAATATACCCCCGCGCCGCCGGAAAACTTCGTCGAAAAGCGATTCCTTGTCTCCAAAATAATAGCGGATAAGCGCTTGATTTACCCCAGCATTCGCCGCTATTTCGCGCGTCTTCGCCCCAGAGTATCCCCGCTCCGCAAAAACAATCTCGGCGTGGTCCAGGATAGTCTCTTTAAGGTCACCATCATGCGAGGGGCGGCCAGGCCGGCGGCGCTGGTGGGGTTGTTTGCGCATGCACATTCCGTGTTTTTAAAAGCCTGATTCCGTTTCATGGAAACACACATGACCACAGGCTTACGCACTTAATTTAGGCGAGTGTGGAATTATCCGGAATCGTTAATCCCGTCAATGTAGGGCCAAATGTCGAATTTTCGATGCCTATCTTCTTCACCATTCTATTCGTATCCGTCGCGCGTTTAGAGAGGAACCAAATGTATTTACTATTGTGAATAATTTTGGCAAACTGCCACAAAAGACGATCTGCGACAAACGGGACCACACTCCGGAGGTGAAAAAAATGAAAGTCGATTTTACTGTTAATGGCAGCGCGCGTTCGGTCGATGTCGATCCGGCTACGCCACTGCTTTGGGTCGTTCGCGACTACCTCAAGCTTAAGGGCACGAAGTTCGGCTGCGGCGTCGGCGAGTGCGGTGCATGCACCGTTCATCTCAACGGCGAGGCCGTAAGAAGCTGCATAACTACCGTCGAAAGTGTTGCGGGGGGATCGGTGACTTCGATCGAAGGATTGAGCGCTGATCATTCCCATCCGGTTCAACAGGCATGGATCAAGCATGCCGTGCCGCAATGCGGCTATTGCCAGTCCGGCATGATCATGGCCGTATCCGATATTTTGGCCAAGAACCCCTCGCCGACAGACGAGGACATCGATAGGGAGCTCACCAATATCTGTCGGTGTGGCACTTATCCTCGCATCCGCGCGGCCATTCATGCCGCTGCAGCTATGCTGAAAGGAGCAGCTCAATGAGCGTCTCTGTCAATCGTCGCGCATTTCTACTTGGCACGGGAGCACTTGCAGGGGCGGTGCTCTTCCCGATTACCCGCTCAGGCGCGCAGTCAAGTACCGCGCCAGCAACCGAAGGGGTGGAAATACTATCCTGGATCGTCATCAACCCGGACAACACAGTGACCTACACGGTTCCGCAAACCGAAGTAGGGCAAGGCGTAACGACGACAATTCCGCAGATGCTTGCCGAAGAGTTGGATGCAGACTGGGAAAAGATGTCTGTGGCATTTTACGATCCCGCCATTAGCRAGGCTCGCGRCACGCCCTACGTCTGGACCACGACACTTGGAAGTTTGTCCGCACATTATCTCTTTGCACCCTCGCGGCTCGCGGCAGCGCAAGTGCGGGCCATGCTCCTTGAAGCGGCCGCAGAACGCCTTTCGGTCCCGACGGAAGAGCTGACGACTGGTGGGAATCAAGTGCACCATGGCAAGAGCGGCCGCAGCGTAAATTATGCCGACGTTGCCGCAGCAGCGGTTAAGCTGACCCCTCCGTTAGCTGAGAAGGTCGTATACAAATCGGTTGCCGATCGACGCTTCATTGGCAAGCCGATATCCCCCTTAAGTACTGTGCCTGCAACACGCGGAGAGATTGTTTACGGCATTGATATTGATTTGCCAGGTATGCGCTACGCCGCCGTGCAGCAATCCCCTGTCTTTGGCGGTAAGTTGGTGCGGGTCGACGACGAGGCACTGAAGGACTTGCCTGGTAATCCTCAGATCGTCCAAATTAAAGGCGGATTTGTCGGCTACAATTCGCCTGTACCGGATGGAGAGGACCCCGATCTCTGGGCGGCGGCGGTAAATATTGATGATACGGTCGCCGTTGTCGCTGATAGCTGGTGGGAAGCCAAATCCGCGCTGGAGTCATTGGAGATTGAGTGGGATGGCGGATCCCATGCTGGTTTGACGTCAGATAAGTTGAAGACAGCGCTTTCCACGCAGGCAAGTGGTGAGTTGCCTGTCTTGGTTGAGACGGGTGACGTCGGCAAAAGGATCAAAGAAGCTAAGCTATCACTGAAAGCTGAATATGTTTTTCCTTTCATGGATCCCGCGCCCTTAGAGCCGCTTAACTGCACAGTACTAATTGAGAAATCCAAAGCGACCGTGTGGGCCGGGAGCCAATATGCCGACGATGCGCATCGAATTGCGACTGAACTGACGGGCTTGGCGCCGGAGAACGTAAAGTTCAACCTGATGCAGTGCGGCGGCGGTTTTGGCCGACGTGTCCAGAACGACTTCGTTTATCAGGCAGTTCAGATCGGCAAAGCAATGTCAGGAACGCCGGTGAAAGTGCTTTGGAGTCGAGAGGAATGCATCAAGCACAGCACTTATACACCGCTTACAGTCGTGAAATTCGCAGGTGCGCTCGACGAAGATGGAAACATCGACACCTGGTCGTGCCGGATCGCTAGCGCACAGGCGGCGTTACAGTCCTATGGTGGAACGCATTTTCCGTTCTTCTTCCCTAACATGCATATTGCCTACCAACGCGACAAGACTACACCCATTCCGTTCGGATGGATGAGGGGGGTGGGGTTGACGCAGCACTTGTGGATGAACTTCGGCTTTCTCAACGAACTGGCGGTATTGGCACATAAGGACTCCGTTGATTTGTATAGGGCGTTGCTCGACCCATCCCTCATCCCGAAGGACCTTGAGCAGTACGACATCGCAGTCGCACGCTCAAAGACTCTGCGTCGGGTCCTCGATGCGGCTGCCGAGAAAGCTGGCTGGGGTGGGCGCGCAAAGAATGGCTCGGGCCGAGGCATAGCGGTGAGCGACACCGCTTATTACCTTGGTTACGAGTCGTCGTCGAAGGCGGCGGTGGTGGACGTAACGATCAAGGACGCCTCCGTCCGTGTAGATAAGGTCGCGATTACCATCGACGCTGGCACTATCATCAATCCGGATATTGTAAGGCAGCAGCTTGAAGGATGCATCTCGTACGCCTTGACGAACGCCTTCTATAGCGAGATCACCTTGGAGAACGGCCAGGTGCAGCAGAACAATTTTTATGATTACCCGATCCTTCGCATCGCTCAGGTGCCGGAGATCGAAATAAATCTGCTGCCAAGCGAGGGCTCGCCGCAGAGCGTTGGGGAGGATGCCGTTCCAATCACGATTGCCGCCTTGGTTAACGCCATCGCTGACGCTGGCGGACCGAGGATTAGGTCCCTACCGATCAAGGAACTGTCGTTAGTATAGAAACTCGGCGCGCCGACAGTTAAGAGCCGTTGCCCAGCGGCTCTTACAATCATAAGGAAGAACTCTTGAATTTTCACACCATAGTATTTTCTGCAGCGTCTGCACTCCTGCTTCCTACTGTATTGTGGGCTGCAGATCACCAAGTGGAAATGACAAACAAAGCGGCCGACGGAACAGTCATGGCGTTTGAACCAAGGGTTCTACACGTCCAGCCCGGCGACACAGTCACATTTATCCTGAAAGATAAGGGGCACAACAGCGCCTCTATCAAGAATGCCATTCCTGATGGGGCAATGCCATGGAATGGCAAGATCAACAATCAGATTTCAGTTAAGATTGATGTCCCTGGCGTGTACGTCTACCAGTGCACCCCGCACTTTGCGATGGGCATGATCGGCGCGATCGTTGCCGGAGAGCCAGCAAATTTGGAAGAAGTTAAGTCGCTAAAGTTCAATGGTAAGGCAAAGAAAATCGTGGAGCAAATTATTGCCTCGATCGAGGCAGAGAAATAAAGTTGATTTGCAGAATGTGACACGTTAACGCAAGATGAAATAGGGACCTTCTAGAGTGGGGCCCTTATGCCTGGGCTCCGTCAAGCACGGAGCCCAGGCATAAATATTAAGCGGTCGCCTTCATAAAGTGCCGAATTTCCCGGCCGACTCGGATTCCGCTCTCTATCGCACCGTCAATATACTCATGCCATCCGTCCGCAGTGGCAGAGCCAGCAAAGAATAGACGGTTCTCCGGTTTTGCCATGTCCTTGTATCTAGAGAACCAACCTTTCCTCATGGCGGGGTAGCTCGTGCGGGCGTACTCATCCATTGCCCAATTATATGGTAGCGCTTCAAGTACCTCGACGTCGCCGTGGATTTTGCGTATTTCGGCAGCAATCGCGTCAAAATTCTCGAGGTTAATCAACGATTGCCGGCCAATCGTGATCTTGAGGATCGTCCCAAGTTCATCATCATATGCGTAAGTTTGCACAGCGTTGAATGGGTTAGGGTCATCACAGAAAGTGAATGTGTTACCAAGGTTCTGGCGTACATGGACGTAAAGCTCCGCACCGTCAGCCATCTCGGCGTGTTCGATAAATGCGCGCTTTTCGGGTGGTAGTGGTGGTTCGAAACGAACATCTGCGTAAACTTTGGTCGGTAAGGTAAGCACGCATGTGAGCGCGCGAAACACCCTCTTATCCGCAAGAGTCACCGTGACACCGTTGTCCGTCTGCGCGACAGCTTCCACAGGCACACCAAACTCAGAGTCTGCGCGGCAGTCATCGAAAATCGCTTGGCAAAGTGCATTTGTGCCGCCTTGCACGTGGTATCGCTTTTCTGAGTCAGTGAAGGTTATCGTGTCCCAAGAGGCAAGCGCGTGGAACTTAACAAAACTCGGGTAACTAAGTTCAGTGGTTGGGGCGCCGCCATAAAGCGTTAACTCCGCATTCATGGAGGCTAGCTGCAACTCGTTCAACCCAAGGGATTCGAGATGATCACGGGCAGACACGCCGTCAAGATTGGAGACCTCGTGATTGTCCAAAGGCGAATACGGCCGCGGGAACAACTCTCGTGAGCGGCTGCAGAACTTCTCGAACGCGGTGGTATACTCCTCGTCAAAAGTTGCAGGCGGCACATCGATTTTTTGGCCGTCCGCGAATACCATGTAAGCCTTATCCAGGTCCGCTAAGGGAGCTTCTTTAAATCCGAAGCCGTAGCGCTGCATCTCAGCGAAAACGTGCGGTTGGCACCAATGCACGCCGGCACCGCCTATCTCGACGGGACGACCCAGGAAATTTACGACGTGCGTTCTGCCGCCAAGTCTGTGACGGGCTTCGATAATCAGCACCGACCTGCCCTGTGCCGACAGTTCCCGTGCCGCAACTAGACCGGAAAACCCGGCACCTACGACGATTGCATCATATATCTTTTCTGTCATGTGCTTTCTCCTGCGTCGACTTTTTTGAGTTAAGCTGCGTTGAGGATTTGTACGCGTGTGAATTCGTGAAAACCCTCCGGCCCGGCTTCCAGTCCAATTCCGGACTCCTTAGCTCCGGGAAAGGGAATATCCGGAGCGAGTGCCTGGTGTTGGTTGATCCAAACATTTCCCGATTCTAATCTCATGGCGAGTGCGCGCGCGCGCGTAAGATTGCTGGTCCAAATCGACGCACCGAGACCAAATGGACTCGCGTTGGCGCGGCTGATGGCGTCGTCATCATCGGTGAAGGAAATCAGCGGCGCCACTGGTCCGAATTGCTCCTCGTCCACCAGCCGCGAGCCGTCCGTAATGTCGCGAACGACCGTCGGCTCAATGAAGTATCCTGGTCTGTTGGCTACCCGTCCGCCAGCGATGATGATGCCATCTTTTTCCGCAATGGTGAGATACTCTTTGACTTTCTCGAACTGCTCGAGGTTCTGGAGAGGGCCAAGGTTGACGTCCTCGTCCAGGCCGCAGCCAAGTTTCAGCTTTTGCACAGCGATTGCGTACTTCGCGGCAAATTCATCATAAATCGAGCCTGCAACATATATGCGCTTGGCCGCGACGCAGACTTGGCCGGCATTAAGAAATGCCGCGGAGACCAACCCGGGGATGACTTGATCAATGTCTACATCGTCCAGGACAATTGCTGCATCGTTCCCACCGAGTTCGAGTGTTACCCGTTTTAGCGTGCCGGCAGCGCTAGCCATCACCTTTTTGCCCGTTGCTGTAGAGCCTGTGAACGAGATCTTTGCAACATCCGGGTGGTCGGTGAGTCTTGCGCCGAGATCGTTTCGATCGGAGATTACGTTGAAGACGCCGGGCGGAAAAATACCTTCGGCAAGTCGCCCCAGCTCTAGCGAGGTTAGCGGCGTCGTCGGCGCAGGTTTCAAAATCACGGTGTTTCCGGTGATCAGGGCGGCACCGAACTTATTGCTGGCGAGAAGCATCGGAAAATTCCACGGCGTAACGCAAGCGATCACACCCAACGGAACGCGGTGCAGTTCATATTTGCCCCGCGTATGGCTGCGTATTTCCGGTGAGGTCTCGTACGTTGCGAAATAGCGGATGCCGCGGATCGTCGCGCCGACCTCATACGTCGCCTCCGCCAGAGGTTTACCTTGCTCACGCGTAAGAAGCCGCGCAAAGTAGTCGACCTCCTGCTCTAGCCTGTCCGCCAGTAGAAGTAAGCAGGCGCGGCGGGTCTCTAACGATGTTGCGGCCCAATCAGGAAAGGCGTTCTTTGCTGATCTCACAGCCTCTTCGAGTTGTGTGGTGCTGGCGTAGGGTGCTGTCGCAAACATTTCGGCAGTGGACGGGTCGATGACCGGCATTTCTCCGGTACCCGGCACTAGACGGCCGTTTATTAGCATGTTGAAGTTTGTCACCTTTCTTTCCTCCTATTGGACTTTTTGGCGGGCTTATAGATGGGCAGGCGTACCGATCAGCTGGAGCAAGCCCGTTTTGACGAGACTGCATCTCGAAAGACTTTGATCTATTGGCAGCCCTTTGCAGGTACGCACCAAAATGGAGCTGAATTAGTCGCCGCTAACTTGGACGACACAGGCGGCTCGTGATCTTGTTTCTAGCGGACTGCGGCCAGAGCATTGACAAAACTGATCGCTGGCGTCCGATGGGCCGGGCGCTCCTCGGGGCTAACACGCTGCTAGTTCATGGCTCGCGCGACCGTGGCAGGTATGCGACGGCTGTGGTCTCCACACGAATTGCTGGGCTTATAAAACCGACCACCTGCATGCCAACAACCGAGGGGCCTTGTTGCCCATAGAATGCTTGCCGATGGGGAAAGAGCTGTTCAGTATATTCTTTCGCGCCAACATTGTAAAATATTACTTCACTTACGATATCCTGAGGCGTCCCACCAAATTCCCGCAGCACTTCTCCGAGTATCTCATATATACGTTTCATCTGAGAACCGGCGTCCTCGGCAAATAGTTCATTCCCTGCGTTATCGGTGGCTGTCAAACCGCCGATGAATACATAGTCGCCCGCCCTTACGGCAAGGGACATGCTATAACCGTTCTCCATCTCGGGTATTCTGTGGAAAAATTGCGGCTTCATATTTCTGACCTCCTCTTGGCTCTCACGCACAACGCGCGTATTTCACGCTCTTCGCCGACATGAAAGACAGCGCCCCCTCCAAATCTCGGCTCCGAACTGTGCGCCTAACACTTCCTCCAGTGCAAAAAGGATCACCGTCCATGCAAATGGGCGTTCGGATTGGAGAATAGCCTCGCGGATGCCGCTTAAGCAGCCACTCTCGCGCCGCCACTCCCCAACAAGGTGGGTTCGAACGTAATTATTCAAGGGTATATTAAGTTGAAATGCGTGGCAAGTGTCATCAAGGCACCGCGGCTTTCGGTGGCCCGAGTGGCGACTCCATGCCGCGGCCCTATCACCCGCGGCGAAATCACATAGCCAGACAAACATGAGTTGAAAACAATACGTTACGTGAGAAGAGCGGTAAACTAGAGCTTAAGGCGCAGGCAGTGGGTTTGGTAAGCGTCGAGTCCCTCATGGGCCCAAACCACTTTTGACTTGTAATTCTTTCTTTGAATAATTAATGTGGTGAAACCTACTCGAAACAAGGGGCCTGCAAATGAAGCGCTTTCGTATTGGTCAGATCGTTCCAAGCTCCAACATTACGATGGAAACCGAGATACCCGCGTTGTTGCGAGCCAGAGAGCTCGTATCGCCTGAGCGTTTCACGTTCCACTCGTCTCGCATGCGGATGAAGCATGTAACCGCCGAGGAATTGAAGGCCATGGACAGGGACAGCGACCGGTGTGCGCTCGAACTGTCGGATGCGCGCGTCGACGTGATGGGTTACGCCTGTCTGGTAGCAATCATGGCAATGGGGCATGGCTATCATCGCCAGTCGCAGGAGCGCCTGCACAAGGCAACGGTCGACAACGGCAATCCGGCGCCGGTGGTGACGTCGGCCGGAGCGCTGGTCGAGGGCATCAAGGCGATTGGCGCGAAGAAGATCGCGCTCGTCGCGCCTTACATGAAGCCGCTCACTGAGCTCGTCGTGGACTACATCCGCAACGAAGGCATCGAGGTCAGCGTATGGCGCGCGCTCGAAATTTCCGACAACCTCGCGGTGGCCGCACACGATCCGATGAAGCTGCCCGGCATCGTCCGTTCGATGGACACGAGCGATGTCGATGCCATCGTGCTGTCCGCCTGCGTTCAGATGCCCTCGCTTGCGGCTGTTTCCGAAGCGGAAGCGGTGACTCGTAAACCGGTCTTGACGGCGGCGATCGCCACCACGTGGTCGCTGTTGAAGGCGCTCGACCTCGAGACGCGCATTCCGGGTGGCGGCACGCTGCTTTCCGGTGCCTATTAAGGGGAGGGCGCATTGGCTCGGGGATACAACGTTAACGCAAACGGCATTCGCCAGCACTTGCTCCACTATGAGGGGCCGGGACCGCAGGTGCTGCTCATTCCTGGCATCACGTCGCCGGCCATCACTTGGGGCTTTGTGGCCGAACGGCTGGCCGCAAGGTTCGACGTGCATGTGCTTGACGTGCGTGGGCGTGGCTTGTCACAAGGCGGTGCGCTCGACTTCTCGCTCGATGCCATGGCAGAGGACGCCGTTCGGGTCGCTGAAGCGGCGAGCCTCGACCGACCGATCCTGCTCGGGCATTCGATGGGCGCGCGAACCGGGATACGTGCCGCTCGCATGTGTCCGTCGGCCTTCTCGGGGCTGGTTCTGGTCGATCCACCCGTCAGTGGGCCAGGCCGACGGGGTTATCCGGCATCATGGAGCTGGTACGAGGACTCGATCCTGCTCGCCCAGCGCGGCTGCTCGCCGGAGGAGATGAAACATTTCTGTCCGAGCTGGAGCGAAGAACAGCTCGCCCTTCGTGCCGAGTGGCTGCACACCTGCCAACTGGACGCGATCCGCACCGCCTTCGACGGATTTCACTCCGATGACATCCACGCCGATCTGCCTGCGCTCCGCCTACCGATGCGCCTGGTGGTAGCAGGCGGTGCAGCGGTTATAGAGCCGGCCGATGTCGAGGAGATCAAGCGCCTCGTACCGGCAGTCGAGGTGCGAACGGTCGAGCGCGCGGGGCACATGATCCCGTGGGACGACCTGGAGGGCTTTCTCGCCGCAGTCATGGACTTTGCACCATAGTTTTCAAAAAAAAGGGATTCTGAGCAATGGACCACACGAGTTTCACCGAAATCTGCCTCCACCAGTTGAAGATGTCCGGCGTGCGCGACGGCGAGCGCCTTGTCGTGCTCACGCAGGGCAATGAACGACTGGACTATGCAAATGCGTTTCTTGCCGCTGGCCAACGTCTTGGCGCGAACATGTACCACATGCGCCTGCCGGCGCCCTTGCCGACGGGTGGCTGGAATGTTGGCGTCACCGGCCTTGCCGCGATGCCAGATGCCGTTGAGGCCCTCAAGAACTGCGACATGTTGATCGACTGCATCTTCCTGCTGTTCTCACCGGAGCAGATGGCGATCCAGGCCGCCGGTACGCGCGTGTTGACAGCGGTTGAGCCGCCTGAACTTCTGGCTCGCATGCTTCCTTACAAGGAACTGCGGGAGAAGGTGGAAATTGGTGGCGAGATCCTCTCGAGAGCCAAGGTTATGCGGATCACGTCGCAGCACGGGACCGACGTTACATACAAGCTGAACACCTATCCCACGATCACGGAGTACGCGTGCACGGACCAACCAGGCCGGTGGGACCACTGGCCGTCTGGCTTTGTCTTCACCGGCGGCGACGACGATGGCGTCGACGGCCAGATCGTAGTCGCGCCGGGCGATATCTTATTGCCGCAAAACACCTATGTGCGTGAGCCCATCATTTACACAATCGAGAAGGGCTGGATCACCGACATCCGTGGCGGCCTCGATGCCGAAATCGTCAAGTCTTACATGCAGTCTTTCGCGGATCCGAAAGGTTACGGCATGAGCCATGTCGGCTGGGGCATGAACCCCCAGGCAAAATGGCATAACTTCGTGCCGGGCGCCTTTCCAGGCGGCATGGGCATGGAGCCGCGTTCGTTCTACGGAAACGTTATGTTCTCGACCGGCCCTAATAACGAGCTTGGCGGTCCAAACGACACACACTGCCACCTCGACATCCCGATGCGCAACTGCTCGCTCTTCCTTGATGACGCACCGATCGTCATCGATGGGGATATCGTCGTGCCGGACATGAAAATGGAACGATAAAGATCAAGTCCGAGATGCACCTCAAAATGCGGTGCATCTCGGACACAGTAGGAGACGCGCGATGTCGCAGGAAGAAGTATACGAAGCGGCTGGTTTCGGCCGACCAGTGGAGCGGGGTTCGCGTCCCGCGATTGTGATTGTCGATTTCACGTACGGGTTCACCGATAAACAGTACCCAACTGCGGCTGATATGAGCACCGAGATCGCGATGACGCGCCGTATAGCGGATGTTGCGCGCGACGCTGGATATCTCGTGATTTTTACTACAATCTCATATCATCCAAGTGAGGTGGGTAACGTTGCCTGGCTCAGGAAGGCGTCGGGTATGTCGGCGTTGCTTGAGGGCAGCCGTCTGGTCGAGATCGATGAAACTACCGGGGTTCGACCGGAAGATCTGATCTTAACTAAGAAAGGTGCCTCGGCATTTCACGGCACTTCACTTGCCTCGCTACTGACGGCTGCATGTGTCGATACCGTCGTAGTAACGGGGGCAACGACGTCAGGATGCGTGCGGGCAACGGTCGTTGACGCTGTTCAATCCGGCTTCAACGTTCTGGTGCCGCGCGACTGTTGCGCCGATCGGGCGCAGTCACCGCATGATGCAAGTCTGTACGATATTCAGCAAAAATACGCCGATGTGACCGATGCTGTCGACGTCTTGAATTGGCTGGGCTCTCTACGAACGCATCGCTAGATCGCCGCACCCGCTATGCAATGAATGTGCGCCGTACAAAACACCTATTAGGGCTAAAATGATCTGAAATGGCGCGATAGGGTGTATGCTTAAACGCTAAAATGAGAGGTGTTACACGCACTGTGGACGCCTTGATGACAAAAAACGTTCCGGGAACGCAGCAAATTGGGTGGAATATGATCGAAATCAAAGATGTGAGCAAGGTCTACGGGGTGGGGGCAGGCGCCTACACAGCATTGGATAGTGTATCCCTGACGATCCGAAAAAACGAATTTTTCACACTTCTTGGACCGTCTGGCTGTGGGAAAACGACGCTACTTCGTATGATCGCCGGCTTTGACTTCGCTACGAGCGGTACATTGACGCTCGACGGGGAGAATCTGATCAACAAACCCCCGTATCTACGACCTGTAAACACTGTATTCCAATCCTATGCCCTCTTCCCGCACATGACCTGCGCGCAGAACATTGCTTTCGGACTGCGAATGCTGCGTAAGCCAAAGGATGAGATTGCTAGAACTGTCGCGGAAATGTTGGAACTTGTGCAGATGACCCGCATGGCCGACCGGTTGACTAACCAGTTATCTGGCGGGCAGCAGCAGCGCATCGCTCTGGCCCGTGCCCTGGCTCCCCACCCGAAGGTTCTGCTTTTGGACGAGCCCTTATCCGCGCTGGACTTCAAGCTACGCAAGGAAATGCAGATCGAACTCAAGCGCCTGCAAACGCAAACCGGCATTACTTTCGTTTTCGTCACCCATGACCAGGAAGAGGCGCTGACGATGTCGGACCGTATTGCGGTTATGAGTGCCGGTAAGGTCCGGCAGATCGGCCTGCCACGAGAAATATATGATCAACCGGCAGATCGCTTCGTTGCCGATTTCATAGGCGAAACCAACTTCCTTCCAGTCAATTTATCTTCTGTTGACGGTAGGGACGCCTGTATCGAATTCGAACCAGGTATACGATTGCGAGCGCGAGCACCGAAGGATGGGTCACGCGCTGGCCCGGTAACGCTGGCGGTGCGGCCAGAACATGCTGAGATCGTCCCGGCTGGGGCTGGTCATCTCGACGGCGAGTTGATGAACATTGTCTATTTTGGCACTGGTACCGCATATCACGTCCGCGTGCGCGAAGGCGGAGTTTTTGTCACGCGAACGCAAAATGCAGACTCGTCGACCGAAGCTATTTCTGTTGGCGATCGCGTCGGCATCCGCTTGCGTGACGGCGCGGCCCAGATTCTGGGAGACTAACCATGCATCCCTCCGTGAAACGACCGACCATATCAAAGGCGCAAGCGCTTCTGATTACACCTGCATTGTTGATTCTTCTCCTAGCCGCAATCATCCCCGTCGTATTGATAACTATCTATTCCTTCCTCACTCCCGGGGAATACGGAGGGATCGACTGGACGTTCTCAACCGAGAGCTGGGTGAATGTCGTCCTAAAGCGAGATTTCTTCACTAACGAAGTCAATTGGGCGACGGAACACCTGGTGGTATTTTGGCGGTCAATAAAACTTTCGATTATGACTGCGCTCCTAACTTTTCTGTTTGGTTTTCCTGCCGCCTACTTCATCGCGACTCGCCCACCGCATCGCCGCGATTTCTGGTTGACGTTGATAATGTTGCCGTTCTGGACAAACATGCTCATTCGGACCTTCGCAATGATGCAACTGATCCGGAACGAGGGCGTATTCAATAACGTGCTCGTCGGCTTGGGAATAATCAGTTCGCCAGTCCAAATACTCTATACCGAGACCGCGATCATGCTCGGTATGACATATGTTTACCTGCCGCTTATGGTGCTTCCTATCTACTCATCAATGGAGCGATTCGACTTTCGTTTAGTGGAGGCAGGATACGATTTGTATGCCCGGCCATTTCAGATTATGCGCGAAATAATCTTGCCTGTTGTTAAGCCTGGTGTCGTCGCCGGCGTGGTTCTGGTTCTCATCCCTTGTCTCGGCGACTATGTCATAACGACAGTTCTTGGCGGAGGAAAACAACTGTTGTTGGGCAACCTCATTGGGATGCAGTTCAGTGCACTCCGCAACTGGCCGCTCGGCTCGGCACTTTCGCTGACCCTCTTAATAATCGTCGGAATTGCGATGATCGTCTTCGTGCGTGCCACGGAAAAGGAGGAGGGCGTCAATGGCTAAAACGTTCAACGTTCGTCATATGCCGGGCATTAACCTAGTAGCGATGCTATGCTTCCTGATACTATATATGCCCATCGTGCTATTGATCATGTACTCTTTTAATGCGGGCGAGGCTCTTTCCATCTGGGAGGGATTCTCGTTCCGCTGGTACGCATCGGCATGGCAGAACGCGGCAGTAAAGGAGGCGGCTGCTCGTTCTCTGACACTCGCAGCTGTCGCCGCAACCGTCGCTACGGCAAGTGGGGTTCTTTTCGCCCTAGCGACTACCCGAACGCGTCCGTGGAAAGGACAAGGATTGGCACTTGCTGTGGTCAATCAGCCGCTAATGGTCCCGGAAATAGTGACCGCGGTCGGGCTGCTGAGCTTCTTTTCGGTGCTAAAAGTGACCACTGGTTACACGGGCATGCTCTATCTTGTCGTCGCACATTCAGCATTCTGCATTCCGTTCGCCTACATGCCGGTTAGAGCGCGGCTTAAGGGGATGGACTTGAGTTTGGAGCAGGCCGGTGCAGATCTCTACGCCCGGCCAGTGGAAGTCTTTCGACACATCACACTGCCACAGCTTTGGCCGGGCCTCCTTTCTGGCTGGATGCTCGCCTTCGTCATTTCGCTCGACAACGTAGTCATTACAGAGTTCGTGAAATCCGCCGGGCAAGAAACTCTACCCACATATATGCTCGGCCAGCTCCGGCGAAGAGTAACACCTGAAATCAACGCAATCTCCACGGCGCTAATACTTGTATCTATATTATTCGTCGTGGCGACTTATTTACTTGGGCGACAGCGCAAGTAATAAAATGAACATAAACAGAAAGGGAACAGACATGAATAGAATGGCAGTCTCAATCGCCGCAGGTGTGGTGCTACTCACATCAATTCCGGCTTCCGCAGAAGGTATCTTGAACATCTACAGCTGGGGAGATCTTTGGAGCCCTGAGATGATCAAGAAATTCGAGGAACAATACGACGTCAAGGTGACATTTTCGGAGTACGATAGTAGCGATACGGCGCTGGCAAAGCTGAAGGCCGGTGGAAACGACTTCGACATGATCGTCGCAGCATCCACATATATCCCAATCTTCATCCAAGAGGGCTTGTTGTTGAAGTCCGAACCTAACAAGCTCGAGAATTTCAAGAACGTTAATAAGCGCTGGATTGATGTCAGTTTCGATCGCGGCCGCGAGTATAGTATCCCTTGGGAGTGGGCAACGGTCGGCCTTAGCGTAAATACCTCAATTTATAAGGGCGACATCAACACGGCGGCGCTGCTATTTGATCCTCCCGCCGAACTACAGGGCAAGATCAACATTATTCCCGAGATGATGGACGTTATGGGCCTGGCGATCCACTACCTTGGAGGCGACAAGATTTGCACCGACGACAAAGCCCTTCTGCAAAAGGTCCGTGATAAACTGCTGGAAGCAAAAAAGCATTGGATTTCCATGGATTACAATACTATCGATCCGATGGTAAAGGGTGACTTTGCGGTGACGAGTGACTGGGGTGGGCCGGCCTTTATCAAAAGGCAGCGCAATCCCGACATTGCATATGGCTATCCCCAAACCGGCTATGGATTGGCCATGGATAACCTTGCTATTCTCGCTGATGCGAAAAATATCGACAACGCCAAGCTATTTATGAATTTCATGATGGATCCCCAAAACGCGGCGATGTTGTCAAACTATATCAAGTACCCCAATGGCATCGACGGCTCAGAGCAGTACATGGATAAGGAAATGACCACGTCACCTGAATTCGTGGTGCCGGATAATTTGGCTGGTCTTTCATACTGGAATGAGACCTGTTCTCCCGAAATTCAACAAATCTATGGCAGGATTTGGACAGAGTTGAAAATGTAGCCCGCGGAAACTTGAGTCGGCAGGCCGCTTCGTGCGGTCTGCCGATAAATCAGTTGCTCGTTGGGTAACAGCTGATCTGCCAACTACCCATTGTCTTAGGCGCGTTCCCCCGTTAATTAATTATCCGCATCCTTAATTCACTAATATTTTGGTGCATCGAATGGGCGGAGAAGTGATGCTACAACAAGCGAAAGCCTCCAAGGGAAGGCGCAAACCTGGGCGGCCGAAGCCTGGGATTGATTATAGAGATCTAATTTTAGATGCTGCCGAACTGATCTTCGCAGACGAAGGGTTCGCTGGCTCGAAAATGCGCGATATTGCCAACAGAGCTGGTGTCAACCAAGCTCTTATCCGGTACTACTTTGGCAGCAAAGAGGACCTGTTCGACGAGGTTTATCGTCGGCGCGGGGCATTGCTATCGGGGAGGCGCCATGTACTGCTTGACGAGGTGCTCGCCCGTCCGACGAGCTTGCGCGTCGAGGACATCGTGCTCGCTTATCTCGCTCCTCAATGGGAGATGAAACACAGCGGCCCTGCGGGTGCCGCGTTCGTCAGATTGCAGGCGCGTCTTCACGCTGAACCGGCTGAGCATTCCTTTCGCCTCCGCCGCGAAGTCTACGACTCATCCGTTAAGCGATTTGTCAACGAGATAGCTCTCCTCACCCCTGATATACCGAAGGACATTATCAGCCTACGCATGGCGTTCTTGGTTGGCACTTATCTGTTCATGTTGAATGATCTTGGTCGGTTGAACGATCTAACTGACGGTCAACTAGGTGTAGTCGGCAAAGACGAGATGCTTAAGCACCTAACGGCGTTCTTGACCGCCGGCCTCAGAGCGCCTGTGCCGGATTAAACTGGCGTTGGAAGTGATCTTGGCCCCAAGCTTTGTCCAGTTTTGGGTTCTCAATGCGCTCCTAAGTCCACTCTTAAGAGCGCAGACTCACGGGAGACGCGGAACCTCGCAAGGCGGTTCACGCCGGAGGGATACCATCTTGCAGAATTCTTATTATCTCCGGGCAAGGCCGAGATCACCTCGAAAGCTTAATGCCGATCATCGGTGCCGGAACATACTCGCTATGCTTTGAACAGCTTGATCAGTCAATGGGTAACCTGATCAAGCAGATAGATAAAAATTAGACGAAGCTGGCGAAGGTTGGTCGTTCAGCTCCGGTCCCAAGTCGGCTGTTCTAGGTTCCAGGTGTCGGCCCAATCACATCTTCGGTCGTCGCCGTGACTATTCCGGACGCTAGTGGATTGATTCCAACACTTGGTGCCCCCGTTTGACGGCGGCAATGATTTCCTCGGGATCTGCCTTCCATTCGAAAGGGCGCGGTTCTTGGTTGTGCTCTTTGATGAACCGGTTGATGGCCGCCTGCAGGTCGACGACGGAGTGGAAGACGCCGTGCGTCAACCGTCGGCGTGTCAGTTTTGCGAAGAAGCCCTCGACGGCGTTCAGCCATGAACATGATGTTGGAACGAAGTGGAAGGTCCATCGCGGATGCCTTGCCAGCCAGGCGCGGACCTTCGGCTGTTTGTGGGTCGCGTAGTTGTCGAGAATGACGTGGACGGCCTTATCCTTCGGCAGTTCCGCCTCAATCGCGTTGAGGAAACGGATGAACTCCTGATGCCGGTGACGCTGCATGTTGCGGCCGATCACCGAGCCGTCGAGAACATTGAGGGCAGCAAACAAGGTGGTGGTGCCATGGCGCTTGTAATCATGGGTCATCGTGCCGCCCCGACCCTTCTTCAATGGAAGGCCCGGCTGCGTCCGGTCGAGCGCCTGGATCTGACTTTTTTCATCAACGGAAAGGACAATGGCATGGGCCGGCGGCGAGACGTAGAGCCCGACGACATCGTGCAGTTTCTCGGCAAAAGCCTTGTCATTTGACAGTTTGAAGCGGCGCCAGCGGTGCGGCGCAAGACCATGCTCGTGCCAGATCTTGACGACGGAAGAGGCCGCGATCCCAACGGCCTTTGCCATCGCGCGATTCCAGTGCGTGGCCTCCTGCCTGGGCGGTTCCAACGTCAGCGCGACCACCTGCTCGACCAGTGCCGGATCGAGTGGAGCGATGCCGGGCGGGCGGCTCTTGTCGCGCAAAAGGCCATCCACACCGTCGGCCATGAACCGCTCCTGCCATCGCCAGACGCAGGTCTTCGATTTGCCGGTCGCCGCCATAATGGCCACCGTTCCCAAGCCGTCGTCGCTCGTCAGGATGATCTTCGCTCGCCACGCATGCTTCTGCGGCGAACCGCGGTTGGCAACGATGGCTTCGAGCCGGGCCCTGTCGGCGGCGGTGACGTCAAATGCAATACCGGAGCGCATGCTGGACCGTCGCACATTCGACAACCGATGGGAATCCAAAATCGGACTCTTTTGTCGCGATCAATCCACTAGGATGTTTCGCTCGGACCCAGAATTCGCTGCATGACCTAGCCTGACCCCGCGTTAAAACTCCAGCGGTGGTACCACTCGATTGAGAGGGATTAAGAGACAGGGAGACGCAAAGCGGGTGGACACCTAGGGGCGGGCAGTTCGATGAGAGTGCGATTGTAGACGATGCCTTCTCTCTGGCCTTTGAACCGCGCCGGCTTTGCCGGAGACCGTTTGGTTTAAGTTATGCGGCCATAGCCGGTGCGTCCAGCATGGCATAGTATCGTTCTTCCGCCTCGGCCGGCGGAATGTTTCCGATTGGCTCGAGAAGGCGGCGGTTATTGAATCAATCGACCCATTCGAGCGTGGCGAACTCCACGGCTTCGAAGTTGCGCCACGGTCCCCGTCAATGGATGACCTCGGCCTTGTAAAGGCCGTTGATCGTTTCGGCGAGAGCGTTGTCATAACTGTCGCCAACACTTCCGACGGAAGGCTCGATGCCCGCTAACCGCTCGGAATAGCGAATGGACACGTATTGCGAGCCGCGATCGGAATGGTGAACCAGTCCGCCGCGATGGACGGGCCGCCGATCATGAAGTGCCTGGTCGAGGGCATCGAGGACAAAGGCCGCATGGACCGTTCGGCTTGCCCGCCACCCGACGATGCGGCGGGCGAAGGCATCAATGACGAAGGCCACGTAAACGAAGCCCTGCCAGGTCGCGACATAAGTGAAATCGGATAACCACAGCATGTTCGGCGCTGGAGCGAAGAACTGTCGGTTCACCCGGTCGAGTGGGCATGGAGCGGACTTGTCCGACACGGTGGTTTTGACTGGCTTGCCGCGAATGATGCCTTGAAGTCCCATCATTCWCATGAGCCGTGCGACGGTGCAGCGAGCGACATC
Source organism: Rhizobium sp. BR 315 (assembly GCF_050577975.1). Classification (NCBI taxonomy): domain Bacteria; kingdom Pseudomonadati; phylum Pseudomonadota; class Alphaproteobacteria; order Hyphomicrobiales; family Rhizobiaceae; genus Rhizobium; species Rhizobium sp. BR 315. The sequence goes on along the minus strand of NZ_JARWKZ010000041.1, from coordinate 27,239 downwards.
GAAGCCTTCTCGCTGCAACTGTCGCCAGACTTTCCGCACGCCATAGACCTGGAAGACCTCGTTGAACACCCGGCGTATCTCGATCTTCATGGCCATGTCGCTCCGGGCGCCCCGGAAGACCGGCGGCAACGCTAAACTGGGGAAGATTCAAACGGCACTTCTGGGGAGTATTGATCCGGTATCGACACGGTGTTCGTCGATGAAGGAAATCATCGCTTCAGTGGGCGGTCGAGCTCCGCCTGGGCAAAATACGCCGAGGCTTTGCGTAAAATCTCATTCGCCTGACGAAGCTCGCGGTTCTCCCGCTCCAGAGCCTTCATCTTCTCGGCAACGTCACTCGGCAAACCTGCACGCTTGCCGCTGTCTACCTCGGCCTTCTTCACCCATTCATTGAGCGTATGTGCCGAGCAGCCGATCTTGGCGGCAATGGAAGACACAGTCGCCCATCGCGAAGGATGCTCCGCTTCATGCTCGACCACCATTCGAACAGCGCGGGCGCGGACTTCAGGAGAAAATTTGTTCGTCGTCTTGCTTGTCATAGACCCTACTTCTCACGAGTTGGGGTCTCCAGCAAAGCCGGGGCGCTTCACTTCGCCGATAGCGGCGTCTTCATCCGGTCGGAAAGCACTTCCACCAACGGCCTCTCTAAAGCCGCGATGTGGCAGTGCAACACAGTCGAAAGGCTCTTTTGCAAGACGAAGCACCCACCTTATCATCCACCTTGAGGAATGACGTGGCAGTAGATCGTTAAACTGAGGTTCGGCGCAAACACGGCTCTGGTTGCGGGCCATCCGGCCGAGGTCTGCGCTTCGGTCTACCAAGTGCGTCATCCCACTGCGGGTAGCAGGCATCGGCTTCCGCGCAAGAGGCTCGTTATCCTCCGACGCGAGTTCAAACTGCTTGATCTTCAGATTAAGATGCCGCGCCGGCTGGCATCAGACTTTCGGCAGACGCGTCCAATGCGAGACCCGGGCCGACCAAAAAATTCCTATTTGGATTAATTAATTTTTCTTAGCCCTGTGATCGGTGTAAGGTGACATCCGCCAATAGGGAGGAAATATCATGATAACCAAAACCGCCTTGATCGCTGCCTTGACGACAGTCCTCGCAAGTGAAGTTGCCTACGCGGATGGAGAACTCAACATTTATACGTATGGTGGCTACACAAGCGCAGAAATGATCAAAAAATTCGAGAGTGAATACAACGTAAAGGTTACAATCTCGGAGTACGATACAAACGATACCGCCTTGGCAAAATTAAAGGCTGGTGGACATGGGTTCGATCTTTTTGTTGGAGCATCTACATACACCCCGATTTTCATTAGGGAGGGGTTACTTTTTAGGTCAAATCCAAATGAAATGGCAAACTTTCGAAACGTGAATAAGCAATGGGTGGATGTGCCTTTTGATCCGGGTCGGGCATATACAGCACCATGGCTCATAAATGTCGTCGGAGTCAGTGTGAACACGTCAGTATATCAAGGCGATATAAATACAGCGGCGATTATATTTGATCCGCCAAACGAACTTAAGGGGAAAATCAACGTACAGCCCGAAATGCTGGATATAATGGGGCTCGCGATCCATTATCTGGGCGGGAAAGAGCTTTGCACCGATGACAAAGTCCTTCTGATGAAGGTGAGGGATAAGCTTCTCGAGGCGAAGAAGCATTGGATCTCTATGGACTATATGACACGTGAACCCATGATCAAAGGCGATTACGCTGCATCGGCTGATTGGAATGGAGTTGCTCTACAGGAGCGCTTGCAGAACAAAGATATCGCGTTTGGTTACCCGCAAACAGGCTTCCCGTATTGGATGGATAACATTGGCGTTGTAGCCGGCGCCCCAAACTTGGAAAACGCGAAGCTTTTCATCAATTTCATTATGGATCCGCAGAACATCGCTCTTGAGTCGGATTTCACCAACTTTGCAAATGGAATTGACGGCTCGGATCAATTCATGAAGAGCGGAATTGCTTCAGCGCCGGAGTTTCTAATTCCGGACAATTTGAAAGGCGCGGGATACTGGGCTACGACCTGCCCACCCGCGATCCAAAAGCTGTATGGCGCGATTTGGTCAGAGGTTAGAATGTAGACATCGAGTCTTCGCAGCACGCCGGTACAGCAACCCGGCGTGCAATTTGCTCGCCAAATGCATACAATCAACAGCGCCCGGTTTCTCTCTTCCTCTCTTCCTGCGGGTTCGACTATATTTCAATGTATCGCTTGGCTAATTGATTAGGTCTCTTAGACCTTAGGGTGGCCGTCACTGCTCAATGAATCTTAACTGAACTTTATCCCGGAGTCATTCGCTGGGGTTTGTCTTTGTCAGAGAGCGTATTTCGGCTCGTAATCTTCATTTCTTCCGAAGCGGAGCGGACAAGTCCTGCGTTGTTCGCCAATACATCATCTGGAAGTAGGGATGTCATCAACGATGCGGTTTCCTGCCATTAGCAGCCGCCCCGCTGGGCGCTAGGCGCTCGTTGCGCATGATTTGAAACGCGGTCGTCAAAAGCCTGTGCGCAATAACGCCACGCGCATTAATCGTCCTTCGAAGACCGGCGGACGGCCATCAGTCGCTATCCACAGCGTCGGACCGGTTTTGCGTCTGTTAATCTCGGAACAGGTTCACCCGGTACCTTCATAAATACGTCGGGGCGCTGCGGCTTTTGCCAGGATTGAGCGAACTAATGAGTCTCGTCTTAACTCGACGATAATTATTCCATGTTATAAAAAGAGCGTGGACGCCGGAAGCGAATACGACAGGTCGTGCACCTGGAAACGGACGCGCCTTGTTCCATGCAACGGCCTTGTATTGATCCGTGACTATCGATGTCACAAGTAGATGCGCAATTTTATTCCTTCGGTGCACGCAACGGCTGTCCTCCGCACGATTGGCAAACAAGACGTGCTGGTCGACCGGTGTGCGGAGAATGCTAGACTTGGTTTGACTGAAACTCTCGCTCATTAGATTGGGGTGGTTACAAAAATGCGCACGAAACGGTCTCTTGCTTTGAAGCTAATCGCTGTTACTGCTGCCGCGATAGCCCTAGTCTTAGTATTATCAAATGCTATCCTTGTTTTGGTTACGAAGAGCCGGATAGAGCATCTGACCGTCCAGCAGGCTAAACTCGAAGCTGCAAAATTGGCAAATGACATTTCAGCGGAAATGACAGCGTTATCGGCTCCGACATCCACGATGGCAGCTTTGATCGGCCAAGGCAGAGAAAAAGACTATCTTGATCGTGCTGCGGTGATCGACATGCTACGTGCTACAGCGCAAGCCACTATCGTTTTCAGCAGCTGGTTCATGGAAGAGCCCAACGCTTTTGACGGAAAGGCGGCAGAGTTCAAGGGAAACACGACGCTTGGATCAGCAAGTAATGGCGCGTTTTCGCCTACGTGGACAAAGCCCGGCGGGACTCTATCGATGGCACCAGTCGCCCTCGATTATAGCGCTGAATACTACCACGTAGCTTCCAAGTCCCGGCAGGGCCACCTAACGGAGCCCTACGTTTGGGTCGACGCGCAAGGATCTTTCCTCTTATCCACGATCTCGTATCCAGTCGTCAGTGCAGATCGCCTTATTGGTGTGACTGGTATGGACGTAGACCTAACGGCGCTATCCGCCAAGCTTGGCGCACAAAGGCCATTCGGGTCAGGGCGAGTATATGTTATTTCCCAGGCAAAACGGTGGATCGTAGCGCCCAGTGCGGACCAAACAACAAAGAATTATGATGGACTAGGCCAAAAGGAACTGTCCGAGGCGATCACCGAGCAGAAAACTGGAATTGTAGAAGACGTTGAGGTCGATGGGGTCAATTACACCCGCGTCCTACTTCCTTTCGAAGTGCCGCATTTGAATGTCCGGTGGGTTGTCTGCGTCGACGTTCCGACTTCGGTAATTGCCTCTGCGGTGAACGAACAAATTACCTTAATGGTCTCGGCAGGCTTTTTTGTAGTATTTATAATAGCGCTCGTCTTATTTGTTACGACAAGAATAATGCTTGCCCGTCCAATTGGGCGTTTGGTCAAAGTTGTGGAAGCGTTGGCCGTTGGGAACTATAGTGAATCAACCAAAGATACACGTCGATCGGATGAGATGGGAGCGGTCGCAACCGCGTTGGAAAAGCTACGCCATGCCCTCATCCAAGGAGAGCGTGCGGAAACAGAGGCGACTAATGTGAGAGAGGCAAACGCGCGTGAGCGCGCTACCGCCGAGGCCGCTCGCGCGGACGCGCTTGAAGAACAGCGCCTCGTAGTGCGTGTGGTCGGGGAAGCGTTGAAGGACCTTGCGCAGGGTAACCTTACCTGCCGAATTCGGGAAGAGTTCCGAGGTGAATATGCCGAGCTCAGGGTCAACTTCAACTCGGCTTTGTCCAGCTTAGAAGAGACAATCCGCGTGGTTGGCAGGGGCGTAAGTCATATCAACGCAGGGATAGAGGAGATTAGCTCAAGTGCGACCGACTTGGCGCGACGGACTGAAATGCAAGCGGCAGGCTTAGAAGAATCCGCCGCCGCGATGGCAGAACTTACGGAACAGGTCCAAGCAAGCGCGACGAGAGCTTCCGCTGCTGCGTCAAGCGTCAGCGCTGCCACCAAGGATGCAGTTACGACTGGCGATATTGTCGAGTGCGCGGTCCAGTCGATGGAGAGCATTAGCCAATCGTCGCTGGAGATTACCCGTATCACAGGCGTCATTGATGAGATCGCATTCCAAACAAATCTCCTTGCCCTGAATGCTGGCGTAGAGGCGGCACGTGCGGGTGAGGCTGGGAAAGGCTTTGCCGTCGTCGCTCAGGAAGTACGTGAACTAGCCCAACGGTCAGCTGCAGCAGCGAAGGACATCAAAGTGCTGATTAATTCGTCTGCGATGCAGGTACAAGAGGGGGTCGGACTTGTCGGAGAAGCCGGCCGCGCTTTGAGCAGGATCACAGCGCAGATCACAGCAATAAATGAGAATGTAAGGCAAATCTCTGTGGTAGCGGACGAGCAATCCGTTGGCCTGAAAAGTATCAGTAGCTCGATAAACCAGATGGATCAGGTTACACAGCAAAATGCAGCCATGGTTGAGGAAACGACTGCGGCAAGTGTATCGCTTCGAGATGAAGCGCGCCTCTTGAGTGAAGCGGTAAATCGTTTCAATTTCTCTGAAAATCGCGGCAAGGAAGAACAAATCCCGCAGCGTCGTGTGGCTTGAGTTCTCGCCGGTTCGCATGGTTTCAGATACAAGTCCGGTCGCGCTCCGGTGCAAGTTTTTCACGGGGCGAGGGTCACCAGCTTGACATCTGGAATTGCCCCTTGAAACTGAAGTGCCTCAATTAGACCGGACAGTCGGCATAAGCAGTAAGCACAGGCTTGAGGACAAGCTTATGTCTACCGACTGTCGACGCATGGAGTGATCACTGTCAATCGGCGCGGAATGTTGACCCCTTATCGGCGTCCAATCTTGGGTCTGACGCAATCTCGATGACATCAGGGCGCTCCGACGATCCGTGCCTCAAGCAGATCGAGTTTCCCGCGCCCGTACATTTGCCGTTTGATGAGCTTGAGCTTTGTGATCTGGCCTTCTGTCTGACCGTTCGACCACTGGGAGGTTATGGCATTCTGGATTGCCGCTCGGTCTCGGATAACGCCATTCGCGAATGATGCGACCAGGCTTTTCGCCGCGCGTTCGATCCAGGCCTCCAGATCACCGGAGGACTTGCGGCGCAACATGCCGTGGAAGCTCTCGACGACGTCCCTGGCCTCTACAAGGTCTGGCAGCCTCTCTTCGATGGCGGCAACCGTCATCGTTTGAGCCTTGGTCAGGTTGTTGCGGTCGATGGTCATCAGGCGAACGACGGTGCGCGCGGCGGGAGCATAGCCGAGTCCGCTTTCAGCCTTTTCTGCTCGCCTTCGTCTCGCTGCCCATTCGGTGACAACACGCAGGCCTCCGCCAAAACCGGCCAGTCGAAGCTGCCGCCACAGTTCGGCGCCATTACGCAATCCAGCATCCCATTGCGCTTCAAGCCAAGGCAGGTGCGGTTCGAGAGAGGTTTGCCGGACCCGGAAGATGTCGGTCCGCCGACCACGAACGACACTGCGGACCAGCTTTCGGCTATGCCCAGTTCGGCGCACGATTTCCTTGATGGAGACACCATCGGCGACGAACCCGCGGATTACGGCATTTGCCTCTTCACGCCGCAGATATCCCTCGTATTGCAGCCGCTCAGCGGCAGTCAGCAGTTTCGGATTTACGGTTGCAGTGCCGATCGCCATCCGGACCTGCCGCATCGATTTACGAACAGCGTCGAGAAAAGCGTGGCTGGCGTTTTCCATCAGATGCCAACGGTCGGCGACCTGATCTGCGTGTGGGAGAGCTCGTGCGACGGCCTTCGCATATCCACCGCCACGGTCTCTTGCGACGATCTCGATCTGGGGCTGCTGGATCAGCCAGGCCTCGGCGGTCGCCTGTTCCCTGTCGGGCAACAATGCGATTGCCCTTCGGCGTTCAAGATCGCAAATGATGGTGCCGTATCGATGATTGCGTCGCCAGGCCCAGTCATCAATGCCGATGACGCTCGGTGGTATCGGCGCAGGACGGTCGTATCGGCGAACGGTTCGCAGCAGCGTGTCATTGCTCACCGGGAATCCGAGACGATCTGCAAATCGGGCCGCCGGGCGACCACCCAATCCGAGAGCAAGATGGCGAACCAGACAGTCCAGGCGTGCTGTACGGCGAGCCATGGGGCGAATTACGTCGTCACCAAAGCGCTCGGCGAAAATCTTTCGGCGGCAATTGCCGGCACTACAGACGAAGCGTCTGACAGTCAGGTGCAGCTCGATCCGCCGACCCGCACACGGCAGGTCGACAAGCCTCCGAGGATAGCGACTATGAATGCGCCGGGAGACGGTTCCACAGTGGGGGCATCTACATTGTTCTGACCGGCCAGATGCTACGACAACAATCGCGCCGGCCGCATCGTGCACTGCTTCAACGTTGAATTCGGCCGGGATCAGATCGGAAAGTCGAAATCGGGTCCGCATGGCGGTGATTCTCCAGAGAAAACCACGCCAATTGAAGCCTAAACATCATCGAGATTGATGGTGTGGAACGGCCCTTCGCACCGGCATCGAGGATGCCTACTGTGGTGACGCCAATCGCCACAAGACAAGAAGGAACCGTTCCATGGAGAAGATTACCACAATCGGACTGGATTTGGCCAAGTCGGTCTTTCAAGTACATGCTATCACTGAAGACGGACATGTCGCTCTCCGACGTGCCTTGCGGCGGTCGCAGGTGTTGGAATTCTTTCGTCGGATTGAGCCGTGCCTCGTCKGCCTCGAAGCTTGCGGGAGCGCCCACTACTGGGCCAATGCGATCAGTAAATTCGGCCATACCGTTCGGCTAATGCCGCCCGCGTATGTGAAGCCCTACGTCAAACGCAACAAGACCGATGCAGCCGATGCTGAGGCGATCTGCGAAGCCGTAATGCGTCCAACGATGCGCTTCGTGCCGGTCAAATCACCTGAAGAGCAAGCTGCTGGAATGGTCTTGAAGACCCGGGAGTTGTTCGTGCGTCAACGAAGCCAGACCGCAAACGCCATGCGCGCCCACATGGCTGAGTTCGGCATCATCGCAGCGACAGGCATGACCAGCATAGCCAAGCTTGTTGCTGTCGTGCGCGACCACGAAGATGGCCGTCTACCGAACTCAGCTCGCGCAGCACTTCTGGAGATGGCCGAGCAGATCGAAAGACTTACGGAAAAGGTCAAGATGCTCGACACTCAGATCGTCGCGGCGGTAAAAGCCGATGAGGCGGCCCGTCGCTTGACGACCATTCCCGGCGTAGGCCCAATCATCGCTGCCACGGTCCGCGCCGCCGTCCAGGATCCTGCGGCCTTCCGAACGGGGCGGGACTTGGCCGCTTGGATCGGCATTACGCCAAGTGCGAATTCCAGCGGAGGAAAGGAGCGGCTTGGAAGAATCTCGAAGCGGGGCAACAAACAGCTTCGAACTCTGCTAATTGTCGGTGCGACGTCTGTAATAAAACAAGCCAGCAGAGGCGTGAAGCTACCCGCCTGGATCGAATGCCTGATCGCGCGTCGTCCCTACAAGGTCGCCGCCGTCGCGCTGGCCAACAAGATAGCGCGGACCATATGGGCCCTTCTCGTCAAGGGTGGCACATACCAAGCGCCGGCGAACATGGCTAAGGCGTAGAACACAACTCCCGCCGCTTCCGCGTCGGGATAACGCGGCAAGGTACGAAAGCGTGATGAACCCGAGGGGCAACACCTCGATGCCGATCAGACCGTCTGACTCAGTGCGCCTTTGAGCGCGCAAAATTGATTAGGCGATCGGCATTGCGGATCTCATCGTGGCCAGCGGTCGAAGACCGCGCTGATAGGCCGGACATATGACTGCACCGTCCGACGGCGATTTACGCTAAGAGCCTTGCTAACCGGGCCGTTCCACATATGAGTCAGAGCCAATATTCCACGCCGAAACACAGTGATCACTGGCGACGTCCTGGTACGGGGGTGGACAACCGAGCAGAAGCTGCAGATTATCATGGGGAGTTTGGAGTTGAGCGATACGGTTTCGTCGGCCGCCCGGCGTCATGGAGTTGCGCCACGCCTTCTGTATCGATGGGGCAGACTTCTCAGTGAGTGAGGAACGGCTGTCTTAGATTACGATGAGCCGGTCGTCGGCAATTCTGCGGTCAGGAAGTTCGAGGAGCGCGTTCCCGAGTTGGAGCACATGCTGGGCCGCAAGGATGGAGGTCGAGGTTCTCCGCGACGCTTTTTCACAGGTTCAAAAAATAGCGGCAGCTCTCGTTGCCGAAGCATGGTGCCGATGAAGACCGTCGCGGACGTTCTCAAGGTATCCCGCTCCAATGTTACTGAGCTTCTGAAGGCAGATCAAAGCCGCGCCGGCCGTATAAGGCTGAGGATGTCGAGCTTCTGTCAGCCCTCCGCAGGCTCGTCGACGCCAGGCCCACCTATCGCTAACGGCGGAGAGCCGCGCTGCTCAATCGCGAAAGGCGAGTCGCCGATCAGCCGGTCGTCAACCCCAAGCGAGTCCACCGGATCAGGAGCAATAACGCCATGCTGCTGGAGAAGCACACCACCGTTCGCAATGGCCGCGTCCACGATGGCTTTGCCATGGTGATACGCTCGAACTTTCGCTGGTGCTCGGACTCGCTAAGCTCACCTGCTGGAACGGCGACGTCATCAGCTTGGCGTTCATTATCGACGCCCTCGGCCGCGAGATCATAGCCTGGACGACTGTCGTCAATGCCCGGATATCCGTCTCCGATGCGCGGGACATGATGCTGGAGACCGTCGAGAAGCGCTTCGGCGCAACGCGACACCACAAGCCATCGGACATCTGCCCGACAACGACAGAGCGTACACTGCAAAGGAGACAAGCTTACTGCTCAAGCTGTGAACCCGATGCCAACGAAATCCATCCTCATTCCGCGCTCAAAATATCATCCCTCGGCAGTTATCAGGGCAGCTGACTATCCGGGGAGACGAGGCGTACTCCAGCAGTGTAAAAAAAAACGCATTGAATGTTTAAAAAATTGGACATAGATTGCGTCCATTGCCCTTTGAGCAAGATTCAATAGAGGGTACAGGGCAGCCTAGTGTCTAATCGTCAGGAACGTCTGTCGACGGAAAAGCCGTGGCTTTTCCCAACGCGGAGTTGTGCGCTGCTTAGCGCGGGAAATGGGAGCAACTCAATTGGAAACACAAGCAGGAATCGCTTCGGGGCCGGCGATCGCGCGAAATGCGCTCGCGATCGAGCATAGGTCAATCGACTATGTTCCCCTGTCGGAAAGACATGGGCGGCTTTCGGACCAAGCAACGATTTGGTTTGCCGGGAGTGCACAACTTTTGAGCCTCGCGACAGGTGCGATCGGCATCACTTTGGGCCTCAATCTTACCTGGACGTTGATCGGCTTAYTCCTTGGCACCATCCTTGGGACGATCCCGGTTGCAGCACATGCAAGCCAAGGCCCACATCTCGGGCTCCCGCAAATGGTGCAGACGCGTCCCCAGTTTGGCCGTTACGGAGCCATCTTCATCTGGCTGGTAGCCGTCATGGTCTACTGGGGCTACGTTGTGCTAAACGTTAATCTCATGGGGGCTACATCGGAACAACTCGGTCTCGGTTCCGCGAGCACTTCGGGAATCTTGCTTGGGATTATATCTGTCGTCTTCGCTATATTCGGTTACCATTGGCTTCATGTCGGTCAGCGCTACACGACAGTCGTGCTCTTGGTTGCTCTGGCGACCTTCACATTCGGCATCGTGTTTGGAGTCGGTTTCCCCCCAGAGCAAACGAGACTTTCCGGTACGTTCCAGTTCACGCCATTCTTGATGGTGGTTTCGGCATCGCTCGCATACCAGCTTTCATGGGCCTTCTTCGTCTCCGACTACTCTCGGTACATGCCGCCCACCACAAGCCATCGGTCCATCATATTCTACACAGCGTTCGGTGCGGGTGCTGGTGTCTTCGCAATGGAGGCGGTTGGGGCCGTTGGGGCGGCTCTCTACCCGAATGACAGCTTAACTCTTGCCCTTCAGGAATCCGGCAACCAGATCATGCCTGGTTTTGGCGCAGTGCTTCTCGTCGTGGGTGGAACAGCTCTTTTGATATTTAACGGAATGTGCGTCTACGGCGGGGCGCTCACCTTAATCACCGCGATGGACAGCGTCGTTGAGACATCACCGACGCGTAGCCTGCGAATTAAAACCATTGCCGTGATCGGCGTGACGGCAACCATCGTCGGCGTTCTGCTCCCGACGGATTTCATCAATACGACCTTCTATACAATTCTTGCGGTGTTGGCATACCTGATGGCACCATGGACCGCAGTAAATCTTGTCGACTATTTTATCGTGCGGAAGGGACGCTACTCGATCACTGAAATCTTCAATCCGAACGGAATTTACGGCAACTGGAACTGGCGTGGAATTGCTGCGTATACGCTTGCGTTTATCTCAATGATTCCGTTCATGTACCTGTCGTTCTACCAGGGACCAGTCGCGACATATCTCGGTGGCGTCGATTTCGCCTTCTTCGTCGGTATCCCGGTGGGTGGGGTGCTTTACTGGCTCTTCTGCTTGAATCTCGACTTGAAGCAGGAACTTGCTACTGTTGCAGTTGCCGACAAGCATCTCGATGCCTATGCGAAACCGATAGTTTGATGGCAACCCCTTGACTACCGAAAAGAACCGCGAGGATGGCAGGCGGGGCCTGTTCTCGCGGTTCAATCTTTAGCCCGGCGCGTAAAAATACGCATACGGTTACTGCTACTTTCTCGGCTTGCTAGTTTCAACAATCATTTATGCCACACGCATTTGATGGTTCAAAGCGGGTTTGTTAGATCATTGGTGGGGTGACAGCGCATGCGACGACGGCGACAGTCTTGCCTACGTTCTTTAGTCTGTACGGTTGGGCCCCAAAAATATGAAAGCCGCCGCCAGCTTCAATGCGTCGAGTGCCTACCTCGGTCTCCAGCTCGACCGTTCCCTTCAAGATGCAGGCCGCGGTCTCACCGTCGTGTTTGATTGCTACTTTTCCCGTGTCCGTACCCGGCGAGTAATGTTCGACGAACATTTGCAGCTTCTTGTCACGCCGTTCGCCTCCCAGCACCCGCATATCGACCTTACCTCGCGATACCACCGCAAGGTCCTGCGCATCGTAAACCAATACATTCTGTTTTGAGATTGGGAGCGCAAAGAAGTCCGCCATCGATATCGGAATCGCGTTCAATATTCGGTGCAGGGAAGCCAGCGAAGGGGCGTGAGAGTCAGCTTCGATCAGCGACACCGTGGAATTAGTCACACCCGCACGCTTCGCCAGTTCCCGCTGAGAAAGGCCGGCCTCTTCACGAATGGCCTTAAGGCGTGCCCCCACAGCAAGCTCCGCTGCGTCATTTTTCGGTCGTTGTTTTCCGACGATGGACTCCTCCTCGTCCGGGCCCGAAGCTTCTTTTAATCTCACAACTATCTCCATCACATCATGTCATGGCATCTATATAAGGTGATGCCAAACATTGAAAGTTGAGCGTTCAAAAAATTAAACGCGTGACGAGATGCTCAGTCGGCTCAACTTGCCGTTTGCGAACATCAGTGGCTCCATCAGCCTCCCGAGGTCGGTGTGAAAAATGTTGAGGTGTTAAAAAAATCATATTGCTTGTGCAAAAAAATTCAACTACGCATTCGTATCAAGTCATAAAATAGGAACTCCATGTGAACCCTCTCAATCAGGGACGGCTTTCTGGTGGATCGGCAGTCGTTTTGGACGTTTACCACCGTGCAGCGATCAGCAAACCAGCGCCGTTCTGAGCGCTCCTGCGATCCGATAGCGTACTCTCAACCTGCAGTTTCTCTACCTTTAGGAGGTGAGTTAGGTCGTTTCACCAAGTTCCTGGAAGGAGCCGTCCTGATGAGAATGACGAGAAGCCAATTCCTGAAGCTGATTGCGGCGGCAACAATCGCCGCGGCCGTCCCTACATTAGGGTTCGCACGAGACGCGAAAAGGCAAATCTTCGTGACCTGGGGTGATTTGGCGCCCTTTGGAATGACGAAGCCGGACGGACGTTCTACGGGGTCGAGAGCGATCTTATCCAGGAGTTGGCTAAGCGGAAAGTTCGACTACGAAATCCGCCATATGGCTTGGGATGGTATGATGCAGCGGCGCGTTGATAGTCTTCCAGCTTACACTGAGCTGGCGGGAGGGGTGACTGGGGCGAACACTCTTCAATTTACACAATAGGACTTCGAGTTTGGCTCATTCATTGGATTTTCAGAACTTCTCTGAGGCGCGCGCGATAGCTAAGCGCCAGCTTCCGAAAGGGATATTCGAATACATCGACAGGGGCGCGGAAGACGAGACGGCGTTGGCCTCGAACCGTACCGCTTTCGATGAGGTCAAAATCCGACCGCATGTGCTGAAGGGGAACGCAACACCGCGCTCTACCAATATCACGCTTTTCGGCACCGAATACGCGTCACCACTCGTCGTCACTCCGACCGCCTTTGCGGGCTTGGTACGATACCAGGGCGAATTGGAACTCGCCAAAGCGGCTGCGAGATTTGGCATTCCCTATTGTGCTGCAACGGAGGCGATCTCATCCGTGGAGGAGATCGCAGACGCTACTCCCGCGCCCGTTTGGTTTCAGCTCTACTTATGGAATAAAGCACAGGCGTCGTACGACCTTATGGACAGAGCTTGGGCTAAGGGAGCGCGCACCCTCGTCCTRACTGCTGACACAGCAGTGATGCCCAAGCGTGAATTTAACCGCCGAAACGGATTTGATATCCCGTTCCGGTTCTCGTCTAGGAATGTATGGGATGTGGCAAACCATCCAGGTTGGGCCGTTCGCGTATTGATTCGATATCTGTTGACTAGTGGGATGCCCAACTTCGCGAATTATCCTGTTGAATACCGAAAAAGTCTTCTTAAGCGAGGGGGAGGGCCGTCTCTCGATTTGATGCCAGACATGAGCTGGGAGCACGTACGAGAGGTGCGGGCTCGTTGGAAGGGCAACTTGGTCGTGAAGGGCGTCCTTCGCACCGAAGATGCGCTGCAGGCAAAGGACGCTGGCGCGGACGGCATCGTTGTCTCCAACCACGGTGGTCGTATGTTCGACAGCGCAGTGTCACCAATTGCCGTGCTCCGCGAAATTGCCGACGAGGTGGGTCACGAAGTTACGGTACTCGCAGACAGCTCGGTTCGACGAGGAAGTGATGTTTTCAAGCTCATCGCCTCTGGCGCGAAGGCGGTCCTTGTTGGTCGAAGCATGCTCTACGGCACCGCCGCCGCGGGAGAGGAGGGCGCCGTGCAGATGATGAAAATTCTATCAGACGAACTTGCCATGACGATGGACCTCAGTGGCTGCCGATCGCTGGCTGAGATAGGCGAGCACCTGTTGCATCGTTCCTGATTGAGCATGCCCAAACCCATCCGCGTTGTTACGGAGAAAAATTTTAACAGCAATAGCCGTGCGATCGCCCTAGCAGGCTATTGAAGAAGTCTCCCGTTTGGTCTTTAGGATAGCCTCGTCGCCATTGTGATAGGCTAAAGTGATCTCGATCGTACTCTCGTCGAGCAATTCGGCAGGTMCGTCACCCGAGACTTCGTCCATTTCGTCGCATCCTGCCCATGTGAAGGAGACCATGGACGTGCTGTAGCCGAGTTCGAGGCCCGCTTGCATCGCACCGAAGGCGATTTCGCCATGACCGTTGGCCCTGATGGTGATTGTGGCGGGCGCGACCAGGTCGAGATAATCCCGACCCCACAGATCGGCCTCGACGATCCGCCAGCGGCCGATCAGGCGGCAGTTTCTGGCCGCGCTCATGACAGCATCGCTATCAGCTTCGGTAGCCGTACCAGATTGTAAGCGGCGGCCGCGAAGGTGAAGGCCCATCCGACGCGGTCGCGGCCACGGAACTTCGTCTTGTCCTGCCCCGCGACGGTCTCGATCCAGCCGAACGCCTCCTCGATGCGCTTACGGATGCGCAAGCTGACCCCATAGCCGGAATGGCGCGTCGTGCGACCGTCGATGGCCGAGCGGCGACCATTAATATTCTGCGCCACATGGGGCGTCACCTTCATCGACCGCAAATCTTGGACGAAGTCCTTTGTGTCATAGGCCTTGTCGGCACCCAGCGTGATCGCTTGTGTCCGATCAGCGAAAGGTTCGATGATGTGCAGCGCCGCTGCCCGTTCAGCATATCCGCTGGCCTCAGTCAGATAGGCATCGACCAGCAGCCCTTGGCGATTTTCCATCAGCCCATGCCCCATGAAGCACAGCTTGGCCTCCTTGCCTTTGCCCTTCTTATAAAGTCTTGCGTCTGGGTCGGTCGTTGAAGCATGCATCTCGTTGGAACGCTTTTCGCCATGAAAGTCTGCTTCGACATTCCGACCACCTGCATTCGAAGGTGGTTCGCCATGATCGCCCCTTTGGGCCGTCCTTCGGCTTGAAGCTCTTGATCGACGCCCAGGCTTCGATCAGCGTGCCATCGACAGAGAAGTGGTCTGTAGACAGCAACCGCTTTACCTTGGGCTGCGAAAGGATCGCACTGAGGAACTTCGCGGCGATGTCGCCTTCCAGCAACCGGTCGCGGTTCTTCGAAAACACCGAATGGTCCCAAGCTGGATCGTCAATGCCAATGCCGACGAACCAGCGGAACAGAAGGTCGTATTCCAGCCGCTCCATCAAAAGCCGCTCCGAGCGGATCGAATAGAAGGCTTGCAAAAGCATGGCGCGCAGAAGCTTCTCAGGCGCAATCGATGGCCGCCCGATCGGCGAATAGAGCGCTGCAAACTCCCGTTCCAAGAAAACCAGAGCGTCGTTCACGATCTGCCGGATTGCCCGCAGCGGATGATCACGACGAACTCGATCCTCCAGATCGACATAGCTGAAGAGTTCACCCGTCCTCACATCGCCGCCGCGCATGCATCACTCCAAAACTCGACGAAGCGAGTGAATCACGGCGAAAGCCTCCAGGCCAGCTTCTTTTTCAACAGCCTGCTAGAGCGCGTCCGGGTATCGATGAATCGATTGTGATGTGACGTGCCGGCTGGTTTCTGATTCAACATCCGCTTTGACGGATGTTGGTGATGGCCAGAGCGCTGAGCAGGGGTGTACGGTTACGTGTCTTGAAACCTGCGGATGACGGGGCATCGGCCCGGCAGGCGGCGGCCCGTTTCGGCGTCGGGGTATCGAGCGCGATCCGCTGGATCGCACGGGCGAAGATCAGCGAACTGACACCGCGGCCCCAAGGGTGACGGCGCGGCTAAGGCCGCCGGTGTGCGCGACGCCACGGAAGCGACAGGCGCAGGCTGCTCTACCTGCCGCCTTACAGTCCCAACTTTAACCCCATCGAAAACGCATGCGCAAAGCTCAAGGCATTGATGCGGTCAAGGGCCGAACAAACCATCCCCGCTCTCTGGAAAGCCGCCAGTTCCATCATCGAACTCTTTACGCCGGCCGAATGCGTAAACTGCGTAAGCGGTGTTCTTAGGCCACGGCCTTTGCGATGGGCTTCTCGGCATAGGCCCAGGGCATAAGGTCATCGATCCGGCTATTTGGATGGCCGTTGACGACCCTCGTGATGACGTCCGTCAGGTAGGCCATCGGCTCGATGCCGTTTAGCTTGGCCGTTTCAATGAGCGAAGCGATGGTCGCCCAATGTTCGGCTCCGGCGTCAGAGCCGGCGAACAACGCGTTCTTCCTATTGAGGGCGATCGGCCTGATGGACCGCTCAACAGTATTGGAGTCGATCTCGATGCGGCCGTCATCGATGAAGCGGGTGAGCCCGTCCCAGCGTGAGAGCGTGTAGCGGATGGCTTCGGCGAGCTTGGTCTTCTGGCTGATAAGGGCGAGCTGCTCGGTCAGCCAGGGCGCGAGGTCGTCAACGATCGGGCGGCTCTTGTCCTGACGGACGGCACGGCGTTCCTTGTGTGTCCTGCCACGGATATCGTCCTCGATCTTGTAGAGCTCGGCGATACGCCTGAGCGCTTCGCTGGCGATGGGCGCAGGACCGGCGGCCGACAACTCATAAAATCGCCGTCGCACGTGGCTCCAGCAGAATGCCAGAGACACGCTGTTGCCGGCGGCAAGCGCTCGATAGCCCACGTATCCGTCCACCTGCAGGAGGCCGACGAAGCCATTGAGATGCGCCATCGGCCGTTCGCTCTTGCGATCAGGCGCATAGACATAGACAACGCCGGGCGGATCGGCCCCCTGCCATGGTCGGTCATCGCGAGCGTATGCCCATAGCTGCCCGGTCTTCGTCCTTCCCCGACCCGGATCGAGCACCGGGGCGGTCGTCTCGTCGGCGAAGAGCTTGGACGAGGTCTTGAGTTGTTCGAGCAACCTTTGATGAACCGGGCGTAGATGCCACGCGGCGCGGCCGACCCAGTCGGCAAGTGTCGAGCGGTCGAGGTCTATACCCTGGCGCTTGTAGATTTGCGCCTGTCTGTAGAGCGGCAGGTGATCGGCGTATTTGGAGACCAGCACCTGGGCGACGGTCGCTTCAGTCGGAATGCCACCTTCGATCAACCGCGCGGGAGCAAGGCCCGGCATGCATATTTGGGACGACGCGTTACCAGAACGCGGAACTGGGCTGGCACGATGTCGAGCTTCTCGCTGACGTCTTCGCCGATCCGATGCAGGCCTTTGCCACAGCAGGGGCAGTCATGGCTTTCGATGTCGATGACGACATCGATGCGCGGCAGATGGGCAGGAAGGGCACCACGGTTTGTCCGCCGCTTGGCAACCCGTTCCCGGCGCAGATCGCTCGATGCCTGCTCCTTATCTTCCAGACCGTCCGCCTCGACCTGTTCGGCCTCTTCGAGCCCAAGGAGAAGCTGATCTTCTGGAAGCGTCTCAGCGCGACGGCCGAAGCGGTGGCGCTGCAATTCCTTGATGATCTGTCGCAGTCGGGCGTTCTCGAGCTCGCGCGAAAGCACCATGGCCTTGAGCGCGTTCAGGTCGTCGGGAAGCTCGTCGGCCGTCATCGTCATGGCAGGACAACAGCATACTTCGACGCCGAGGACGAGGGTGTTGACGCGGCTGATTCAATAGGTCGCGGCGGCTATCCGGCCGTCTGCGGGACACGCGCCTCGATCGGCGCATGAACGCGCTTCCAGTCCAGCCCCTCGAACAAGGCCGAGAACTGGGCGGCGGTCAGGCGCATTGCGCCGTCCTGCATTTTGGGCCAATGGAACTCACCATCCTCAAGCCTCTTGGACACCAGGCATACGCCGCTGCCATCCCAGAAGACCAGCTTGATCCGGTCCGCGCGCTTGGCCCGGAATACGTAGATCGTGCCGGAGAACGGGTCGGCACCCATCTCGGCCTTGACCAGCGCCGCCAAGCCCTCCGCGCCTTTGCGGAAGTCGACAGGCCGGGTGGCGACCATGACMTTTACCGCTCCCGAAGGCCCGATCACGACTGTGCTTTCACGGCCTGAATGACGGCGGCAATCGTAGCAGCGTCCGCGCCGGATGCGATCCTCACGATCGCTCCGCCGATCTCCAATTCGATTGCGCCGCTGCTCGACTTCTTTCTCGGGGCACGCGCCGGTTCCGGCTCTTTCGCTTCAGGCTTCGTAGGTACGTCAAGAACCGCTGGCGCAAACATCGGAACGGCCTCGACGACCGGCACAGCTTCGAGCGGCTTGCGGGCGAGACGACGCCAGGTGAACAATTGCTGCGGGGTCAATCCATGACGCCGAGCCACGGCGCAGACCGTCACGCCCGGCTCATAACTCTCGGCGACGATCTCAGCCTTGCGCTCGTCGCTCCACTCGCGCCGACGGCCGCTGCCCGTGAAAACCTCGAACCGCCGAACCGGCTCTTCATCGCTCGATGTAAGCGTAAGCTGTGAAACTGACATATGTCCAAGCCCTCGTTCGGGGCCAACATCGTCAATCATGCTCTAATCCGGAAGGTGGGTCCAAGACACCGCTTACTAAACTGCTTCAGGACAGCCGGATATGAACCGGATTAAACCCGACGTGCTCCAGTCATATGCTCGACGACGCTGCATACGAACGGGCCGTCATGCTTCATGCAAGCTTAGTCGAAGTTGGCAAGCCGCTCTCGTTTATCAAAAGCGCACATACTGTGACAAACGTCGCCCGGACCTCGTCGCGTCTGGCTTCGCGACAATCGTGATTTGACCCTATCAGTGGGGCCTTCTCCGCGAGTTTTGAAGGCGTTTCGGGCATTCCTGTGGTCGGCCGCAGTGATGCGGCCKACCTTTCGATTTCACTCGGATTTCGCCCGTTCGAAACTCTCCGCATCTGGGTAGGGGAACCACCAGAAGTCCTGCGGGGCGGCCTCTGGATCCATCACCACGTACTTCGAGGACTGGAACTGCGCTAGGCCTTCTGGGCCGAGCTGCCGGCCGATACCTGACAGCTTACGTCCGCCAAAGGGGAGCGCGTCGTTGTCAAGGATCGGCGCATTGATCCAGACCATACCTGCTTCAATCTCGTTGACCGCTCGCATCATCTCGCCCATATCGCGGGAGTAGAGGTTAGACCCAAGACCGAAYTCGGAACGGTTCGCGAGTTCAAGTGCTTCATCGAAATCTTTCACGCGACAGATGGGCGCGACGGGACCGAAAGATTCTCCGTTGAGGATTTCTGACTTTGGATCCACATTCGTCAGGACTGCAGGCTCGATGAACCAGCCGTGATTGAGTCCATTGGGGCGTCCGCCACCGGTGGCGAAAATTGCGCCTTCATGACGCGCGCGCGCGAGAAGCGACTCGAAGCGGTCTCGCTGGCGGTGCGTCGCCATTGGGCCGATGTCAACATTTTCGAGGCCGTTGCCAATGCGAAGCTTTTTCGTTTCAGCGACCAGTCGTTCGACGAACTCGTCGTGAATGCTGTCATGAACGTAGAATCGTTCTGCCGATGTACAAACTTGGCCGCAGTTGAGGTAAGCAGCGAAGGCAGCCGCCCGCACAGCGATATCTAAAGGAGCGGAAGGCATGACGATGAAGGGGTCGTTGCCGGATGCCTCAATCAGAGCKGGTTTGAAGGTTTCGGCGCAAACCCTCAGAATTTCCTGCGCGATCGGCACAGAGCCAGTGTACGCGATGCAATGGGTCTTTTTGCTTCGGACGAGGTGTTGAGCGACACGCGGGCCGCCGGTAACGACTTGCACCAGACCCTTGGGCAGTTCGCTGAACACTTCCATGAATTTTAGAGTAGTAATGCTTGTCTGCTCATGCGGCTTGATGATGACGGAATTGCCTGCAGCGAGTGCGGCCGCCAGTTCCCAGCAAAGGAGGACAAGCGGGAAGTTGAAGGGAAGAATGATAACGACAGTTCCCAACGGTTCCTTGATCGAGAAGTGGAACTGGCCCGGAACAGTCGATCCAGCGATTCTGCCGCTCTCGTTGCGCCCAAGTTCGGCATAGTAGTCGATCGCGGTAGCGCACCACGATGTTTCGTCGACGGCTTCCTTGAACGGCTTACCTTCCTCACGGGTCATGAAATAGCCATATACAGCCTTATCGCGACGGATCTTTGCCGCGACTTCGTGAAGGGCCGTAGAGCGAGTGCGTGAATCTATGGCCAACCACGCCTTCCTCGCGGAGTTTGCGATGTCGATCACATTCTCGAGTTCGTCGTCCGTGGCATCCGCGATTTCAGCAATGCGATCTTCAGTGGCCGGGTCGATGACCGAGATTCTATTGGTTGCGGCGCTCTTCAAATAGCGTCCGTCGACAAACAACGTGCCTGAAAGGCGGTCGAACTCTTGGTGGATTGGCATGTCTTCTCCTTGTCGGCGCACACCCGGTACTCGGGCAGCTAGAAAGTCTGGTTGCTGGTTCCAAATCTTGTGGTCGGATCCAGAGATCGGGGCGATGCTGGAGCGCTCGAGGTGTGTAGGCCGGTGGCTCGTGGTGATAGGATCTTTCAGCCGGAGAGCAAGGCATCGCGAAATGCTTTCGATCCCATTTGCCGCGCGCCTTTTCGCAACCGGGGAAAGGGCACGACTTAGCCCTCCGACGCTCATCCTTCGAAGTACGTCGATCCCACCGTCCTCAATGAAATTGTTCGCTGCCGCGTCCCCGATTGTTGTGTGAAGCGGCCACCCAACGAACGCAACGCTATGTCAAAAATATTCAACATTCAATACGTTTTTTCAAACGGTGCGCGTGGACGGTTTTTTTCGCGAAATCAAAGAGCTCGCTCCATAAACTATGTGACCAAACTAAAAAGCGCGATCGCAGATCGTAGATCGCACGATTGACATTCTCTGAAAATTGCCGTCACAAATCACCCCATCGCGACGGAACGCCCGATTGCGAGGAGGAGAAATCAGATCTTTTAGGATGGAGACGAGTCACATGGCGCTGACCAAGCTCACGACGTACGGCCTATACACGGCCACCACAACGCCCCTGACCCCCGACGGAAGATTGAACACACGCGCCATTTCGGAGCAGATCGAAACTCAGTTGCAAGCCGGTATCGCTGGGATCGTTGCAATTGGCGGGACAGGCGAAGGAGCTGCCTTGTCCTTTGCTGAACGTGTTGAAGTTGTTGGAGTGACAGTTGAGGCTGTCGGCGGAAGGGTGCCGGTGCTTGCGGGCGTTATCACTCCTGGATTGCCCGACACTCTGGCACTCGGTCGCGCTTGCTTGGAGGCGGGGGCAAACGGACTGATGGTCATCACCCCCTTCGGTACGGCCCCCAGCCAAGCTGGCATTCGGGACTACTACAAGGCAGTTGCCGACGGCGTTGGCCAAGCCGTGATGCTTTACGAGATCCCTTATCTTACTCTCGTTTCACTCGAACCGGAGACCGTATGCGACATCGTGGCGGACGGTTCTGTCTTCGCAATGAAGGCATCGAACCCAGACCAGACCACCTTCACCAGGGTCGTCGAGTTGGTCGGGGAGCACATCGCGGTAATGTCCGGGGATGAGCACTTATTCGCAGCCCAGATCGCGCTTGGTGCCGTTGGAGGCGTGCTGGCCTCTACGAACGTTCTACCGCGTACGTGGGTTCAGATCTTCGACACCGCACGGGCAGGCGATCTTAAGACTGCGCAGGGGCAGATCGGACGTATCCGGAACTTCCTTCTCAGCGTTTACGCGGAGCCCAATCCGGGCCCGATGAAGGCTGCTCAGACCCTTGCGGGCTTTGAGGCTGGCCCCGTCCGCCTGCCAAATAGGGCGCCTAGCACGGCGCTCGTTGAAGAGATGCGCACGCAGTTGGCAGATCTGCTCGCATACGAACGGGGACTGACTGCTTAGTCCGGCAGATCCTCGCAATAAAGCGTTCGCCACCGGTGAAGGAGGCGCACGGGGAACCGAAACCAACTGGAGAGAATGAAATGAACCGAACTGCAAGTTATTTGAGTGCGACCTGCGCCGCAATCATCATGAGTGTCGGCATAGGATTTCACGCTGTGGCAGCGGAACCGTACTATGAAGTACCAGCAGACTACCCAGCTTGTACTGACGAGTCTTATGAAAACGCGATCGAGAACGGTGTGAAGCTTGGCGTGGCTGCGGCTATGCCCTGGTCCGGTATCGACCCGGCGTCGGGCAAGGCCGTAGGAATCGACGTGGAGCTACACGCAGAAGTCCTCAAGCACATGGGTATCACAAAGATCACCTATGARGCGGGCGCGTTCAACTCGCTCATTCCGTCGATGCTTTCTAACCGTATCGATATGGTCGTAACCGACCTACACGTAACCCCCGAACGTTCGAAGACTATCGCTTTCAGTGGTCCGGTTTGGTGGTATGGCCCCGCTGTCGTTGTCCAAGCGGGGAACCCAAAGAACGTGAAGAGCTTCGAAGATCTTGCGACCGTTCGCGTCGGGGTTCTTCTTGGTACCGGTACTGACGAATACCTGAAAAAGGTCGGTATCGAAGCCACGCGCTTCCAAAGCTATGCGGAAGAGTTCGCTGCYATCCAGCAGGACAAGGTCGACGTAGTCGTTGAGTACGATCTCCTGGCCGCCGAGTTTAAGAAGGCCAATCCCGACGCGAACGTCGAATCCCTCGCGAGCTTCCCGATCCCGGACGATCTTTTGAAGAACGGCTACGGTTATGCCCGCTTTGGTTTCCGCAAGGAGGATTGCAGCTTCCGTGCCGCCTTCAATCAGGCTTTGGCGGAAGCCAGAGCTTCGGGCGCCATGTCAGAGGTCCTTCGCAGGAATGGGCTTTCGGATCGCAATCTCTTCTACTTCCCGCTGCAAGTGAACTGATTAAGGAGCGACTGCGTCACTGGTCGATCCTAAATCGGCCGGTGACCATCGGCGAAGAACACGATGGAACTCTTGAACTTAGACGTGATCCGGTCATACGGATATGTACTGTTGCAAGGGCTAGGAAATACGATTTTGCTCACGCTGATCGTTATAGTCCTGGCCGGCGTTCTGGCCATTCCGCTGGCGCTCGTTCGGACCTCGCGCCTCTGGCTCGTCCGCCTGCCCTTCGAAGCGTTGGTGGAGATTATTCGCGGCACACCTCTGATTTTGCAGTTGTTCTACGTGTACTACGTTCTTCCGGCTGCCGGCGTTCAGCTTGATCCGTTCGCCGCAGCGGTTGTGGCATTGACGGTGAACTACACGGCATATCTCAGCGAGGTCTACCGCGGTGGCATAAAATCCATTCCTGACGGACAGCGTAATGCGGCGGCCGCCCTGGGCATGACCCCGGCCAAGGCGTTCATCAGAATTATTCTGCCTCAAGCTTTCAAGGTTGTGACTCCCACGCTAGGCAATTACTTCATCGCGCTCTTCAAGGACACGGCCCTTGCGTCCGTCGTGACCGTCAATGAGTTGCTCTATACCGGCAACCTCGTGTCGTCCTCCACGTATCAATATTTCACGGTCTATACGGTAACCGGGATCCTCTATTTCGTGGCTGGTTTCCCTGCTGCCTTGTTCGTCCGATATCTGGAGCGACGCATGCATACAAAGCGCCGTGTGAGATCGGCCCCGTCGAAGCCAAATCTGGTCGATTCAATAGAAGCTAGGGGTTCCAGCCGATGATCCTGTTAAACAATATCCACAAATCCTATGGATCCTTGGCCGTCGTCAACGGAGTGTCGCTTGCGATACGCAAGGGGGAAGTCGTCTGCCTGGTCGGCCCCTCCGGTAGCGGCAAGTCGACCTTGCTTCGCTGTGTCAACAATCTCGAAGCACTGACTGCCGGTGAGATCCGTCTCGACGGCGAGAGGGTTTATTACGATGAGATTCCCGAAGGGSTGAAGCCTCACAGCCAGACCCGCATCGCCAGGGTCCGCGCCCGTCTGGGAATGGTGTTCCAAGACTTCAATCTGTTTCCTCACATGACGGCGTTGCAAAACGTCATGGAGGGACCCGTCCAAGTGCTCGGGATCTCGAAGGCTGACGCCCGACAGCGGGCGATGGATCTTCTCACGCGGGTGGGGCTGGCCGAGAGGCATGACTATTACCCGGACGAACTTTCGGGTGGTCAGAAACAGCGGGTCGCAATCGCGCGGTCGCTCGCCATGAAACCTGAAGCCATGCTTTTCGACGAGCCGACCTCGGCGCTCGACCCCGAGCTCGTACACGAAGTTCTCTCGGTAATGCGCGAACTCCGCAACGAGGGAATGACGATGATCATCGCGACACACGAGATGAACTTCGCGCGCGAAGTGGCTGACCGCATTGTGTTTCTGGAAGGCGGCGTCATCATCGAGGATTCTCCTCCCGAGAAATTCTTCGACGTGTCCACTAGTGCCCGCAAGGAAAGCTTCCTGCGCAGCCTTACCCGCAGGTAGGGCGCGCTACCCTTGAACAAGTGGCCGTCGCTTTTGCCCATATCGCAGCGTTGGATGCCATCACTCCCTTGAAAGCCAATGACATGAAACTCGCCGAAAACATCAAAGAGAGGCTTGCCGCGATTCTTGGCGACCGGATCAGTGTTAATCCTTCCATAATCGAGCAGCACTCCCGCGGGGAGGGCCACTTGCCGTCGGCTCCTCCGGAAGCGGTGTGCTTCCCGGTTTCGACGAAGGAGGTGAGCGCAGTCCTGAAGATCTGCAACGAAGCCGGCGTTCCCGTTGTGCCCTGGGGAGCGGGCACATCCCTGGAGGGCAACGTCAATGCGCTGCGGGGCGGGGTATGCATCGACCTCAGCCGAATGAATGCTGTGCTTGCTGTCAACGCCGAGGATCTCGACGCGACGGTCGAACCCGGCGTGACACGTAAACAATTGAATTCCTATCTCCGGGATACGGGCCTTTTTTTCCCGGTCGATCCCGGCGCGGATGCGACGATCGGTGGGATGGCGGCTACGCGGGCATCCGGCACCAATGCCGTCAGATACGGCAACATGAAGGCGAATGTGCTGGCCCTAGAGGTGGTGCTTCCGAGTGGGGAGATCATTCGAACCGGCTCTCGTGCGCGGAAATCCGCCGCAGGCTACGACCTTACGAGCCTCTTCGTTGGCAGCGAAGGCACGCTCGGATTGATCACGGAAGTCACCATCAAGCTATATGGCCTTCCCGAAGTTATTGCATCTGGTGTGTCGAGCTTCCCAACCGTCGAAGACGCGGTCACCTTGGTCACGGAAGCAGTACAGCTCGGCATTCCGCTTGCCCGAGTGGAGTTCCTTGATGAGCAGACCATTGTCGCGGTCAATCGCTTTTCCAAGCTCGAGCTCAATGTCGCGCCAACGCTGTTCTTCGAATTTCACGGCTCAACCGCGTCGGTCGATGATCAGATTGCTCAGATCTCCGAACTGGTCGCGTCACACGGTGGATCAAAATTGGAGTCCTCGACCGACATCGAGGAGCGCAATAAGCTATGGCACGCAAGGCACGAGGCGCATTATGCTCTCCTCGCGATGCGCCCCAACGCACGCGTGTACGGTACCGATTCCTGCGTTCCGATCTCTAAACTCTCTGAAATCATTCGGCTGACACGCGAAGACCTGGAACGCGTGCCGTTCTTTGTGAGCGTTATCGGCCACGTCGGTGATGGAAACTTCCACCTTGGCATGGTCATCGACCCGGAGGTTCACTCTGAATTTGAATTAGCCGAGGAGATTCATGATCGGCTTATCGAACGAACGCTCGCTCTCGGTGGCACATGCAGCGGCGAGCATGGGATCGGATATGGCAAGACCAGGTATATGGAATGGGAGCACAAAAATGCTATCGGAACCATGTGGACCTTGAAGAGGGCACTCGACCCAAACAACATTATGAATCCGGGGAAAGTACTTCCTTAGGCACGGCCGCGATCACCGAGTCGGCCGGGCGGGTAGTTTCACCCGGCTTGACCTACCCAGCATTCAGTGTTGGTGCTTTTATACGAATATGGATGCCTGAATTGAGAACCACTATGAAGTCAGGACTTGCACTAGAACCGATCGATTTTCAGTCGATGCAAGACCAAGTGTACGAGCAACTCCGAACCGTGCTGATGCGGGGCGGGTTCGAGCCTGGTCAGAAGCTCAGCGGAAGAATGGTCGGTAAAGCACTCGGAACCAGCGAGATGCCTGCGCGTGCTGCCTTGGGTCGGTTACTAGCCGAGCGAGCATTGGTTCAGAAGTCTAACGGCACGTATGCTATTCCGATAGCCACCAGGACGCGGTTTAAGGAAGTCATGGAGCTACGGGCTCTTCTTGAGAGTCACGCGACGCTCCAAGCCTGCGAGCGTATCGATAGTGATGGTCTTCGGGAGCTTCGCCGTTCAAGCGACGGTCTTATTAAGGCGCTGAATGACAACAATCTCGAGCAATACTTGGATTTCAATCAGAAGCTAAAATTCGGAATTTACAAATACTGCAGCTCGGAGACTTTGAGATCACATATCGAACTCCTTTGGCTCCAGTGCGGTCCATTCCTCAGACATCTTAGCGTCGCACCCGGCGACGCTCGGGCGACTTCCTATTGCGAGGAAGCGGTCGACGCGCTCGTGGCACGCGACGCGGCCAAGGCAGGTGCGGCCATATCGAAAGACATCCGGTCCGGCCTCGATTTTCTGCTTGTGCATGGTCAGTTTGCAGACGACGACGGGAATGACGGAGCCAGCATGCTTTAAACAAGGAAGCCTCATTTCACGGAGCCTTGCGAGCGTTTGCGCTGACATTACTTGAGGTGGCCCCCTTGCCAAGGAGGCGTAGCGCGGGCCGAAAGGTCCTTTCGATTTTCCCCTCAACGTGTTCTCATGAACCATCACACCTCGACTAGCCGGCTGCGATAGCGAGAGTGACAATATCAAGCTGCGCTCGATAGAGACTCTTTCGCGCGGTTTTCCAGCGGGCGAGTGCGGCGGGCTCTCCGCGTTATGCAGAGCATCATCCCAGATTCTTCGTATCTTTAAAACGAATTCGCGAGAAAACGCTTGACGCCAACTTTGCAGAATATATTGAAGGTTCATCAAAAATTGCGCCGGAAAGTCCAGCCATGAAAATTCTTGTTTCAGTGAAACGCGTCATCGATGCGAACGTGAAAGTCCGAGTTATGCCGGATGGTTCGGGCGTCGACCTGAACGGCGTGAAGATGTCGATGAACCCGTTTGACGAGATATCCGTTGAAGAGGCTCTGCGGCTCAGGGAGGCCGGCAAGGCCTCGGAAGTTGTGGTCGTCTCCGTCGGTCCGGCCAAGGCGGAAGAAACCTTGCGCACGGCGCTCGCCATGGGCGCGGATCGCGCCGTCCTGGTCGAGACTGATGATGCCGTCGAGCCGCTCGCCGTCGCCAAGATCCTCAAGGGG
>NZ_JARWKZ010000040.1:0-59326 GCF_050577975.1 Rhizobium sp. BR 315 | reverse complement strand
TGATGCGAAAGCGTCGATGCACCGCAGAACATCCGTTCGGCACCATCAAACGGATGATGGCAGGCGGACGTTTCCTGACCAGAAACCTCAAGGGCACCAGAACCGAAATGGCCCTCTCGGTGCTCGCCTACAACATCAGGCGCACCATAAACATAACATCAAAACCCGCATAGACCCAGAAACCAAAAGAGGCCCCGGTCAAACCGGAGCCTCCAAACGTTTCCACACAGGCTGTCACAGGCCGCCCTGTTCCTTTAGGAAATCGACGATCTTGCTGACGCCCTCGCCCCGCTTCATGTCGGAAAAGACGAAGGGACGAGCCTGACGCATCCTCGTCGCATCCCGATCCATCACGTCGAGATCTACCTCGACGAAAGGCGCCAGATCTTTCTTGTTGATGACGAGAAGGTCCGATTTGGTGATGCCGGGACCGCCCTTGCGCGGGATTTCCTCTCCCTGGCACACCGAGATGACATAGATGGTGATATCGGCAAGATCCGGCGAAAAAGTCGCCGCCAGATTGTCGCCGCCGGATTCTATGAAGACCACGTCGAGATCGGGGAGCCGCTCGTTAAGGCCGGCGATGGCCTGCAGGTTGATCGTCGCATCCTCGCGGATGGCAGTGTGCGGGCAACCGCCGGTTTCGACGCCGACGATGCGATCCGACGTCAACGCCTGCATCCGCACCAGCGCCTCCGCATCCTCCGTCGTATAGATGTCGTTAGTGACGACGGCGACGGAATAATCGTCGCGCATCGCCTTGCACAGCTTTTCCGTCAACGCCGTCTTGCCCGAGCCGACGGGCCCGCCGATGCCGACGCGCAAAGGTCCATTTCTCGATTTCATAGTCGCAACTCCGGTAAAATAGCAGGATAGCGAAGCATCCGCCTGTCGCACAGCGGCGAATGACGTAGGATGAACCTCGGCAGTGGAATTTTCTTCAGGCCGCGCATCACGAACGAAAAAGCCGCGTCCTCTGGGTTTCGTGGCGCAGGCTCGCAATATCGGCCTGCACTGCCGCCGCGCCGAGATCGTCAAGATCGGATTTCGCCGCGCGCGTCGCCACTTCAGCAATGATATCCTCCAGGGCCGCAAGGATGGCGACCCCATCCTTCTGCCCGGTCACGCCGAGCCGGATGCCGGCCGACAGCATCTGCGATGCAAGGGCATGCAGGAAGGCGGCAAGCGTCTTCTGGAGAGGAATATCATGCGCGCGAGCAACGGCGCCGACCGCAATGGGATAGGCAACCTTTGCCGGCAGCATCGAAAAGATCTCGTGCGGCCAGGCACTGGCGGCCGACAGGAAGGCTTCGCCAAGCAGCATGGTTTCGGTGTGGCGCTCCTTCGAGCCCGCCAGCGCCTCGCCGAGTTCCGCCACGGCTGCGAGCCGCGGCGCATCTTCTCCCGCATGGTGCCCTTCCGCCAGCAAAACGGCATCGTTCCAGGCGGCGCCGTGCTGGATCAGGGTCGCGATCCAGTCCCGCAGGCTCCTGTCGTCATGAATTAGCCCATCGTGAACGGCCCGTTCAAGGCCGCCCGAATAGGCAAAGGATCCCACCGGGAAGGCCGGCGACAGCCAGGCCATCAGCCGCAACAAAGCCAGAAGGTCGCGATCGTCCGTCATCGCCGTGTCAGCCGTCTGCGCTCAATCATGCGAATGATGATCGTGCCCATGATCGTGTTGGTGGCCGTGCCCTTGCGAATGGCTGCCATGGGAATGATAGGCACCCCGCGCGGGCTGGAAAGGCTCGCTCACCTCGGCGACTGTCGCGCCGAGCCCTTCGAGCATTGAGCGGATCACGTGATCGCGCAGGATGAGGATGCGCTCTTCCTCGATCTGCGCCGAAAGATGGCGATTGCCGAGATGCCACGCAAGCTCGACCAGATGCCTGCGATCGCGTGGCTTGATCTCGAATAGCTTTTCGTCCGCGGCAACGATCTCGATCAACTCGCCGTCCTCGCGCACCAGCAGATCGCCATTGGCAAACAGCACCGGCTCCTTCAGGTCGAGCATGACCATTTCGCCATTTTCGAGATGCAGCAGCTTGCGGCGCAAGTGCCTGAGATCATGCGGCAGGACGACGCGATCGATCGGATTGGAAGACGGGGTGCCGGCCGGCAGGTAGGAGGTGACGCGTTGCATGGCGGATCCAAATTGAAGCTCTGCCGAAGCATGCAGAATAGTCGCCGCCCGCGCAAGCGCCAATGCCGTTCGGCGGCGCTACATGCGATACACGTAGCGCTGCAATTCCATGAGGGCCGGCAGGGCTTCCTCTTCCTGCTCGGTGGTATAGCGGCGCCAGACCTGAGACAGGCGTTCGCGCTCGTGGACGACGCGATTGCGGCCAAGCGTCTTGGCCAGATAGAGCGCCTTGTCGGCCGCGGCATAGACGCCTTCCGTCTTGCGATCCTTGCCCATGTCGGCAATTCCGGCGGAGACGGTAATCTTGACCGAGCCGCCGTCGATAGCGATCGAATGATTGGCTACCTGCTCCTTGACAGCTTCGATGCGGGCGATGCGTTCATCGATATCGCCACCATGAATAATGGCGCCAAATTCCTCGCCGCCGAGTCGGGCGATCATGTCCTCACCCGTGAAGACACGCCCCAATATCTGCGATACAGCAACGATCACGGCATCGCCGGATGCGTGGCCGAAGCGATCATTGATCGTCTTGAAGCGATCGACGTCAAAGATCACCAGCGAGGCGCCATGCCCCGCCTCTTTCAATGCTTCCGTAAAGGCGCGACGATTGAGCAGGCCGGAGAGCCCATCGGTGCGGCTCAACCGTTCGAACTCGGCACGGGAAACGGCGAGCTTGTGAATCGAGAAACCGGCCAATATCGCCAGCACACCGGAAACGGTGCCGCCGATGATCCAGGCCAAGAGAACACCGAAGCGCATCACCTCCATGATCGGCAATGGCAGGAGATCAAGCCATTGCAAAACGGGAAGCATCACGATCATGATCGCAAGCGACATGATGACAGCTGCAAAACTCATCTTAAGCGCGAAAATATAAATCGCACGCTTCTGCTGAAAATTGCCGACTTCGGCTTGCAGCGAAATCCATTGTTTCATGCGATTCACCTTCCTCTGCCACCGTTTCAGTCATGTGAGATAGAGGTGAAGGCGCTTCCAGGTCTTTAATGGAATCATTAAAATGCCCGGCATTTCCCAACTTGTGAACAATCTCTGATAGCCAGTAGCGCTCCTTCCTCTGTAAACCGGAAGGCGAAGCGCGGATCTGCTTCCACAAGCCTATGATAATGCTGGCTTAACCGCAAAAAACCAGAAGGGCCCCGGAAACCGGGGCCTTGCCGCTTGCCATTGGTAACGCTTCGAAGTGCTTCTCAGAAAAGGAAATAGCGCTGCGCCATCGGCAGCACCGTCGCCGGTTCACAGGTGAGAAGCTCGCCATCCGCGCGCACTTCGTAAGTCTCCGGGTCCACCTCGATATGAGGGGTGAGGCTGTTATGAATCATCGATGCCTTTGAGATGCCGCCGCGCGTATTCCTGACCGGCAGCAGCGCCTTGGCGATGCCGAGCTTGCCGGCAAGCCCAGCATCGAACGCAGCCTGGGAAACGAAGGTCACCGAGGAGTTTGTGCGATTCTTGCCGAAGGCGCCAAACATCGGGCGATAGTGCATCGGCTGTGGCGTCGGGATGGAGGCATTGGGGTCGCCCATCGGCGCCGCCGCTATCGAGCCGCCAAGCAGAACCATCTCGGGCTTCACGCCAAAAAAGGCCGGGCTCCAGATCACCAGATCGGCACGCTTGCCGATCTCGATAGACCCGACCTCGTGGCTGACGCCATGGGCAATGGCAGGGTTGATCGTATATTTGGCGATATAGCGCTTCACGCGGAAATTGTCGTTGTCGCCGGTCTCCTGGGCCAGTCGGCCACGCTGGCGCTTCATCTTGTCGGCGGTCTGCCAGGTGCGGATAGCCACTTCGCCGACGCGTCCCATGGCCTGGCTGTCGGATGAAATGATCGAGAAAGCGCCGATATCGTGCAGAATATCCTCGGCCGCGATCGTTTCCTTGCGGATGCGGCTTTCGGCAAAAGCAATGTCTTCCGGGATCGAAGACGACAGGTGATGGCAGACCATCAGCATGTCGAGATGTTCGGCGATCGTGTTAACCGTATAAGGCCGCGTCGGATTGGTCGATGATGGAATGACATTCGACTGGCCGCAGATCTTAATGATATCAGGCGCATGGCCCCCACCCGCACCTTCCGTGTGGAAAGCATGGATCGTACGACCCTTGATGGCACCGATCGTATCCTCGACGAAGCCGCTTTCATTCAACGTATCCGTGTGGATCATCACCTGCACATCATAGGCGTCGGCCACGCTGAGGCAGCAGTCGATCGCCGCCGGCGTCGTACCCCAGTCCTCATGCAGCTTCAGCGAGCAGGCGCCGCCGAGCACCATCTCTTCCAGCGCCGCCGGCAGCGAGGCGTTGCCCTTGCCGGAAAGGCCGATATTCATCGGAAAAGCATCGAAGGATTCGATCATACGCGCCAGATGCCATGGTCCCGGCGTACAGGTGGTCGCAAGCGTTCCATGCGCCGGTCCGGTGCCGCCGCCAAGCATGGTGGTGATGCCCGACATCAGCGCTTCCTCGATCTGCTGCGGGCAGATGAAGTGGATATGGCTGTCCATGCCGCCGGCGGTGACGATCTTGCCCTCGCCTGCGATGATTTCCGTGCCCGGCCCGACGATGATGTCGACATCAGGCTGCATATCCGGATTGCCGGCCTTGCCGATCGCGACGATGCGGCCGTCCTTCAGGCCGATATCCGCCTTTACGATCCCCCAATGATCGAGGATCAGCGCATTGGTGATGACGGTATCGACGGCACCGTTCGCCCGCGTCACCTGGCTCTGCCCCATCCCGTCGCGAATGACCTTGCCGCCGCCAAACTTCACTTCTTCGCCATAGGTGGTGAGATCTTTCTCCACTTCGATGAACAGTTCGGTATCGGCGAGCCGCACCTTGTCGCCGACGGTGGGACCGAACATGTTGGCATAGGCAGCGCGGGAAATCCTGTAAGGCATGAATCAGTCTCCTTGGGAGGCAGAGATGAGGTTCGTATCGACAAGGCGCGTCAGGCGGCCGAGGGAGACATAGCCGTCGACAAGCAACTTCTCGGCGGCAAAGGGATGCTCGCTCCAACCTGTATGGCTGAAGCCGGTAATGGCGACATCGTCGTCGGGATAGCGGGCCAGCACCTCGGCAATCACGATCATTCCGCTGCTCGGCACCACATAGGAGCCGGGCTCATAGGCGGAGAGCGCCGTATCAACGCCGTCGTGGACGGATTGATCGATCACGACATGCCGCTTGCCGGTGGCTTTGCAAAAGGCGGTGAACTGATCGGTGTAATCGTCGCAGAAGTCATCGAGCTCCGGGTGCGAGATCGCCAAGGGCGCACGCAGCGCAGCGAACTTGCGGGGATCCCGCACGCTCCAGATTTCCGAAGCTGAGGCAACGGCAGGGCTCTTTCGCCACTCTGCCGAGCCGAGCATGGCGCGCGCCGGCCGGCCGGTATTGCAGACCGCAACGACATCGGTCCGGCGGCCGCCTGCCCCCATCGAACGGCAATCGTTGAAGCGGATCACTAGGTCGGCGGCATCGATCGCCGCCGCCGCTCCTACCGCGATCTCGCCATTGCCGACGATCATCACTTTGCGCCTGTTGCTCACTAATTGCCTCCGAGCCCGTCGGCGAGCTCTTTCAATTCCTTGGTCCGCTTCTTGGTCAAATCCGCCTTGCAGCCGGAAATCAGCATGGGCTCCATCGAGCCGCCTCGTGCCTGAAACCCTTGCGCCTCACATTCGCCGTCGCGATAGTCCACCCAGGCGCGCTGCGCCTTGACGAGCGCCTTGTCCGCACCCTTCATGTCGTTGTCGAGATCCGCATCGATGGCGACCATCGCTGCCCGGGTTTTCTTGTATTGTACATTCAGCGCTTTATCGGCCGTATCGAAATCGAGCGCGGCGCAAATGTTCAAATCCGTCTGCGCCTCGGCCTTGGCGCAATCGATCTTCGGTTCATCCGGATTGTTCTGTGCAAAAGCAGGACCGCAGATCAGGGTTGCGGCAAGAGCTGCAGCAGGCAAAAGCAATTTCAGCGACATCAAATTCCCCTAAGAATGCCTAGAGCTTGCCCATGATCTGCTGGCGGAAACCGTAGACTTCCCGCTTGCCCGATAGCGGAATCAGCGTCACCGAGCGGGTCTGACCCGGCTCGAAACGCACGGCGGTTCCAGCAGGAATATCGAGCCGCATACCCCTCGCCTGGTCGCGGTCGAAGGCAAGCCCGGCATTGGTCTCGGCAAAATGATAATGGCTTCCGACCTGCACGGGCCGATCGCCGGTATTGGAGACCTCGAGCGTCACGGTCGGCGCTCCGGCATTAAGCTCGATATCGCCGCTGGCAGCGATGATTTCACCTGGGATCATAGTTCTCTCCTCATGCTGCCCGAACGGGAGCACACCCCTCAGCCTTCAGAACACGCTTGGTCGAAGCAGGATATTGGGCGAGCAACGCCGCCGGGCGAACGGGGCGCTGGACGAATTCGCCGCCGCAATTCGGGCAGCGACCGCCCAAGACGTTGCCGACACAATCCGTGCAGAAGGTGCACTCGAAGGTGCAGATCATCGCCTCCCGGCTTTCCGGCGGCAGATCCCTGTCGCAGCACTCGCAATTGGGTCTGAGTTCCAGCATCGTAAGCCTCAGCGGATCGGTTCGTGGACGGTGACGAGCTTCGTTCCATCCGGGAACGTCGCCTCCACCTGAATATCGTGGATCATCTCGGCAATGCCCTCCATCACCTGATCGCGGGTAACGACGTGGGCGCCGGCCTCCATAAGCTCCGCCACCGGACGACCGTCGCGGGCTCCCTCGACCACGAAATCCGTGATCAATGCGATGGCTTCGGGATGGTTGAGCTTGACACCGCGCTCCAGCCGTCGCCGCGCCACCATCGCCGCCATGGAAATCAGCAGCTTGTCTTTTTCTCTTGGAGTGAGGTTCATCGCCTACCTATTGGATTGCTGTTTTCTAGAGCATGATGCCGAAAAGTGTGAGCGGTTTTCGGACGACATCATGCTCTACTCTTTTGATTCTGGAGCCGGATGATTTTAGGTCACGCAGGTCTAAAATCATCCGGCTCCATGGAGTTATAGGTTCCAGACTTTCGGCACTGGCGCACCGTTGCGCAAGGCAGAAATGATCGGGATCAGGACTTTTCTGAGCGCGAAACCATCGGCAGCGGCAAGCCGTACCACGAGCTTGTCCTTCCATTGGCTGGCGCCCGCCATATGCGCCTCAACCAGCGGCCGGACCCGGCCGAGATAGGTCTCCGCCCGCGCTCCCGTATAGAGCACGGTCGCGAAGGCAACCTGGCCGCCGAGCACAGCGCTCTTGCGGGTCAACGCCGCGATATCGCCATCGAGCTGCAGTTCCTCAGCATGGATCAGGCGTTCGCCGCGGCGGATGCGCCAGCGATCGCGAAACAACCCTTCGACCATCGCCTCGCCCATGGCCTTGCGCCCAAGCAGGATCGCCTCGACGGCAAGAAATTCAGCCGTTTCGTCAAGCTCGACATCCAGCCTGCGCGAGAGCGATGCACGGTCGAAGAGGATGGTCTCCTGCGGCAGCCAGTCGACGCGCGCGCTAGAACCCACACTGATGGAGGTTTTGACCTCCGCGGTGTCGCTCGAAGCCTTGTAGATTTTCTCGCAGGCCTGTGTGGTCACGTCGATATGCGTGGCCGGTCCGGCGACGATGCTCCAATCCATCCGGTCGCCGCCGGTAAGGCCGCCGGCCGTGTTGATGATGACCGCTTCCATGGAGTTATCGAAGGTGTCGGGCAGACGAATCTTCGCCGCGCCCTCCTGAAACAGCTCGGCAAGACGCGTGCGGCCGCCAAGCGACTTGGCCGCAAGATGGCCGCGACCTCGCGCCCTCTGCGGTTTTGTGCCTATGGCCGTCAATGCCATTTCGTCTCTCCGGTTGCCAGATCGCGCCGCTGTCGGATCATTGAAGCCCGCGATAAAGTAAAGGCAAGCAATTTCTATGCCTTACGCGATCACCCGCAGTGACGCCCCAATCTCGGGCGGCATGCGCATCGTTTTTCGCCAAACGCCGAAAAGAAGGGCAACTGCGTCTGACTATAGATACCAGCGGCTCTCTCGGCCGTCATGCGCGAGGGAGGGCGTCAGGCCACTCTGTCCGGCGGCTCGCGGCCGGCAAAAAAGGCGGTGATATTGTCCACGACCTTCATGCCCATGGCGGTGCGCGTCTCCTCAGTGGCGCTGCCGAGATGCGGAAGAAGCACGACGTTGTCGAGCGCCCTCAGCCGCTCCGGCACATGCGGCTCAGCCTCGTAGACATCGAGGCCGGCGCCGCGGATCGTTCCTTGCTCGAGTGCCGCAATCAGGGCCACCTCGTCGATCACGTCGCCGCGTGCGGTATTGATGAGGAAAGCACCCGGCTTCATGGCGGCGAGACGCGCTGCGTTCATCAGATGGCGATTTTCGGCGCCACCGGGGCAATGCAGCGAGACAAAATCGGAGACTTCGAGCACGTCCTCCACCGTCGGCAGTTGCCTGGCGCCATAACGCGCGGCCTCCACCGGATCAACGACGGAGCGATTGTAGAAGACGACATCCATGCCGAAGCCGAAATGACAGCGCTGCGCAAACGCCTTGCCGATGCGGCCGAAGCCGATGATGCCGACAGTCTTGCCGGTAACCTTGGTGCCGACCAGATGGGTCGGCCTCCAGCCGGTCCACGCACCAGCACGCAATTCCCGCTCCCCTTCCCCGCCCCGTCGCGCGACAGAGAGCAAGAGCAGCATGGCGATATCGGCGGTGCAATCGGTGAGCACGCCCGGCGTATTGGTGACGACGATGCCCTTCGTCTTGGCCGCAGCGACATCGATGTGGTTGAAGCCGACGCCGAAATTGCCAAGAATCTTCGTCCGGACCGCATCGCCCTCGAAAAGCGCGGCCGGAAGCCTGTCGGAAACGGTGGGGAGAACGGCGTCGTAAGAAAGGAGCGCCTCCCGCAGTTGCGCCGCATCGAGCGCAACATCGTCCTCATTCAGCGTGGCATCGAAACCTTCCGAAAGGGCCACCTCAACCGAGGCGGGCCAACGCCGTGTAACAAGAATCCTGGGTTTGCTCATGCTGCTCATCCTCCTGCCTATACCAGGCAGACTTAAAGCAGGTCAGCGGCGAAGGAAATGCCGCTCCTCCGCCAGCGGCTATGAAAAAAGCCCGGCGCGTAGCCGGGCTTTGCAGGTCGTGTCGAAGCCGGAAACCGGCAACGCGAAGATTACTTCGCG
This sequence comes from Rhizobium sp. BR 315, assembly GCF_050577975.1. Taxonomy (NCBI): domain Bacteria; kingdom Pseudomonadati; phylum Pseudomonadota; class Alphaproteobacteria; order Hyphomicrobiales; family Rhizobiaceae; genus Rhizobium; species Rhizobium sp. BR 315. The sequence goes on along the minus strand of NZ_JARWKZ010000040.1, from coordinate 49,961 downwards.
ATTTCGGCGTAGGTGTACTTGCCGTCGGAACCCTTGGACCACTTGTACATGACGTAGTCCGGACGGGTGATATCGCCCTTGGCATTGAAGCTAAGGTCGCCGATGGCGGTCTTGAACGGGCCCTTTGCCTTGGCTGCATCTGCAACAGCCATAGGATCGTTGGAGCCCGCAGCCTTTGCTGCGGCGGCGATGATCTGAGCGGCGGCATAAGAGTACAGCGTATAGCCTTCCGGCTCATAGCCGGCAGCGCGGAACTTGGCGACGAGATCGGCAGAAGCCGGGTTCTTGCGCGGATCCGGCGCAAAGGTCATCAGCGTGCCATCGACGGCATCGCCAGCGATAGAAGCCAGCTCGTTCGAGACGATACCGTCACCCGACATGAAGTGTGCCTTCACGCCCTGGTCGGCCATCTGGCGCAGGATCAGGCCGGCTTCGGTGTGAAGACCACCGTAGTAGACGAAATCGACGCCAGCCTGCTTCATCTTGGCGATGAGGGCCGAGTAGTCCTTGTCGCCGGGAGTGATGCCTTCGTAGAGAACTTCCGTCATGCCACCGGCGTTGAGGTTCTTCTTGGTTTCATCGGCAAGGCCCTGACCATAGGGGGTCTTGTCGTGAACGACGGCAACCTTGGCGCCCTTGAAGTTGTCGACGATATACTTGGCGGCAACCACACCCTGCTGGTCGTCACGGCCGCAGGTACGGAACGTGTTCCAAAGACCCCGCTCGGTGAATTTCGGATTGGTCGAAGCCGGCGTGATCTGCATGATGCCGTTTTCGGCGTAGACTTCCGAAGCCGGGATGGAGACGCCCGAGTTGAAGTGACCAACGACGAACTTCACGCCGTCGGCAACGAACTTGTTGGCGACCGAAACGCCCTGCTTGGCGTCGGAGACGTCGTCGCCAAGTTCGATCTTGACCTTTTCCCCGTTGATGCCGCCGGCCGCATTGATATCGGCGGCAGCCTGTTCTGCACCTTTCTGAAGCTGCGCACCAAACGCCGCATTCGGGCCCGTCAAGGGACCGCCAACGCCGATGATGATGTCAGCCTTCGCAACGCCACCGAATGCGATCATCGCCGACAAAGCCACCGCCGACAGAAGATACTTCTTCATATTGTTACTCCCAATTTTTGAGCGGGTTCCGTTTGATGTGCCCTGCGCGATACCCACCAATCATCACGCCGGTAACGCTTGTATTCCGAACTCTGGAAGCATGATCCTGCCTTATGTCATTTATGTTATTGGCGGGACGACGCTTATGTTGATGCAGACTGTGCCTAGTTTAGGCACCCTGTCAATTCTTCTTCTTCCAAGAAAAGGCAGAGGTCTTTTCATAGAGCCAATAATAATTATTCACCATCTGGTCGGTACGTCGATACCGGTATCCTGCCGTCGCAAAGACCAGAACAAGAACGACGTCGATGATGTAGATGATGGGATCGAACACCGGCCCGTTGAACAGAGCATGGTGTAGGAACTGCAAGCCAAGGCCGATCAGAAAGCAGTAGATGACGACGAGCGGATAGTTTTCCCAGTTGGAGGCGACGGCGCGACCAGCGCGCCATGCAGTCCAGAAACTAAGGATGACGATGACCGCGCGGATAACCATGCGGCCGCCGCTATCGCTGTCGAAGAGAAGTCCTTGCATGTCAAATTCTCCGCGAAACGAAACTCAATGATGGCCGCCTTCGAGATAGGCGGCACGCACTTCCGGATTGGCGAGCAAGTCCTTGCCCGAACCACTCATCGTCACCCTGCCATTGACCATCACATAGGCACGGTCGGAAAGCTTCAGCGCGGCGAACGCGTTCTGCTCGACAAGAAACACCGTCAAGCCCTGGGACTGATTCAGGACCTTGATGGCCTCGAAAATGCCCTTGACGATCAGAGGCGCAAGACCGAGCGACGGCTCGTCCAGCAATAGCAGTTTGGGACGTGCCATCAGCGCGCGGCCGATCGACAGCATCTGCTGCTCGCCACCCGAAAGCGTGCCGCCGCGCTGCGACTGGCGCTCCTTCAGGCGAGGAAAAAGCGTGAAGATCTTCTCGACGTCCTCATTGAAATGTTTGAGTTTATCGAGGTTTGCGCCCATCTGCAGGTTCTCGTAAACCGTCATGCGCGGGAAGATGCGTCGCCCTTCGGGCGACTGAGCGATGCGAAGCCGGGCAATTTCATGCGTCGGCATGCGCGTGATATCCTGGCCGTCGAACATTACCGATCCGGTGCGGGCCTGCGGACTGCCGCAGATCGTCATCATCAGCGTCGATTTTCCGGCGCCGTTGGCACCGATCAGGCTGACGATCTCACCGCTGTTGACTTCGATATCGACACCGGCAAGCGCACGAATGTTGCCGTAATAGGTTTCGACACCCGCGACTTTCAGAAGTGGTTGCCCCGCCATCAATTTTCACCCTCTTGGAGGTGTTCGACTTCGGCAATCACCTCTTCCACTTCTTCATCCTCGACGCCCAGATAAGCCGCGATCACTCTTGGATCGTGCTTGACCTCATCCGGCGTGCCGTCGGCGATCTTCTGTCCATATTCGAGCACGATGACGTGGTCGGAAATTTCCATGACCACCGACATGTCGTGTTCGATCAGCAGGATCGATGTGCCGATATCCTTGCGGATACTGCGCAGGAACTCGTTGAGAACCAGCGATTCGCGAGGATTGAGGCCGGCGGCCGGCTCGTCCAGGCAAAGTAGTTCGGGACCGGTGCACATGGCGCGGGCGATTTCCAACCGACGCTGGGCGCCATAGGGAAGATCGCCGGCGGGATCGTCGGCGCGATCGATGAGATCGGCCTTTTCGAGCCAGAAGCGTGCCAGCTCGATCGCATTCTTCGCCTCGGCCCGATAAGGACCGATGCCAAGCAGGCCAAGGATCGTATAGCCGGAGGCCCGCATCAGCTTGTTATGCTGCGCCACCAGCAGGTTTTCGAGCACGGTGAGGCCCGAAAACAGACGAATATTTTGGAAGGTACGCGCCACCTTGGCTTCGCGCGTGATCCGGAAATCCGGAAGACGTTCCAGGAGATATTCCTTGCCACTCTTCTGCTGGAGCGTGAGCATGCCCATCGTCGGCTTGTAGAAGCCGGTGATGCAGTTGAACACGGTCGTCTTGCCGGCACCGTTCGGTCCGATCAAAGCGGTGATGTCGCCGCGCTTCGCCTCGAAGGAGAAGTCGTTGATCGCCATCAGGCCACCGAACTTCATCGACAGGTGATCGACCTTCAGCAGAACGTCGTTGGGGGTTGCGGTCACAGCGTTCATCAGCCGTGGCCCTCCTTGGTAAAGCTACCGGAGACCGCTTTTCGCTCTTTGAGGAAGGCGGTCGGCTCACGCGTGCCGACAAAGCCGCGCGGCTTGAAGATCATCACGACCACCATGGCGAGACCGAAGATCAGCATGCGGTAGAGTTCCGGAGTAAAGTCCGGCCCGAAACCGGGGATGATCGTCGTGTCGCCGATGACAAGACCGGTCTTGAGGAAACTCATGTTGCGCAGCAATTCTGTGCCGCCGACCATGGCGATCGCGGCAATCGCGATGCCCTTGAGCGAGCCCATGCCGCCGAGAACGACCATGGCAAGGATCACGGCGGATTCGAGGAAGACGAAGGATTCCGGCGAGACGAAGCCCTGGCGTGCCGCGAAGAAGGAGCCTGCGAAGCCGCCGAACATGGCGCCAGTGGCAAAAGCGGTCAACTTGGTCGTCACCGTATTGATGCCGAGCGAACGGCAGGCGATTTCGTCCTCGCGTAGCGCTTCCCACGCGCGTCCGATCGGCATGCGGCGCAGCCTGATCGTCACATAGGCGGTCAGCATGCACAGCCCCAGGATGACGTAGAACAGGAAGATCTTGTACCAAGCCGACGAGATCGGCAGACCCAGGGTCCGAATGATATTGTGCGGATCCTTGAGATCGAACGTGTAGAAACCGAACAGCGACGCCTTGGTGATGTTGGAGATGCCGAAGCTGCCCTGCGTGAAATCGGTCCAGTTGGTCAGCACGATGCGGATGATTTCACCGAAGGCCAGCGTGACGATCGCGAGATAGTCGCCGCGCAGGCGCAGGACCGGGAAGCCTAGGATCATGCCCCAAAGACCGGCAAGCATGCCTGAAAGCGGCAGCAGGATCCAGAAAGACAAGCCGAAATGCAGCGACAACAAGGCATAGGAATAGGCCCCGACCGCATAGAAAGCGACATAACCCAGATCGAGGAGGCCGGCGAGACCGACGACGATATTCAGGCCCCAGGCGAGCATCACATAGATGAGAATCTGGATGCCGAAGTTGTCGACATAGGTCAGCGATCCCTGCGGGCCGAGAATCGCCACTGCCGCTAGCGGATAGACGAGCAGGAGCAGAAGCGCGATCTTGGTGAAATTCCTGCCGATGAAGCCAGCTTCAGCCTCCACCGGCGCCACCTTGGCCTTGGCTGCCTTACGCGCTGCCAGAGCGGGCTGAACGAAAACCGTCATGACGAAGCGACCGGCGGCAGCAATTGCGACGATGATCGCCAGAAGACCCCAGCGCTGAACGATGATCAGCTTGTTGTCTATGTTCTGATCGGTCTTGAGACCGATGTAGAGAACGAACATGCCGAAAGCGATGAGCGCGGTCCAGAAGGCGTCCGTGATGCCTTTCTGGACAAGGCCGGGCGTGGTCTTGCCTGCAACGAAATTTGAATTTGCCATGGCGTTATACCTTTTCGACTTCCGGCCGGCCGAGAATACCCGTCGGCTTGAAGATCAGCACGTAGGCCAGGATGCCATATGTCGCGACATCCTTATACGCGATGGCGAAGTTGCCCGACCAGAACGACTCGATGAAGCCGATCATCAGACCTCCGAGAACAGCGCCTGGGAGCGATCCGATGCCGCCGAGAACCGCCGCAGTAAAGGCCTTGACGCCAGGCACGAAGCCATCCGTGAAGTTGGCGACGCCATAATACATCAGATACATCGTGCCGGCCACGGCAGCGAGCGCCGCGCCCATGATGAAGGTGACGGAAATGGTACGATCAACATTGATGCCGAGCAGCGCCGCCATCTTGCGATCCTGCTCGGTGGCGCGCTGAGCGCGGCCGAGCGCCGTTTTGTTGACTATGTACCAGAAGGCGGCCAGCAGAACGACCGTAATGATGAAGATGATGATCTGCTTCAGGGAGAGCGAGACTTCACCGAAGTTATAGACGTCGCCCACCAGCGTCGGGATCGGCTTGTTGCGTGGTCCCTGCGAAACCTGGATGAAGTTCGACAGCACAATCGACATGCCGATTGCCGTGATCAGCGGCGCCAGGCGAAACGAACCGCGCAGCGGCCGGTAAGCGATGCGCTCGATCACCCAATTCCAAAGGCTCGTCATCAGCATCGCGACGATGAGCATCACCAGAAGCATGATCGCGACGGGCAAACCGGCAAAGAGCGAGATGAGAACCAGGTAGGTGATAAGGGCGGCAAAGCCGCCGAGCATGAAGACATCACCATGGGCAAAATTGATCATGCCGATGATGCCGTAAACCATGGTGTAGCCAATGGCTATGAGGCCATAGATAGACCCAAGAGTCAGCCCGTTTAAGAGCTGCTGGATAAAATAATCCATATGTCATTTCCCCTGGATGCAGCGTTATACGACCACATCTCTTATTAATTTTTCGGTTCCTTCAAGAGGGACCGTAGGCTCGATTCCATACCGCTTTCGAAGGAAATGTGAAGCCAAAAAGGCGAGAAACTGACAAATTCTTTTCAAATCACCGTGCGCTGACCCGAATCCGACCAAATATGATAGAAAAGCGGCATTCTCTGGCTCGAAAATAGCCAAAGAAGCCTAGCAGCGCCGGAGCTCTGAAAAACTCTTATCAGCGACAGGCCCCTCTCAAAGCCTGTCGCCGCCATTTGCAACAGCACCGATCAGGCGCGCATGCGTGCTCCATCGGCATCGAACAGCGGTTCAGCCTGCAGGCTTGCCGGCAGGAGTTCGCCGAGCAATTCTATCGACCAGCCCTGCGTGTCATCGGCGATTTCCCTGGGCACGTAGCCGACGGCAACCGAAAGACCGGAAGCATGGGCGTAGCCGCCCGAGGTCACCCAGCCGCAAACGGCGCCATTGTGATAGATCGGCTCGTCGCCGATCACATCGGCGTCCTTCGCGCTCAAGATGAAAGTGCGCAGCCGCAGCGTCCCGCCCTCGGCTTTTTCCTTGGCCGCAGCTGCCTTGCCAATGAAATCGGCCTCCTTCGACAATGCCACGAATCGATTGAGACCGGCCTCGAATGGCCCATAGAGCGGCCGGTACTCGCGCGACCAGCTGCCATAGGATTTATCGAGACGCAGCGCATTCAGGGCCCTCAGTCCAAAGAGCCGGATGTCGAATTCGGCGCCTTCCTGCATCAGAAGGTCAAAGATATAGCGCTGGTATTCCGGCTTCATCCAGATCTCATAGCCGAGATCGCCCGTATAGGAGACGCGGCCGACGATAGCCTGTGCCATGCCGAGATCCATGCGGCGAATCGACATGAAAGGGAAGGCAGCGGTCGAAAGATCCTGATGGGTCAGTTTCTGCATCAGCTTGCGGGCATTCGGGCCGGCGATCGACAGACCGAGAAGCGAAAGACCGAGAGCCTGAAGTTCGACCGAGCCATCCTTCGGCAGCAGGCTCTCGAACCAGCGCATGTGGTAGGCTTCAGCAATGCCGGAACCGATGAGAAGGAAATCCCCCTCACCCAGCTTAGCCAGCGTGAAATCGCCGATCAACTTGCCGTCATGCTTCAGCATCGGCGCGAGCGTCATGCGGCCAATGGCGGGGATACGGCAGGTCAGTAGCCTGTCGAGGAAAGCTTCCGCCCCCGATCCCTTCACCGAATATTTGGCAAAGCCAGAAGTCTCCATGAGGCCGACGCTCTCGCGCACTGCCTTGGCTTCCGCGCCGACGACATCGAAGTCGTTGGAACGGCGCCAGGAGAACTGATCGACTTCGCCCTCGGGAGCGAACCACAGCGCCTGCTCAAGGCCGTAGTAAGCACCGAACACGCCGCCGGTCTCCTTCAGTTTATCGTAGATCGGCGTCGTCAGCAGCGGGCGGGCCGCCGGCAGCTCTTCGTTCGGATAGCGGATCGAGAAGCGGCGGGCGTAGTTCTCGCGTACCTTGGCGTTGGTATAGGCGAGCGTCGCGTAATCGCCGTAGCGGGAGACGTCCATGGCGAAAACGTCGAAGCCCGGATCGCCGTAGATCATCCAGTTGGCGAGCGCCAATCCGACGCCGCCGCCCTGGCTGAAGCCCGCCATGACGGCGCAGGCCGACCAGTAATTGCGCAGGCCGCGCACCGGTCCGACCAGCGGATTGCCGTCTGGCGAGAAAGTGAACGGCCCGTTGATGATCTTCTTGATACCGGCATTGTTGAAGGCCGGGAAATGGCGGAAACCGACTTCCAGTTCCGGCGTGATGCGCTCGATGTCCTCAGCCAGCAGCTCATGGCCGAAATCCCAAGGCGTCGTCACCGGCGACCATGGGCGACAGGCCCTCTCATAGGTGCCCATCAACATGCCCTGCCGCTCTTGGCGCAGATAGATCTCGCCATCGAAGTCGACGCAGTGCATCAGCTCCTTGCCCGTCGTCTTGTTGAAGTCGATCACCTCGGGCATGTCCTCGGTGATCAGATACATGTGCTCCATGGCGAGCACCGGAAGCTCGAGCCCGACCATGCGGCCGACTTCGCGCGCCCAGAGACCGGCAGCATTGACGACATGTTCGGCAATGATCTCGCCCTGGTTGGTGATGACCCGCCAGGAACCGTCCTCGCGCTGCACCAGCTCTTCCACCTTGGTATGCAGATAGATATCGGCGCCGTTCTTCTTGGCCGAGCGGGCATAAGCATGCGTCGTGCCATAGGGATCGAGGTGACCTTCGACGGGGTCGTAGAGCGCGCCGACGAACTGATCCGGATCGAGGAGCGGCATCATCTCATGCGCTTCCTTTGGCGTCAGCAGCGTCGCTTCCAGGCCGTTATAGCGGCCCTTGGCGAGAATGGATTTCAGCCAGTCGAAACGCTGCGGCGTCGCCGCCAGCATCAGCCCGGAGGTCAGGTGCAGGCCGATGTCCTGGCCCGAATACTCCTCGATCTCCTTGTAGAGCTCGACTGTATATTTCTGCAGCTTGGCGACATTCGGATCGCCGTTGATGGTGTGCATGCCGCCCGCGGCGTGCCAGGTCGAGCCGGAGGTCAGCTCGGAGCGTTCGAGCAGCACGACATCCTTCCAGCCGAATTTCGTCAGGTGATAGAGCACCGAACATCCGACGACACCGCCACCGATGACGACGACCTTGGCATGGCTTTTCATCTAGGAATCCCCTGTTCTCGGCACGAAGCCGCCGGGTGTCTTCCCGCGCGACCGACCGCATTTATGAGGAAACCTAGAGACTATCCAACAAGCCAAATAGCCCGAACTGCGAAGCCGATATGTCTGTTTGCGCCATCGCAATTGTTCGGATCGCGCCATCACGGCGAGGAGACCAAAACCGATCGGCAAGCCCTACCCAGTCGGGCAACATACGGCTTTTCAGTCGACGAAGCCGGCCGTCAGGGCAAACTCCCGCCCCATCTCCATAATCTCTTCGAATACGCTACCGGCATAGGAGCGCGGTACGATGATTTCGAAGCGATCGGGGCCGGTGCGAGCGACATTGGCGCTCACATGGCAGCACAGCATGTTGGCTGAGTGCCCTTCGGCAAAGACCTGCGTATGCAGATCTACCGCGACGCATTTGGCAAGAATGCGACGAGTGTTCGGGCCGGAAATACGCAACAGCACCCGGCCATCGCTCTGCTCGAAAAACGAAACGCGGGCCGGATCGAGCGCGAAGAGATCGCGCGCCACGCTCTCGGCGCCAAGCGTCTCAGAGACGACAAACCACTCCCGCGGTCCGGCACTGCGAACGGAAACGTCGTCGATCACTTTCAGCCCGGCCAGAACCCAATCCTCCTCGCCAGCTTTGCCGAGGACGGAAAAGACGACCGACCGGCGAACGACCGCGAGATGATTCGGATTGGCGGCAGCCTCGACGCCGGAAATATGATCTTCCAGCACATGCCTGTTTTGAAATGCGACGCTCATCAATCCCTCACCCGAGAAGCTTCTTGTTGTCAGGATCGACGAAGACAGGATTACAAACCTCCGCCGGCACCTCGTCGCCGCGCAGCCCGTCCCAAACGACCACATGTTCGCCAATGCGCTCGCGGCCCGATTTCAGGAAGGCCAATGCGATGGAATGACCGAGAACCGGCGAGAAGCAGGCTGAGGACACATGACCCTGATCGTTTACGGTCGACGGCCTTGCACCTTCCTTCAGAAGATGCGCGCCGGCGTGGATCTCCTTCGTCGTGTCGAGCGGCTTCAGCCCCACGAGCTGCCCGCGATCGGCGGCGGTCAGACCGAAGCGCGTGGATAATCTCTTGCCGATGAAATCCGGCTTCTGCGTCGACATCATCCGGCCAAGGCCTACATCGTCTGGTGTCGTGCGGCCATCCAGCTCGCTGTGAGTGACATGGCCCTTCTCGATGCGCAGCACGTTGAGAGCTTCGACACCATAGGCACAGATGCTGTGCGCCTTGCCCGCTTCCATGATCGCATCCGCCACCGCCTCGCCATAACCGGCCGGAACCGCAAGCTCGTAGGCGAGTTCGCCCGAGAAGGAGATACGGAACAAACGCGCCCTCAAGCCGCCCTTCAGCATGACTTCGGCAGCCGCAAGGAACGGGAAGAAGGAATCGGAAATATCATCCTCGACGATCTGCTCCAGTACCAGCCGTGCCTTCGGGCCGGCGATCGCCATCTGCGCCCATTGGTCGGATGAGGAAACGAAGCGAACGTCAAGCTGCGGCCAAAGCGTCTGCGCGCAGAACTCCATATGCGTCATCACCTCGCCGGCCATCGCCGTCGTGGTCGTCATGAAGAAATGATCCGGCGTCAGCCGGCTCGTCGTTCCGTCGTCGAAGACCATGCCGTCCTCGCGCAGCATCAATCCATAGCGTGCTTTGCCGACCGGCAGCTTCAGGAAGGCATTGGAGTAGAGCCGATTGAGAAACTCCGCCACATCCTTGCCGAAGACCTCGATCTTGCCGAGTGTCGACACATCACAAAGCCCGACGTTGTTGCGCACGTTCAGCACCTCGCGGTCGACACTGTCGCGCCAGCCCTTCTCGCCCGGCCGGGCAAACCAGGACGAGCGATACCAGAGGCCGGCCTCGACGAAGGTCGCGCCATTCTTCTTTGCCCAGCCATGCAGCGGCGATTCCCTGACCGGCTGCGCATGCTTGTCGCGCGCGGTTCCCGCCAGCGTGCCGAAGGAAACGGGGGTGTAAAACGGCCTGAATGTCGTCGTGCCGACAGCGGCGGGACTGACGCCGCGCATACCCGCGATAATGCCGGCGGCGTTGACGTTGCCAAGCTTGCCCTGGTCCGTCGCCATGCCGCTCGTCGTATAGCGCTTGGCATGCTCCACATGGCCAAATCCTTCACGCAGGGCAAGGCCGAGATCCTTCGCGTGGACATCGTTCTGGAAGTCGACGAATGCCTTGTCCTTCGCGCCCGGCACATGCCAGATCGCCGCAAAGGATGGATCGTATTCGCCCTCGACTTCAGGCAGATCTGCCATATGCGCCGTACGGCCTAAGCTTTCGACGACCAGCCGCGCCTTTTCCGCACCATCGGCCAGACAACCGGAAACGCTCTCGATCCCCGCGGCCGAGCCGGCAATCTCCAGCTCGCCACCGACGAGCGGCGCCATGAACGCCTGCTTTTCATCCGACCATACCGGCTTGGCGCCCCGCTGGCAGGCGAGATGGATGATCGGCGACCAGCCGCCCGACATGGCAAGCGCGTCGCAAGAAATCAGTTCATCCAGGCCGCCGCGATCGGCGATGACGCCGCTGATGCGATGCTTGCCCTTGGTCGCATGGACGCTTGCCGCATGAACCACGCGGACACCCTGAGGAGCAGCGTCGGTGGATGCGGCGCGCGTATCGAGGATCGCCGAAATCTCAGCACCCGCAGCTGCCAGATCGGTGGCCGTGCGGTAGCCGGAACCGCCATTTGTAAAGACCGCCACCTTCTGCCCGGCAACAACACCATAGCGATTGAGATAGCTGCGCATGGCGCCGGCCATCATGACGCCGGGACGATCGTTCCCGCCGAACACCAGCGGCCGCTCTTCGGCGCCCGAAGCGAGGATGGCGCGCTTGGCTGCGATGCGCCAGAGCCGCTCGACCGGCAGATCGGGCGACGGCATCGCCACATGCTTCTGCACTTTCTCGACAGCACCGAAAACATTGCCGTCATACCAGCCGAACACGGTCGTGCGCGGCATTTGCGTGACGTTTTCGAAATTCAGCAGCTCGTCCAGCGTCGCCTGAACGAAGGCGTCGGCCGGCGCGCGCCCGATCGAAAGTCTTTCCGAGAGTAGCGACCCGCCAAGGCGAAAACCTTCATCGGCCAACACGACGCGCAGACCCGCGCGAGCAGCGGTCAGAGCCGCCATCAATCCTGCGGGCCCCGATCCGATAACAAGCAGGTCGCAATGCGCCCATGCCTTCTCGTAGCGGTCTGGATCCGCCTGCATGACCGCCTTGCCGAGACCGGCGGCACGCCGAATCAGCGGCTCATAGACCTTCTCCCAGAAGGCAGCCGGCCACATGAAGGTCTTGTAGTAGAAGCCTGCACCGAGGAAAGGCGAGAGCAAGCCGTTGACCGAGCCCAGATCGTATTTCAGCAACGGCCAGCGGTTCTGGCTGACAGCGGTCATGCCCTGATAGAGTTCCGCGACGGTGGCGCGCGTATTCGGCTCGGTGCGGCCGTCGTTGCCGATAGTGACGAGCGCATTGGGCTCAGCCGAACCCGCCGTCAGAATGCCGCGCGGCCGGTGATATTTGAAGCTGCGCCCGACCAGCAGCTGATCATTGGCGAGGAGAGCGGCGGCGAGCGTATCGCCTTCCAGCCCCCTCATTTCCCTGCCGTCGAATTTGAAGGAAAGCGGGCGACTGCGATTGACGAGACCGCCGGTCGACAGACGATAAGCAGTCATCGTGCCGCCTCCTTCGCCTTATCTTCGGCATCGGCAATGGAAAAGACCTCGTGGGTGATATTGCTGCGGTCGACGACCAGCCAGCGACGGCACCCCGCGCTATGGTGCCAATATTCCTGTATCCGGCCGCGCTCGTTGTCGCGGATAAAGACGTAGCGGTTCCAGTCCTCATCCGGTGCGGTCGGCGCCGGACGAACGACGGAAGCCGCGCCACGAATCGAAAATTCTTCCTTGGGTCGCACGCCGCAATGCGGGCAGTTGATCAAGCTTGCCATTGGTATTGTGCCCTCAATGCAGGTTCGGCTGCGGACCCTTGCCGCTTTCGTCGATCGCAAAGCCGCGCTCGAAGCGGTCAAGACGCAGAAGGCGGCTGACATCGTGGCTCTCGCCCCTGGCGATCAGATGCGCGAAGCAGAAGCCCGAGGCCGGCGTCGCTTTGAAGCCGCCATAGTTCCAGCCGCAGTTCAGATACAGATTCTCGATCGGGGTGCGGTCGATGATCGGCGAGCCATCCATGCTCATATCCATGACGCCGCCCCAGGCGCGCAGCACGCGGACGCGCGACAGGCCGGGAATGAGCGAAACGCCCTCCTCCATCGTATGCTCGACGGTGGCGAGATTGCCGCGCTGGGCATAGGAGCTGTAGTAATCTATATCGGCGCCGAAGACCAAACCGCCCTTATCCGACTGCGAGATATAGAAGTGTCCCGCGCCGTAGGTAATGACATTGTCGATGACGGGCTTCAGTCCCTCGGAAACGAAGGCCTGCAGAACATGCGTTTCGATCGGCAGCTCAAGATCGGCCATGTTGCCGAGGATCGAGGTGTGGCCGGCAGCCGCAAGTGCCAGCTTGTTGCAGCCGATGAAACCGCGATTGGTTTCGACGCCGGTCACGATGCCGTTTTCGCGGCGGATGCCGATCACCTCGCATTGCTGGATGAGATCGACGCCGCGGCTGTCCGCGCCACGCGCATAGCCCCAGGCGACTGCATCGTGCCGCGCCGTGCCGCCGCGCCGCTGCAGAAGGCCTCCGAGGATGGGAAAGCGCGCATGGTCGAAATTCAGGTAGGGCATCATTCGGCGAACCTGCTCGCGATTGAGCAGCTCAGCATCGACGCCGTGCATGCGCATGGCATTGCCGCGCCTGGCATAGGCATCGCGCTGGCCATCTGAATGGAACAGATTGACGATGCCGCGTTGCGAAACCATCGCATTGTAGTTGAAGTCCTGCTCAAGACCTTCCCAGAGCTTCATTGAGAACTCGTAGAAGGGCTCATTGCCCGGCAGCAGATAATTGGAACGGATGATCGTCGTGTTGCGCCCGACATTGCCGGAGCCGATGTAGCTCTTTTCCAGCACCGCGACATTGGTGATGCCGAATTCCTTGGCGAGATAATAGGCCGTCGCCAGCCCGTGCCCGCCGCCGCCGACAATGATCACGTCATAATGCGGTTTCGGTTCCGGCGTCCGCCACACCGGCTGCCAATGACGATTGCCTGAAAACGCCTGTTTTAGAAGCTGATATGCCGAATATCGCATGCATTCATCCCGATGCTACCCGGCCGCACATTCGCATATGCAATAAAAACGACAAGTCCCGTAAGGACGAAAAAGATTCGCAAACAGAACATGTTCTTTTCCGAATGCGCACGAGGGGCGGGCGATTGTCTCTCAAACGACACGCACGCTGCTCGGCGGGTTTAACGACGGTCCACCATGCAGAGCCTTGTTGCGAAAGCTTTGTCCTGGCGCTAAGGCATAGGGAGCCAGATCATCCTGCCTCTAAACTCTGTGTTTGCGACTTCCTATCTATAATGTCCGGACACTTTAAGCGCGAACGCGGCGCGGAAGACGAACAGACAAATGCTCGCAACATTTGAAATGGCGGCACTCGAGGCGGGAAAGGCCATATTGGAGGTCTACCGCGCCGGCTATGCCGTTGCCCTCAAGCAGGATATGAGCCCGGTCACCCTGGCCGACGAGCGCGCCGAGCATATCATTCTCGAGCATCTGGCGCGTGACTTCCCCGATGTTCCGGCAATCGCGGAAGAATCCGTCTCCGCCGGCAAGATTCCAGATATTCGCGGCCGGCCCTTCTTCCTGGTCGATCCGCTTGATGGCACGCGTGAATTCATCGAGCATCGCGACGAATTCACCGTCAACATTGCCTATATCGTCAACGGCATTCCCGTTGCCGGCATCGTCTATGCCCCCGCACTTGGGATTGCCTTCACCGGTGAGCCCGGCAAAGCCCGCAAGCTGATCGTCGATGAGCATTTTGCCGTTGCCGACCGCCTGACGATCGCCGTGCGCGAACGGCCTGCTAAGATGACTGCGCTTGCCAGCCGTTGTCACAGCAACGAGAAGACCGAAAGCTTCCTGACCGGCAATCCGATTTCCGCCTGCACCTCGATTGGCTCATCGCTGAAATTCTGTCTGCTCGCCGAAGGCAAAGCCGATGTCTATCCGCGCTTTGCCCGCACCATGGAGTGGGACACCGCAGCCGGCGACGCCGTGCTGCGTGCCGCCGGTGGTGTCACCGTAACAACGGAAGGCGATCTTCTGACTTACGGCAAAACCAACCAAAGCGAAGACTGCGACTTCGCCAATCCGAGTTTCGTCTGCTGGGGCGGAAAGAAAAACAGCCTACACGCATAGGGCTGCTTCTCGCGAAAGACAGCTCTCCATCGGGCCGGGCAAGGCCATCCGCTTCAAGTATATCGACTCGAGAAGCGTAAGTTTTTACTGACGAAAACTAATAGGATTATGATCTCGTGCCGCCAAATGGCGCGAAAGATCGGGCATTTCATCCGGCTGCGCGCGAAGCAAATCAGCCGCCGCCACAATCATTAAAATTATTAGCAAAGTCTTACCATGTGCTTAGGCAATTTTTAAATGTGGCAAGCTAGAGTGCCACTTGTGGTCTTGAGTGTGTGTAGAGAGTCCAATGACCGAAATGATACGTCCCCGAGTGAAGTATGTCATCGGCCCCGATGGCAGCCCGCTGACGATAGCCGACCTTCCGCCGCCGAATACGCGCCGCTGGGTCATTCGTCGCAAGGCAGAGGTTGTCGCCGCAGTGCGTGGTGGTCTACTCAGCTTGGAAGAAGCCTGCGAACGTTATACTTTGACTGTCGAGGAATTCCTCTCCTGGCAGTCGTCCATTAATACTCATGGCCTTGCCGGCCTCCGGACGACGCGTATACAGCAGTATCGCCACTGACCGCAGCGACAGCACCAATTTTCTGAACTTTTATTCGGGCCTCTTTTCCCAAGCGGGACTGAGGCCCGAACTATTGGGCGGAAGGGCGCTAAAGCTCGAGTTCACGTCCCGATGTCCTTTTCGAAGAGCAGGCTTATCGGCGAAGGCGCATAGGAACCAAACGGCGCACTCTCCTTATAACCCGCCTTGCGATGAAGAGCTTGGCCGTCTGTGTTTCTGATACCGACTTCCATTCTGATCAAATGAATGCCGTTGGCGCGAGCGGTCGTTTCCGCGGCGCTCAAGAGAGCCGCCCCTACTCCGCGCTCTCTGAAACTCTGATCTACAATCATACGTTTCAATTCAATCGTACCATCGCCGCTGTCGAAAAGAGAGCAGCACCCAACCGCCACGAGGTCTTCATTACGGGCGACAAGGACGGAAATGTGAGGTGCATCCAATGCTTCCACGTTGAGCGGCCGGCGGAATTCGCCCGGATAGAGCCGTGCTGCAATCTGATCCGACTGACGAAGGAGGGCCTCAACTTCGGCTTGTCGCGAGCTTTCCCGTTGAACATAAAAAGCCATTGGCCGCCTTTAGAGCATTTCCGCTTTTCTTCAAATCGCGAAAACGCTCTATCTTCTTCTTTCTTTACGCATTCCGGACGGAAAACCGCTACGCACTTTTCCTGGAAATGCTCTAGACATCGACTACTGCAGTCCTTGTCCGAAACCTCTCACAAAGCCACCGCATATCAACGGCGATTTGAAGAGAGACGATCCGTTAACAATCTCGATAGTTGGCAGATGGCGGAGCGCATGCGATCCTTGCCGCATCAGCCGCAATCAGGGAAATGAACCATGGAAATCCGCAACGAAAACAACGCATCCGGCGGCCGCTATGTCGCAACTGTCGAAGGTCACGAGGCGGAAATGACGTTTTCCCGCACCTCCCCAAAGCTGATCATCGTCGATCATACCGGCGTGCCGGATGCCTTGCGCGGCAAGGGAGTTGGACAGGCGTTGGCCCTTCATGCGGTTGAAGAAGCCCGCCGTGGCGGCTGGAAGATCATCCCACTCTGCCCGTTTTTCAAGGCACAGGCGCTGCGTCACGACGATTGGCGCGACGTCGTTAACCTGTAAGTATAGATCACGAAAAGAATACCATATCGAGCCGGTAGCCGGACGCGCCGATACCGGCCCTTTCGGCCGGCCGTAGTCTGCAAATACAAAAAGCCGCGCATGACCGGCCCTGTCGCGGCCGGTCATGCGCGGCTTTTGTGTCGTTTCCGTCAACTCCCGCACCTTCCGGCAATAAGCCCCGTATCGGAATGGAATGACGCGTGGATCGAAAGAGGACGACGGGTTTATGACCTCAGGCGCGTGCCCTTGCCGGGCCAGAACCATCACGCTCCTCGAGCGCAGCGGCCTTGGCATACTCGGCCTGCATTTCCTCAAGCGAGCTTTCCAACGTTTCTTCCTGAACCTGCAGCTCACGGATCGACACCTGCAGGTTGTCCGCACGCTGGCGGGCGGCCTTGGCAAAGGTCGGGTAAGCAAAGTGGTTAGGGTCGGAAATACCGGACTTTTTCTCTTCCAGCACGATCTGGCTCTCCAGATCCTTTGTCATGCGGTCAAATTCCGCCATCATCATCTGCAACTGCTGCAGCTGACGGCGTTTTTCGTTCACCTGAAACTCTTTCAGGCGAACTAGGCTCTCACGTGACTTCATACGCATTACTCCCGTGATGCGAGACCCCGGCTCTCGGTATTCTCACCCGCCGAGCCGCTTTGAGACGGCTTGGTTAAAAAAATTTCCAGCGATATTAATAAAAGCCTACCGCTGGTAACCTTTCGTTTACGGGCATCGTTAATGATAGGCGCAATGATTTAAGGCTCGGTAAATGCTGAGGTCGGAATTCGACATGTTGGCATTGATGAGTCAGATGAATCACTTGGCGTGAGTTCCTCACGCGATACTTTAGGAGTCGATTTTACTGATTGTCGTTGGAAAACAGTGCAATGGAAAAATTATTTAATAAATTCGATACGACTTGCCAGAGTGAATCAGAATTTGTTAACCATTGCATGGCAGCTTCCAAATCAAGCAGTGATTTGATCGGTATCGCGTAAGGGGGCTGACGACCTTTCGGCGGCGGTAAAGGGGACAATTATGCGGGTTCTACTCATTGAAGACGACAGCGCGACGGCGCAGAGCATCGAACTGATGCTCAAATCCGAAAGTTTCAACGTCTATACCACCGATCTCGGTGAAGAAGGCGTCGATCTCGGAAAACTTTACGACTACGACATCATCCTTCTGGATCTCAATCTTCCCGATATGTCCGGCTACGAAGTGCTGCGCACCCTGCGCCTTTCGAAGGTCAAGACGCCGATCCTCATCCTCTCCGGCATGGCCGGCATCGAGGACAAGGTTCGCGGCCTCGGCTTCGGCGCCGACGACTATATGACCAAGCCCTTCCACAAGGACGAGCTGGTCGCCCGCATTCACGCTATCGTCCGCCGTTCCAAGGGCCATGCCCAGTCGGTGATCATGACCGGCGAGCTCATTGTCAACCTCGACGCCAAGACCGTCGAAGTCGGCGGCCAGCGCGTGCATCTGACCGGCAAGGAATACCAGATGCTGGAGCTGCTCTCGCTGCGCAAGGGCACGACGCTCACCAAGGAAATGTTCCTCAACCACCTCTATGGCGGCATGGACGAGCCTGAACTGAAGATCATCGACGTCTTCATTTGTAAGCTGCGCAAGAAGCTCGCCAATGCAGCCGGCGGCGCCAACTATATCGAAACCGTTTGGGGCCGCGGCTACGTGCTGCGCGAGCCCGACAGCAACGATTTCGCCGAAAGCGCTTAAACCCGCATCCCCCGCCAAATACCGCCAAAAGCTCTGAAATCCCGCCTCGTTTGGCGGGATTTTCTTTTTGTGTGAACAGCCCAAAATAAAAGCCGCCCAACAGGACGGCCGGCATTACTTCAAGAATGTTCGGCGAAATCAGGCGGCGACGGCGCGATTGCCGAATATGGCCGTCAGGATCTTGCGGTCGAAGGGCTTCAGCAGAAAGTCCGTGGCGCCAGCCCGCTTTCCGGCCATCAGCTTGCGCAGGTCCGCTTCGACGACGCAGTAATAGATCTTCACGTCCTTGCCGTTCGGCATGGCGCGGATATTGGTAATGAGATCGAGCGCCCCTTCCATGCCGGCATCGACGATCAGATAGTCCGGGATCTCGACCTGGCAGTGCGCCAGCGCTTCACGGGCGTCGCCGGCTTCGCTCACGAGGAAATCCAGCTCGGACAGGATCCGTTTGCCGACCTTGCGTACGACATCCGAAGCATCCGTTATCATGAACCGCTGCATCTAGAACTCCCTGCACCAATCGCCGTTGTCGGAGCGGCGACATCAAATTGGAACGATAGGACCAGCATGCTAAGGATTCGTTACCGCTACATTATCAATTGCTCGGACAACCATAAGATTTCCTGGCAATGACGGCACACGAAAAAATAAGCCCGCGACCATGGGATGGCTGCGGGCCAGAGAATGGCAAAGACCGAAATCCGTCTATTCGGCCGGTATCTCGGCGATGAAGGTCAGTACTTCCGGCGTCGCATTGTAGGAGAGCTCCATGCCGCTCTCTTCCGCAAGAAGCACCGTGTAGTAAGGCTGGATCGAATGGGCATCCACCGCCTCTTCCAGAGCACCGGAACAAATCTCGGCGAATTTCGGCGGTACTCGCATCAGCCGCCCCTTGGCGGTGATGGTGAACTTGGCGTCAAATTCGGGATTTTCCAGCGTTACTTCGATATTGCCGCCACGCGGGATCGCACCATACGCGACCAGGAAAAGGTTGAGCAGCAGCTTGACCCGGTTCTTCGCGATAATGGCGCGCGGGCCAACCCAGCTGACCTCGGTCTTCTTTTCGGCAGCGGCGAAATCCTTCGCGGCCCGTTCAGCCTCGCCGGTATCGATCGATGCGCCGACCGAGCCGGATGCGCCGAAGGCAAGGCGCGCGAACTTAAGGCGAACCGAAGCATTCAGTGCGCTAGTGCGGATCAGATCCATGGCATCGGCATCGGCACCACCCTCGTCGAGCAGCTCCAGGCCATTGTTGATCGCCCCGACCGGCGAGATCACATCATGGCAGACGCGGCTGCACAGCAGCGCGGCCAGATCTGGTCCGGTCAGAGTGAGGTTTGGATTCTTCGACATTCATTGTCTCCTGAATGCTTGCAAGGCGAAACGTGACTCTACGTTGGCACGGTAAGGTTGCCCGAGGATTGTCACAGCCGGTGTACCGCGCGCCATAATGACACCATATTTGGTAAACCGATTGTTAAGACCATCGACGCAAAATGCATTCATCACCATCTGATCCTTTCGCACGCGAATCGCCCTGCGATAGATGGGCAAAAGGATCTGCTGGAGGGGGCGAACCGTATGGGGCGCGTTCTAGCGAATGTGCTCCGCATCCGTCCCCTATCGCCCCGACCATGATGAACGGATGACTTTCATGCGCTATGAATTCCTGAAGAGAATGCCAAGCCCCGGCACCAGGATGCTTGGCCTCGGCCTGATACTGGCCATTGCTGCATTCGTGAGTTTCGCATTGCCGGTCCGTCAGGCCGCGGCTGCGCCAGGCAATCACTATTCGGCGCAGGAAATCGTCGATGCCGGCCATTCCTTCTTCGGCTCCACCAGCGGCGGCCTCGCCAAGGTGGTCGAGCGGGCCTTCCAGCAATATGGCCTGCCGAATGGCTACATTCTTGGCCAGGAAGGTTCAGGCGCCTTTCTTGCCGGTTTGACCTACGGTGAAGGACAGCTGAACACCAAGAACGCCGGCGAGCATTCGCTTTACTGGCAAGGCCCGTCGCTCGGCTTCGACTATGGCGGCCAGGGCACGCGCGTCATGATGCTGGTCTACGATCTGCCGAGCATCGACAGCGTCTACACCCGCTTCGGCGGCGTCAGCGGCCAGGCCTTCGTGGTGGCAGGCTTCGGCATGACCGTGCTGAAGAACAACAATATCGTCCTTGTTCCGATCCGCACCGGCCTTGGCGCACGCCTCGGCGTCAACATGGGTTACCTGAAGGTCACGCCCAATCCGACCTGGAACCCCTTCTGAGCCCGCTTTTAACATCTCCTCCCAGGCAGCACCTGCTTTGGCCCGCTCGGATTGCGGGCTTTTTCTTTCAGTAAATCCGGCCCTCGCCGGTAAACCATATCCGATTTAAACGCTTGCCCGCATCCCCAGCCCATGATTATTCATTTCACAGAGATCGAAAATAACCCCAGGATACTGGCCGCGTCGTGATTCAATTTGCTCTATTGTTCGGATTGGGCTTTCTGACAGCCGCGCTTCTGGTCTTTCTCATCGCGCCGGCAATCCATCGCCGCATCGTCTGGTTCACCGAAAAGCGCCTGAAAGCGACCATGCCCCTGAGTCCGCAGGAGGTGCGGGCGCAGAAAGATATGGCACGCGCCCTCTTTGCTGCCGAGAACGCCAGAACAGAGCAGGCTCTCACGCAGGAGCGCGACAAGACCGTCACGCTGCAGATCCACAATGGCAAGCTGCAGCAGGAGGCAAGCCGCCTTGTCAGCGGCAACACCGAGCTGCAAACGCGCATCGATGATCTCGAAGTGGAAGCGGGCGAACTGCGCTCGCGCCTGCGGCGTGAAGAAAGCTATATCAGCCAGCTCAAATCAGGCATTCATGCCGCAGAGCAGGCTAGCGCGGAAAAGGAGGCCGATATCGACGGCCTGCGCAAGCGCATGACGAAAATGGCCGCCGATGCGGATAATCTCAAGATCGATCTTGCAACACGCGAAACCGAAATCGAGAGCCTGAAGCTTCGCAATAATGCATTGCGGGACGAACGCGAAACGCTTCGCCAGGATCTGAGCGCCGCCAGCCTGCGCGCGGCAGACGCCGAACAGTCGCTTCGCCAGGAAAATGACAAGAACAAGCGGCTGGAACAACGGCTGGATCGCGAGATCGCCAGCAGCGCCGACAAGGAAACTGCGATCGCCCGGCGCACTCAGGACATTGCGCGCCTGAAAGAACGCCTTGAGGCGGCCGTAAAGGAATCGAGAGAAGCCAGCAAGGTTCTGCGGGCCGCCGGCATTGCCCCGCCGAAGAAGTCGACAAAAACGCCAAAATTGTCCGCTATCCCGATCATTAAGGATACAGCCGACAGTCAGACAAACGCAGCCGCACCGGAACGAACAGTGGAAGATGACATCGCGCACATGACGGAAGAGGTCCGCAACCGGGCCGCAGCCCTTTCGGACCGTCTCCTTAAGGCGCGCTCGCCGGCGCATGAGGAAGCCATACGCGAGGAAATCGCCACCATCGCCGCCAACATGGTGGCGCTGACGGCGCTCAAGGAAGGCAACACCTCGCCCATTCTCGATCTTCTGACCGGAGATAGGAATTCGGAGGATAAGAATTCTGCAGAAGCCGCTTCGCGCACCAGCCTTGCCGACCGCGTGGCGGCATTGCTGCCGAAACATCCCTAGCCGACGGGAAGCTAGCGCCCTTAAATCCGCTTGATCCGCGCAGCCATCTCGAAAAGCGCAATGCCACTTGCGGTCGCGACATTGAGGCTGTCGAGGCCCGGAGCCTGCGGGATGCGCAGGCTGCCGAATCTGGACAGGATGTCCTGAGGCAGCCCATCCCCTTCCGTGCCGACGACAAGCGCCATGCGCTGCGAGGCCGGAACATCGCGAATATCCACTTTGCCGTTGGGAGACAGGCTCCAGATCGCGAAACCGCGATCGGCCATCGCGGAAAGCAAGTCGCGGTCGCGCGACTGCCGGCAATAGGGTACACTCAAAATGGAACCGACCGAGACACGTAGCGCCTTGCGATAGAGCGGGTCGCAGCAGCTCTCGTCGAGCAGCACCGCGTCGGCTCCGAAGGCCGCAGCGTTGCGAAACATCGAGCCCATATTGTCATGATTGGAGATGCCGCAGCCGGCAAGCACGAGCGCCTGTCGCGGCAGGCGGTCGAGAAAGACGCCGAGTTCGGTTTCCGCCTTCCGGCGGCCAAGCGCCAGGACGCCGCGATGCAGATGAAAGCCGACAATTCCATCGAGCACCTCCGCCGCCGCGACGTAGATCGGAACATCGGCCGGGAGGGCCCCGATGATGTCGCTCAGCCCGGAAACGCGGTTTCTAAGCAGCAGTACCTTCTCCGCGGCGAAATCCCCCTCCGCCGCATGCGCCCCGGCAAGGAGCCGCAACACGACAGTGCCCTCGGCGATGAAGCGGTTTTCTCGCCCGGTCAGGTCACGCTCGCGGATATCCCGGAACTCGGCGATACGGGGATCGTCGGGATGCGTGATCTCGATGAGCCGGCCGCTCGTCATCTAAAGGCCGTCAGTTCGACAGGGATATGGTCGCCACGATGCGGCCAATGCCATAGTCGAAGACGATGGCCTGCCGCTGACCGCTGGCGAGCGTGCCGTAAAACAGCACCTGATTTCCCGACAGGGCCGTAGACTGAACGGTAAAGCCTGCCGGCAGCAGGGCCGTCACGGCAGCCGGGGCATCCGAGGGAATATTGGAGGCCGCCTGGCCCGCCGGCTTTGCCGGTTGCTTCATCGTCTTGTAGACAACGGCGCCGAAGACAGCCATAAGGCTCACCACCATGACAGCCGCGGAGACGATCTGCAGGCGGATCATCTTGCGTCGGACTTTCTCCAGGGCCGGATCGAGGGGCTTTTCCTCTTGATCGTCTGGCTCGAGATTCGTCATCGATGCATCCTTGCTGATTGAGAGCGCCTTGGAGCGCCGGAGAAATACGTTTGAGCGACCCCTTTAAAGAAGCCGCGGACAATAGAAAAGTCCTAACCGCCGACGAAAGCGCTGAAGGGCGGCTGGATGCATGGCTGACCGCGCAGTTCGGCAAGGAATTCTCCCGCAACCGCATCCAGGCGATGATCAAGGAAGGTACCGTGCTGCTCAATGGCGAAGCAGTGACCGACGCCAAGCGCAAGGTGCGCCCCGGCGACACCTATGAGATCACCCTGCCCGAGCCCGAGGATCCGACGCCGCAGGGCGAGGATATTCCCCTCGACGTGCTTTACGAGGACGAGGACATCATCGTCATCGCCAAGCCTGCCGGGCTTGTCGTCCATCCCGCCGCCGGCAATTGGACGGGCACGCTGGTCAACGCACTGATCCACCACTGCGGCGACAGCCTTTCCGGCATCGGTGGCGTGCGCCGGCCGGGCATCGTCCATCGGCTCGACAAGGATACGACCGGCGTCATGGTCGTCGCCAAGAACGATGTCGCCCACCGTCACCTGTCGCTGCAGTTTGCCGATCACGGCAGAACGACATCGCTGGAACGTGCCTATCAAGCGATCGTCTGGGGGCGCCCCCGCCAGCTCATCGGCACCATCGATGCGCCGCTCGGACGCTCGAGCACGGACCGCACCCGGCGCGCGGTCAAGCGCCCCACCTCTCAGGATGCCGACGAAGCGATCACGCATTACGAGGTACTGGAGCGCTTCCATGAAGGACCTGACGCAACCGCCCTCGCCTCGCTGGTCGACTGCCATCTCGAAACGGGCCGGACGCATCAGATCCGCGTGCACATGGCGCATATCGGCCATCCGCTCTTGGGGGACGCCGTCTATGGCGGTGGTTTCAAGACCAAGGCCAATCTCTTGCCGGAGCCGGCCAAGCAGCTCGTCAATCGCTTCACCCGCCAGGCGCTCCATGCCTACATGCTGCAATTCGAGCATCCCCGCACCGGCGAGGTCATGCACTTCGAAGCGCCTCTGCCCGGCGACATGGAAGAATTGGTGGAAGCCTTGCGGGCGTGAGCCGCAAGGCTTTGTGGTTAACACGTTCCGCTGGACGCATACGACCTATCGCCCTATAATGCCAAGCGTAGGACCGAAATCCGGTGCGCCGTCTGTTGCTGCAAACGCCGATGCGTTTTGACAGCCGAGACGGTTGGAGCTGACTGCGCCGGAGCCTTCGGGAGGATAACCTCAAGGGCGACGTCACGGCGAGACCGCGGTCACGCTGCTATAACACTTGCGTGATTGCATCCTTGAATCACCGTTTCGCCGTACTTATCTTTACATTGGTTGAGTGCGGGGTCCCCGGACCCGCACGCCTTGGTTCGCTTCGCAGAAGGCGCGCAAATACGCCCCCAGAAGGAACCAAATCTCGAATAGGAGGGTGCACAATCATGGCCCGTAATACCTTACCGTCCATTGCCGCCGGAGAGGCCGGCCTCAATCGTTATCTCGACGAGATCCGCAAGTTCCCGATGCTGGAACCGCAGGAAGAGTACATGCTCGCCAAGCGCTATGCGGAACATGCCGACCGTCAGGCCGCGCACAAGCTCGTCACCAGCCATCTGCGCCTCGTGGCGAAGATCGCCATGGGCTATCGCGGCTACGGCCTGCCGATCGGCGAAGTCGTGTCGGAAGGCAATGTCGGCCTGATGCAGGCCGTGAAGAAGTTTGACCCGGAACGCGGCTTCCGCCTGGCAACCTATGCCATGTGGTGGATCAAGGCCTCGATCCAGGAATATATCCTGCGCTCGTGGTCGCTGGTGAAGATGGGCACGACTGCCAACCAGAAGCGCCTGTTCTTCAACCTGCGCCGTCTGAAGGGCCGTATCCAGGCGATCGATGACGGCGACCTGAAGCCGGAACACGTTTCCGAGATCGCAACCAAGCTGAACGTATCGGAGGAAGAGGTCATTTCGATGAACCGCCGCCTTTCCGGCGACGCTTCGCTGAATGCGCCGATCAAGGCTACCGAAGGCGATTCCGGTCAGTGGCAGGATTGGCTTGTCGACGATCATGACAGCCAGGAAGAGGTGCTGATTGAACAAGACGAACTGGACACGCGTCGCCGCATGCTGGCCCGCGCGATGGGTGTCCTCAATGATCGTGAACGTCGCATCTTCGAGGCTCGCCGCCTCGCCGAAGATCCGGTAACGCTGGAAGACCTCTCGGCCGAATTCGACATCAGCCGCGAACGAGTCCGCCAGATCGAAGTTCGCGCCTTCGAAAAGGTTCAGGAAGCCGTGCAGAAGGATGCACTGGAACGCGCAAAGGCGCTCCGCGTCGTCGAAGCGACGGCTTAACGCCTCCTTCGCGGAAAGTTTCAAAAGTCAAAAAGAAAGGCGGGCCGCGCAAGCCCGCCTTTTTCATGTCTATCGATGCCTGGAGAGCTTACTGGCCGCTCGAAGCAACGCCGCCAAGAGCCTGCCACTCCGCAATCGCCTTGTTGAAGGCATCCGTGCCGGTAGGGCCCTTTTCCATAGTCAGCAAGGCACGACGACCGTTGCGGTAGACGACGGGAATGTCGATCCAGTTACGGCTCTTCAAAAGGTCGAGGTTGGTCTTGCGCGCATCCGGGAAATCGTTGAGAGCGACCATATAGACATCATCGGTAACCTTGGCCGGCACAGCGATGAGGGCATCGCCGCGATCCTGCTCGGTCGCCTTCAGTGCAACACGTTGCACATTGTCGATCGCCCCACCCTCGAAATTCGCCGGCACCTGGAAGGCAAGCTCGATCAGATGGCTGGCAGGAAGCGAAGGGTCCGCATTTCGAGAAACGGTGATCGTTGCCGCCAGGCCGCGATCCGGAACGGTGATAAGACCCTGCACCGAGGGCTCGGGCCGGCCATCGGCGCCTTTGCCTTGCTGCAGCGACCAGCTGACCGTGCCCTGGAAGGCGGAAGGCGACGTCTGGCCGAGGCGCTCCTCATAAAGGAAAACCTTCTGTCCGTCGGTAGCCGAAGCCGTCTGCTGCGCAGCCGGTTGTGAAGGATTGGCGGTGGCGGCCTGCTGTTGATTTGCGGCGGCGGGGGCCTGCTGGCTCGTCGAAGCCTGAGTATCGGCGGCAGGCGGCTGGGCCTGGGGCACACCCGCATTGTTCGCAGGCGGCGTCGTTGCCGCAGCACCAGCAGGCGGCGTTGCCGCAGCGGCCGGAGCCTTGGAAGCCACATTTTGCTCGGCCACGGACTTGCCTTCGACAACGCCAGGCTGAGCACCTGCTGCGGGACCTTTATCCTCTTCCGTGCCATTGGACAGGAGCCGCTGCGTGAACTTGGTATTGACCGTATTGGGATCGCTGTTCAACGCAGCGACATCGGTATTGCCGGCGCCCGCAGGCTTGGCGGCAGCCGCACTATTCTGCGGGAGCGTCGCCGAAGGCTGGGCCGGTGCGCTGTTCGTAGCTTTGTTGCTTGCCGTATTGTTGTTTGCCGGATCCGAGGCGGGAGGCGTCGCAGCACTCTTCGGTGCGGAGCTGACGAGCTTCGTCACCATATTGTTGAGCGCATCGCGGTTCAGCCAAGCGGCATAGCCACCACCGCCCACAACCGCGAGGCCGACAAGCGTCAGGATGATACCGGTAACATTGATGCGGCGACGCTTCGGCTCCATGCGGAAGCTTTTGCCCTGCAGCTTCGCAGCCATCGCCTGATCGAGATCCGGCGGCATGGACGAAGCTCCTCCACGATCCCCTTCCGCGCGCTTGTCGAAACCGGCAAGCTCCTTCAGCTCGCGCCAGCCATCGTTGTCAGTATCGGCATCGGTGCCCGTTTTGCGGGGAGAATGCACGTCGGCGAAGAGATCGACGTCCTCGAAGGCGTTGTCCGACAGCTGCTGGGCGGGCTGCATCGGTTGAGAAGCAGCCGGGCCTGGCTGCAGCTCTTCGAACACATCCGCGTCCCAAGCGAAGGCTTTGTTGGCAGCTGGTGCCGGCGCCTTCACATGTTCGGGTGGCTCTATAGGATGACCGAACACCGTGTCGGCAAAAGCTGCAGCCGGCATGACCGGCTCTTCACGATGCGGAACGGCGGGCTCGGGAGCAGCGCGGTGCAGCGGCGCATCGACCTCAGCCCAGATCTGCTCCACCTGGCTGATGACGTCGTCAACCGCTGCTCTTCCAACCTGCGGCGCAGGAGCCGCATGGACGGGCTCGGCGGCAACAGGCACCACCTCTTCCGCAGGGTGCTGGGGTTCTTCGTGGTAGGTTTCCGGTTCGTCGTGATGGACCGGTTCGTGGGCCGGCTCCACATGAGCCTCGGCATGATGATGCTCGCCAACGTCATGGTGCGCAGCAGCAACATGCTGCCCTTCCTGATGAGGCTCGCTCCATTGCTCTGCGGGCGCAGGCTCCTCTGGCCAATGCTGCTCAACAGATACAGCCGCCTCGTGATGGGCAGGCTCTTCATGGACCGGTTCTGGAGCGCTCGTCTCCTCATGGGCGTGAATCTCGGCAGGGGCCGGCTCAGGTTGATGCGCATGGAGCTCCGGATGAGCTTCGACATGATGTTCTTCGACCGGCTCGGGAGCCGCCGCTTCATGTACGACAGGCGCTTCGGCGACGGGCTCCTCGGCCGCCGGCAGAGCCTCGGCATGTTCGGCTTCGACCTCGACGATCGCGGCTTCGAGCTTGTCGAGCTGGCGGCGTAGCATCTCTTCCGGCGGGCGCGGCTTCATGCTCTCGAGCTGCCGCTGAACGGCACCACGAGCCCGATCGTAAACCTTGACCCGCATCTCGGGAGTATTTTCCGTCAGGCCGTCAACGGCCCGTCGAATGACTGCTACAAAATCCGCCATCAGTACTTTCTCATGATGCCCAGCGAGCAGCCGGGCCGGGATTCGTCATAGGTTCGCGACTTTAGCCCTCAAAGGGGTCCGTCACAAGTATGGTGTCCTCGCGCTCAGGGCTGGTCGAAAGCAGCGCCACCGGTGCACCGATCAGTTCTTCAACCTGGCGGACATACTTGATCGCCTGGGCTGGCAGATCGGCCCATTTGCGTGCGCCGACGGTCGACTGCTTCCAGCCTTCAAGCGTGATGTAGAGCGGCTCGACACGAGCCTGCGCCGCCTGGCTCGCCGGCAGATAGTCGATCTCCTTGCCATCAAGCTTGTAGCCGACGCAGATCTTCAGCTCGTCGAGGCCATCGAGCACGTCGAGCTTGGTAAGCGCGATACCGGTGATACCCGAGGTCTTCACCGTCTGGCGCACCAGCACGGCGTCGAACCAGCCGCAACGGCGAGGACGGCCGGTATTGACGCCAACTTCGCGGCCGACGGTCGACAGATGCTTGCCGATCTCGTCGTGCAGTTCGCATGGGAACGGCCCTTCGCCGACGCGGGTCGTATAGGCCTTGGTGATGCCGAGGACATAGCCGAGTGCCGTCGGTCCGAGACCGGAGCCGGCAGCGGCCTGTCCGGCAACCGTGTTGGACGAGGTCACGTAAGGATAGGTGCCGTGGTCGTTATCGAGCAGCGCGCCCTGCGCACCTTCGAAAAGGATACGGGCGCCGGCCTTGCGCTGCTCGTCGAGCAAGCGCCACACCTGATCGATATAGGGCAGGATGTGTTCGGCGACGGAAGTCAGCTCGTGATGCAGGGCATCGAAGGAGATTTCGTCGACGCCCATGCCGCGGCGCAGCGCATTGTGATGGGTCAGAAGCCGGTCGATCTTGGCCGGCAGAGTCTCCGGCTCGGCGAGGTCGATAGCGCGGATGGCGCGGCGGCCGACCTTGTCTTCGTAAGCCGGGCCGATACCACGGCGCGTCGTGCCGATCTTCGTGCCGCTGTTGGAAGCGGCATCTTCCCGCATGGCATCGAGGTCGCGATGCAGCGACAGGATCAGCGGCGCGTTTTCGGCGATGCGCAGCACGTCGGGCGTAACGGCAACGCCTTGTGCACGCAGTTTTTCAACTTCGGCGACGAAATGATGGGGATCGACCACGACGCCGTTGCCGATGACGCTCAGCTTGCCGCGCACGAGGCCGGAGGGCAGCAGCGCCAGCTTGTAGCTGACACCGTCGACGACAAGCGTATGACCGGCATTGTGCCCGCCCTGAAAGCGCACAATCACATCGGCGCGTTCCGAAAGCCAATCGACAATCTTGCCCTTGCCTTCATCGCCCCATTGTGAACCGATCACTACAACGTTCGTCATTCTTCAATTCCCGCTTCCTGCGCACGGAGGCGCGCCTTGCTCAAACCCGCGCATCTATAAAGCTTTGTTTTTGGGAAAGCGACCCTGTTGTCTCAGGAGATTCCGCTTTTTGCATGACGAATCAGCACGCCCAACAGGATTTCTCCCTCGGAACGGCCGGACGGGGCCAGGATCGACCGCGTCCGGCCGGCGTCGATTCCCGATCAGATACCGGGTTTATGCGCGACGACGTGAAAGTATTCATGCTCAGGCAACGCAACGTCGCCGATCGCCTCTCCATCCAGGTCGAGCAGCAGCGCAGGCGTTGCAAAGCCGGCCTCGGCCAGCTGCGACTGGAGCTGCATGGGTGTCGTCGCATAGACCATCACGCCGAAATCGTGTGCGCCGTGCAACAGGATGGTATGTTCGCCATCGCGCTGTTCGAGGGGCCTCAAACGATGCTGACGCAAGGTACCGGCGATGCGCCCTTCGACATAGCGAAGCGTCCTCAGCCCGAGCCGCACCGGATTGGCCGTCCATTCCAATCTGCGATAGTCGATATGATGCTCGAAACCATGCCAGCCGCGATGAAATGTGGAGAAGACGAAAGCACCACCGGAGGCAAGAACACGGGTCGCCTCGAGCAGAACAGCCCGCCGGCCATCGGCATCGACCGAGTCGATACCATTATAGCTGAAGACGACAAGATCGAAGCTGGCATCCTGGAATGCCGACAGATCGCGCGCATCCATGATCTCGAAACGGAGATCGGGGTGATTATGGCGACAAAGGTCGACCATCTCGGGCGTGTAGTCGATACCGACGTAGTCGCTGGCAGTCGCACGCAAGAGATCGGCTGTGCGGCCCCCACCGACACCGATATCGAGAATGCGCCCCCTGCCCGCTCGCGGGGTAGCAATGGAGAAAGCGATGCGCTCGCCTTCATTGAGATAACCGCTGCTGCGGCGATAATCCCGCAAGGCCCAGGGATTGCGCCAGGTCTGCCGGTTAATACTTTCCATGACATGCATAGCCGGACTCCAACAAAGAAAATGAACAATCATTGTTCGATTTTTCCCCTAGGCGCCCCCGGACGATCTATATATTAGCTGAATCGGAGATGCAGCTGCTAAGGTTGTTTAAACCTCCAACCGAGCCATTAATCGTCTGTTAGGGTTAACGACACGGCTTCTTGCCGGCGAAACGTGAGCGGCGCTAGCCGAGTTCGAGCGTGGTCACGCCGAACACGCGATCGAGCGGTATCTCCGGCGCCTTGCCGCGATACATGCGGGCCGTCTCGAAGACCGGCGACAGACCACAGTCTTCTGCGAGTTTGATACCTTGTACATTGTCTGCCGGCACGTCCAGATAGACCGGTGCCCCCTCTGCCTCGCCCAGCAGCCTTGCCAGCAAGGCCCGCGCTACGTCCGGCTTGTTGGCGAAAAGCGGACCGATCTTATAGCCGTGGAAACAGCGGCGAATGGTCCCGTAGCCGCGAACCCTGCTGCCACCGCCGACGATGAAGGTTGTCCGTCTTTCCGGTGCCCCACACCATGCCTTGATGAAGGAATGGCGCAGACCGGGGAAGATTCCAGCATCGTAATGCACCAGCCCTTCAAGCTTGCCATTCGTGACCGGCACGACCTGCCCCGACTGATCTCCTATGTCGGGTGCTTTGGCGATGCCGGCGTAGCGCAGCGTCCGATAGGCTGTTTCGAAGCCGTGGCGGCGGTAATAATCCTGCTGTGCAACGACGCCGTCCAACCCGACGATACGATTACCGGCGAGCATCATGCCCTTGTTCCAGAGCTGCTTGCCATATCCTCTGCCGCGAAATTCCGGGTGCAGCATGTAAAGGCCGAGAAAGGCAAAGCTCTCGCCATACCGGACGACCGAGATACAGCCGACCGGCACCTCTCCAATCGCGCCGACGAGGAAACCCGATGGATCCGCCTCCCAGAATGCAGGGGCATCATCGACACCGGGATTCCACCCCTCCTGCCGAGCCCATTCCAGAGCGAGTTCCAATTCCCCGGCTCGCATTGTACGCACGGCAAAAGTCGATTTCATGCAATAGTCCCGAACCGCCCATTCTATTTCGTTCCAGCGGAACGATTACCCTTGATTCATCATGCGGCAACATGTTGCCGATCACAAGCGAGAGGTATGATAAGCTTAAAGTACAAAGGCTTCGTTTAACTTTGCACCCAGGTAACGGCACCAGTAGAACGACGGAAATGCAAACAGCTTCTGTGACACTTCTGTCGCAATTGTCCCGGCCGAGGATATCGCATATAGGCGGCACGAATGATCCTGTGTATAAGCGCAGGTGATCGCCAATGCCGGCTCCGCGTCTTAACGCCGGGCCTGGCGCCAGCAAGAGGATTGAAGTTTCATGCGCATCACGATGATCGGCTCGGGGTATGTAGGGCTTGTGTCTGGCGTCTGCTTTGCCGATTTCGGCCATGACGTTATCTGCGTCGACAAGGACGCCAGCAAGATCGCAGCGCTGCAGCACGGCGAGATGCCGATCTTCGAACCAGGCCTCGAACAGCTCGTCGCAGATAATGTCCGTGCCGGGCGCCTCTCCTTCACGACGGAGGTCGAGACGAGCGTTGCCGGAAGCGACGTCGTCTTCATCGCCGTCGGCACGCCTTCTCGCCGCGGCGACGGCCATGCCGACCTCTCCTACGTTTACGCCGCCGCGCGCGAGATCGCAGAGCACGTCAAAGGCTTCACCGTCATTGTTACGAAATCGACCGTGCCGGTCGGCACCGGCGACGAAGTCGAGCGCATCGTCCGCGAAACCAATCCGCAGGCCGATGTCGCGGTCGTCTCCAATCCGGAATTCCTGCGCGAAGGTGCTGCCATCGAGGACTTCAAACGTCCGGACCGCATCGTCATCGGCCTCAATGACGATCGCGCCCGCGGCGTCATGACCGAAGTCTACCGGCCGCTCTACCTCAACCAGGCACCGCTGCTCTTTACCGCCCGCCGCACGTCGGAGCTGATCAAATACGCCGCCAACGCCTTCCTTGCCATGAAGATCACCTTCATCAACGAGATGGCCGACCTCTGCGAAAAGGTGGGAGCCAATGTGCAGGAAGTCTCGCGCGGCATCGGCCTCGATGGCCGCATCGGCTCGAAATTCCTACATGCCGGCCCCGGTTACGGCGGCTCCTGCTTCCCGAAGGACACGCTGGCACTGGCAAAAACCGCCCAGGATTTTGACAGCCCCGTGCGCCTGATCGAAACCACGATCTCCATCAACGACAACCGCAAGCGCGCCATGGGCCGTAAGGTGATCGCGGCGATGGGCGGCGATATCCGCGGCAAGACCATTGCCGTGCTCGGCCTGACCTTCAAGCCGAATACGGACGACATGCGCGACAGCCCGGCGATCTCAGTCATCCAGACGCTGCAGGATGCCGGCGCGACGGTGACGGGCTACGATCCGGAGGGCATGGACAATGCGCGCCTGTTGATCGACAACATCGCCTATGCCGACGACGCCTATGCTGCGGCGCGCGGTGCCGATGCGCTCGTCATCGTCACCGAGTGGAACCAGTTCCGCGCGCTGGACTTCGCCCGGCTCAAATCCGTCATGAACGCGCCGGTCCTTGTTGACCTTAGAAACATCTATCGCCATGACGAGGTCACAAAGCACGGCTTTGCCTATACAAGCGTCGGCAGACCCTCTAACGACGCCACACTGTAAGCAAAGGCCGACCAATGCGTTATCTTATCACCGGCACCGCCGGCTTCATCGGATTCCATCTCGCCAAGCGCCTGCTCGATGAGGGTCATTTCGTGGTCGGTTTCGACGGCATGACGCCCTATTACGACGTCAAGCTCAAGGAAAAGCGGACCGCGATCCTCGCCCGTTCCAACGGCTTCAAGGCCGTGACAGGCATGCTCGAGGACAAGGCTGCGCTGGACCGCGCGGCGGAACTCGCCGAGCCTGATGTGATTGTTCATCTCGCAGCCCAGGCGGGTGTGCGCTACAGCCTCGAAAATCCGCGTTCCTATGTCGATTCCAATGTCACCGGCTCGTTCAACGTGCTGGAATTGGCAAGAAATCTGCAGCCGAAACACCTGCTGCTGGCATCGACCTCCTCTGTCTACGGCGCCAACGAAAAGATCCCGTTTGCCGAAAGCGACAAGGCCGACGAGCAGATGACGATCTACGCGGCAACCAAGAAGAGCATGGAGCTGATGGCGCACAGCTATGCCCATCTCTTCAACGTGCCTACGACCGCCTTCCGCTTCTTCACCGTCTATGGCCCCTGGGGCCGCCCGGACATGGCGCTCTTCAAATTCGTCGACGCCATCCGTAACGACAGGCCGATCGAAATCTATGGCGAAGGCAAGATGAGCCGCGATTTCACCTATATCGACGACCTCATCGAAGGCATCGTGCGCCTCATCGGCGTCGTTCCTTCGGAGGAAAGCCGGGTCGTCTCGGAGACGGTCATCGACACCCTGTCGAAAAACGCGCCCTTCCGCGTCGTCAATATCGGCGGCGGCCAGCCTGTGGGATTGATGACCTTCGTCGAAACCATCGAGACGATGCTCGGCAAGAAGGCGATCCGCAAGATGCTGCCGATGCAGCCGGGCGACGTGCACAACACCTATGCCGTGCCGGACCTGCTGGTGGCACTTACCGGCTTCAAGCCGCACATCGAAGTCGACGAGGGCGTACGCCGCTTCGTCGAGTGGTATCAGGAAAACTACTAAGCGAAACCGGGCTGCCCGGCCGGGCGAGAGCAATTCCAGGAAAAGTGCGCAGCGGTTTTCCGTCCGGAATTGCGTCAAAACAATAAAGCAGAGCGGTTCGGAGATTCCGTGAAGACCTGAACCGCTTTACTCCCGGCCGAAATGGGAGCGCCCTCCCCGCCGTCAGGTTCGTGTCGAAATCAGCAGAAACATCGGCCGCTCGCGCTCGATCACCCAATCCGGATGCAAAGCCAGATCTTCGTCGCTCGGTGACCATTCCTCGACATGGGCAATGGCAAAACCGGACTTGATCAGCAGATTGAGCGTCGTGCCCATGGTGCGATGCTGCTTCAAGACACCTTCGGCGAGCCAATTCGTCAGCCTCTTTCCCTCGATCTGGTAGGAGCTCAGGGGCCAGATCTTTCCGCCATCCTCATCGGTCAGCCATTTCGGCTGCCGCGGTGCCATGTAGATCGGATGCTCAATCGAAAAGATCAGCCGCCCGCCGGGCTTCAGCGCCTGCCGGATCGTCGTCAGAAGTCCGGCGAAATCCTCGATATAGTGGAACGCCAGAGAGCTGTAGACGAGATCGAAGCTCGCCTTGGGAAGCTGCAGCTTTTCCAGATCCATCCTGTCGTAGCGTATGCGTGGGTCCGTCGTCTCTGCACGGGCGCGCGCAAGCATCTTGTCGGATACATCAAGCCCCAGCACGCTGATAGCACCCTGCTCGGCTGCCCAGCGGCAAAACCACCCGAAACCGCAACCGAGATCCGCAACGTCGAGGCCATACAGATGTGGCAGAAGAGCCTGCATTGCCGGCCACTCGGCCGCTCCTGCCAGACCCTCTACCGACCGCCGAAGCTGGCTATAGCCCTCGAAGAAGCCTGGATCGTCGTAAAT
Source organism: Rhizobium sp. BR 315 (assembly GCF_050577975.1). Lineage (NCBI taxonomy): Bacteria > Pseudomonadati > Pseudomonadota > Alphaproteobacteria > Hyphomicrobiales > Rhizobiaceae > Rhizobium > Rhizobium sp. BR 315. Next base: position 15,107 of record NZ_JARWKZ010000040.1, on the reverse strand, counting down.
ATTCTGGGTCATCACAGCCTCATGAAACGCGGCAGGCCGATCCGACGGCGCCAGTTGCAGGAGCCGTGACAGCCGTACGCATCACATCACCTTCGCCGCCGTGATCTCGACCTCCACCAAAAACTCGGCCCGGGTAAAGCCGCTGACGATCAGCAGCGTCGAGGCCGGTTTCGGATCCAGCGTATAGCGGTCGCGAACGGCCATATAGGCCGGAATATCCTCGCGCGTGGTCACGAAGCCGGCGATGCGGATCACGTCGGCAAAGCTCATTCCGGCTTCATCGAGAATGGCGTTGATCGCTCTGAAACAAAGATCGGCCTGCGACGTAACGTCAGGCGGAATGCGGTCATCGAGACCGATGCCGAGCTGGCCGGATGTGACCAAAAGACTGGCGCCCGGCGACACCAGCAGACCGTGATTGTAATTGCCAAAGGGACGGCGGACGGACGGCGGATTAAATATCTTCTTCATCGATATCGACTCCTCGTGATTGGGAGATTTCAGCATTTTGAGACTGAGCCGACAAGCCGTTCAATGCGCTTGTGCTGAAGTAACCGCCCGATTTCGCCGTACCTCCAGCAGGATGTGGCCGAAAAGCGCGGCAAGGACGATCGGCCCGCCGATCAGCGTTGCCGTCGACGGACGCTCGGCAAAGACCATCCAGACCCACAGCGGCGTCAACGGCACTTCGAGCGCCGTCAGCAGCGCTGCATCGGAGGCCGGAACGAGCCGTGAGCCGAATGTATAAAGACTAAGACCCATCGCATTTTGAATGATGCCGAAAGCAATGATCAAGCCGAGATCCTGACCCGAGACGGCAAGCGGCGACGCAAACCAGAAGGTCGTGAAAGAGCAGAGCCAGGCAGAAAGCGCCATGGCCGGCAGCATAGGCACGTCGCGATGCCGCCGCATGATGACGGCGAGAGCAGCGACCGTCAGCGTCATGACGGCGGCCAGCCCCTTGCCGAGCCAGCTGCCGCCGTCGCTCGCGTGCCCCGAAAGCATGACAAGCACGCCGATGAAGGCGATGCCGCTGGCGATCAGCGTCCGCACATTCGGACGCTCGCCGATAAAGAGGAAGGCGACGCCCGCGGTGACGAAAGGCACGGTGGCATAGATGACCATGGCATCGGCAACCGACGTATAATAGATCGAGCCGATCCCGCTGATCATCGACGCCGTGGAAAAAATCGTCGCGGCCAGCGAAGGGCCGCGCATGGAGCGCAGGATGCGAAAGGCGTTGCGGCGTTCGATGTAGAAAAACAGCGTGAAGACACCCAGGCCGGAAACGACCCCGCGGCAGAAGAGAATGGTCATGAGGTCGGCATGGATGGCCCGCACGAAGAGGCCGGAGGTCGACCAAGCCAGCGCCGAAAGCGCGACATAAGTCACGCCCAGCCTATATTGTTGCTGTTCCACCAGCGTTACCATCAGCTCCTCCGTCGCCTTGCGGCAGATCATTAGCGAGTGCCAATGAGGCTCACAAGCAAAGCTTGCGCCGCGGCATGTCGTGTATGCCGGAAGATGGTGAGGGTTGCAGGAAGGCCACGCCCCCGATCCGGTCGGTTGAGCGGCGGATAGCCGACGCATTTCCGAACGCAAAGTTGGGCATATTCACCTTGCAGATATTATTTGCCCGTCTACGGTTTGCACGGTTTCGATCAAGGGAGAATCAATTGCGCTTGCTGTCAGCCACTTTGTTCGCATGCGGCTGCGTCAGCCTGGTCGACGCACCGCTATGGCCGCCGGCAGAAACCTATGTCGACACGACGATGCAGTGCAGTCAAAGCAGCAATCCTGCCCGTTGCCAGCATATGCGCGATCGGTGGAAAGCCGAGTATGAAGAAGCGATCGCCGGCGGATACCGAGCGCAGAAACATGTGGCCTTGTGCCTGAGCACCGGCTGCGATGGGGCGATCCAGCCCGACAAGATGCTCGGCTGCGCCTGGCGTATCGTCATCGCCGATGTAACGCACGCTCAGCCGGACAGTATGGATCGCGCCAATCTCAATCGCTTCTGTGGAACGGACTATATCGACGCAAAGGGAAAGCTCGAAGCCGCCTCGCAAGCCAAAGCGATGCAGCGGCAGATCGGCAAATAACGGGCCGCGGAACAGCCTGTGACTATTCCGCGGCCATGGTCTTGATCGGCCTTACGCGTAGGGCGCGAGGAAAGCACGGATGGCTTCGATCTCGTTCGGCCGGATGTCATGGCCGCCGGCATGCCAGTCGAGCCTCACCTGTGCCTCTTGCCGCGTAAAATAGTCGGCGAGCGCCTTGGTGACCGGTGCGGGCGCGATCGGATCCCGTTCGCCCGCGGTGATCAGCACGCGCCTGCCCTGCAGCCTGGCATTGTCCTTCGGCTCGAACGGGATGAGCGGATGCATCAACACGGCCGCATCGAAAAGGTCGCCATGCTCGATCAGCACATTGGCGAGGATGTTGGCGCCATTGGAAAAGCCAAGGCCGAGCACCTGCGACGCGCTGTATTCCGCCGCCAGGCTTGAGACGTAGTTCGCCATCTTTTCCGTCGCCCGGGCGAGGTCAGTCATGTCATAGACGCCCTCGCCCGTACGGCGGAAGAAGCGCGCAGCCCCATGTTCCGAAACGTCGCCACGCGGCGATACGATGGTCGCGTCCGGCAACAGACGGGCGGCGAAATCGAAGAACTGGTTCTCGTCACCGCCAGTACCGTGGAAGGTGAAGAAAATGGGCTTTCCGGGTGCACCGGCCTTCAGCCGGTGCACATAACTCGTGTCAATCATGGTCTTTCCTCCGATTAGCCTTCCAGCGGCTCCAGATGCTGCTCGATCAAGCCGCGCAGATGCGTGTGCTGTTCGGGCAGCTTCAGCGCTTCGCCGAGATGAGCCGTATCCTCGTCGCGGTTGAAGCCGGGTTCATTGGTGGCGACTTCGAACAGCACGCCGCCCGGTGTGCGGAAGTAGATCGCCCAGAAGTAGTCACGGTCGATGACCGGCGTGACCTGATAGCCCGTATCCATCAGCGCCTTGCGCACTTCGAGCTGCTTTGCGCGGTTCTCGACGGCAAAGGCGACATGGTGTACGGAGCCGGCACCCGGAAGCGCGCGGTTGATGTTCGGCATCGTCTCGAGGTCGACATAGTCGGCACCGTTGCCGCCGGGAATGGCAAGCCGCTTGACGCCCTCATGCGTGTCGACAACTTCGTAGCCCATGTACTTCAGCAGTTCCGCCGTGGCGCCCTCGTCCCGCAGCCGCATGGCAACGGAATGGAAACCCCTGATAGCGTGCTCGGCATCGACGCCGCCATGCGTCCAGGGCAGGCGGTTGTCATCCTTCACCTCGACGAGAGCAAAGCCATCGCCATCCGGACCTGCAAAATGCAGGCGCTTTTGGCCGAAGGATTCGTCAACCTTCAGGCCTTCGACACCACGCTGACCAAGTCGCTCGGTCCAGTAACCGATGGCACCTTCCGGAACGGAATAGATCGTATTGCCGACTTCTCCGGTACCCGGGCGACCGCGCGCCATCTTCGGAAACGGGAAGTAAGTCATGATCGTGCCGGGTGTGCCGATCTCGTCACCATAGTAGAGGTGATAGACGTCGGGAGCGTCGAAATTCACCGTCTTCTTGACGCGGCGCAGGCCCAGCGTGTCCGTGAAGAACTTATTGTTGGTGCGAGCGTCTTCCGCCATCGAGGTGACGTGGTGAAGACCTTTGATCTGATTAAGCATCTCTAACCCCTTGTCTCGCCTGCACCGGCAGGCGTTTCTCATGGGCAGAAGATGGTCTTGTGGGCGGCTTTTCGATAGCCCCCAATAGCCAAACGGATTGTCTTCAATGAGTGAACGATAAATTCGGATCGTTCAATGACGCGCAATCTCTTCCGAAAAGCGACACCTCACTGAGCTTCCGGATTGCTCGGCAAGGCCCAGTCGATCGGTTCCCTGCCATGTTCGGCAAGATAGGCATTGGCCTTGGAAAAATGCCGGCAGCCCAGGAAGCCGTTATGGGCTGATAGCGGCGATGGATGCGCCGCCTTCAGCACCAGATGGCGCTCCGTATCGACAAAGGCTGCCTTCTTCTGCGCATAGGAGCCCCAGAGCATGAAGACGACGCCATCGCATTCGTCATTGACCTGGCGGATGACGGCGTCGGTGAAGCGCTCCCAGCCCTTGCCCTGATGCGAGGCGGCCTGCGATTCCTCGACCGTCAGCACGCTGTTGAGCAGCAAGACGCCCTGCTTCGCCCAGCTTTCCAGAAAGCCGTGGCGCGCCGGCGGAATGCCGAGATCAGTTTCAAGCTCCTTGTAGATATTGACCAGTGACGGCGGAATGCGCACGCCGGGGCGGACGCTGAAGCAGAGCCCATGCGCCTGGCCGATGCCGTGATAAGGATCCTGCCCGAGAATGACGACCTGCACCTCGTCGAGCGGGGTCAGATCCAGCGCCCGGAAATACTCGCTGCCGCGCGGAAAGATCACCTTGCCGCGCTGCTTTTCCTCGACAAGAAAGGATTTGAGCTGCTGCATGTAGGGGCTTTCGAATTCCGGAGACAGCGCCTCTTTCCAGCTTTCTTCCAGCTTGATACCCGCTTCCGCCATTGACTATGCCTCCATCTTCGTCAGCAGTTCGATTGAGGGCGAAAGCGCCGGCAAGTCAAGAAAATGACTTGCATTGCAGCAGGCAGATCACAGCTTTCCAGCAATAGCGCGGTTCGATCCCGGCTTATGTCGGCAATGACGACTGCCCTAGGCGGACGTCGCTGCCGACGGCAATTGCGCCATCTCTCCCGTCGAGATCAATAGGGCTTCGCGTTCGGTAGCGAGCATGGCTCGCATCCGTCGCCTCACCGTGAGGCGTATGGCAGCAAATCCAGCCAGCATCAGCACCACTTTGCTGCCGATACTAAAGGTAGGCATGACGACTGCCCATGTGGACAGATCCCAGGCGATAGCAACAAAGGCGTTGAGTGCGGCAGACAAGAACATGAGGCTGGCCCAGACAAAGCCCAAATAAATTGCGACATCAGGCGCGACTGTGCGGACAATAGCCGGCAGGTACCGGTTCATCCAGCCTGGCTTGAGCATCACCACGCCGACAATCGAATAGATGACGCTCGGCTTGAATAGCACGAAACGGGGATCGTCCGTCAGCAGCGTTGCCGCGCCGGCAGCGATGACCAGAAGGAGGCTCAGCCACTCCATGGTACCGATTGGCTTCCGTCGGAGGTATTGTATCCCGATTTGGACAAGACCAAACGCTATCGCCGAGCAAGCCGAAAGGGCCGCATTATGCGTGAGGGAAAGCAGAACGACGAAAAATAGGCTTGACGCCAAATCGGCGAGCAGCAGCTTGACCGCATCAAAAAAGCTTTTCATCACACCCTAGCTCTCACTGCGACGTCTGTGATGTTCATAAAGCCACTGGCCATCGCCAGCAAGAGATTGCCCGCAACCCCTTCCGGCAAATCACCCCTTGATCCGCGTCATCTGCGGATCATAGAGCGGCTTCAGCGACACCCGGCACGGCACGCGACGCTGCGCGACATCAAGTTCGTAGCGACCGGAAAGCACAAAATCTTCCGTCACTCCCCCGGGATCGCGAACATAGCCATAGCCGATGGCCTTGCCGACGGTGTAGCCGTAGCCACCGCTCGACAGCCAGCCGACACGCTGACCATTGCGATAGATCGTCTCACGGCCGAGAAGCACGATCTCGGGATCTTCGGGCACGAAGCAGGCAAGCATCTTCTTCACGCCGGAGGCCAGTTGCTGCTCGATGGCTTCCCGGCCGCGGAATGCGACGTTCTTCTTCATCTTTACCGCCCAGGTAAGCCCAGCTTCGACCGGCGTATGATCCGGCCCGATATCGGAACCCCAGGCGCGATAGCCCTTCTCCAGCCGGCAGCTTTCGATGGCACGATAGCCGGCATTGACAAGGCCATGCTCGCGGCCAGCGGCCATCAGCACGTCATAGACGGTGGCGACATATTCCACCGGCACATGCAACTCATAGCCGAGTTCGCCGACATAGGTGATGCGCAACGCCCTGACGGGGCAACCGGCGATACCGACGGTTCTCACTTTACCGAAGGGGAATGCTGCGTTGGAAACATCCGCCGATGTCACGGCCTGCAATATCTCGCGCGACTTCGGCCCCATCAGCGACAACACGGAATAGGCAGAGGTCACATCCACCAGCTCCGCATGCATCTCTGACGGAATATTCCGAGCAATCCAATCGAAGTCATGCGTGGCGAAGCCGGTGCCGGTGGTGATATAGAATTCGTTCTCGGCGACGCGGGCGACCGTGACGTCGCATTCGATGCCGCCCCGGTCGTTCAGCATCTGCGTATAGGTCAACGCACCCACAGGCTTGGCGACATCATTGGCGGCAATCCAGGAGATCGCTGCCTCGGCATCCCTGCCCTTCAGCACGAATTTGGCAAAGGAGGTCTGGTCGAAGATGACAGCTGCCTCGCGAACCGCCTTGTGTTCGCGGCCGGCGGCATCGAACCAGTTCTGCCTGTTATAGGTATAGACGTCCTTAGGCTCCTCCCCCGAAAAGAGATCGGCAAACCAGTTCGGCCGCTCCCAGCCGAGCTTTTCGCCGAAGCAGGCGCCCTGCGCCTTCAACCGATCGTAGAGCGGCGACTTGCGGCACGGCCGGCCGCTGGAATGTTCCTCGAACGGCCAGGCCATGGTGTAATGCTTGCCGTAAGCTTCGAGCGTACGGGTGCGCACCCAGTCGATATCGAAATGCGGACGGCCGAAGCGCCTGATATCAACAGGCCAGAGGTCATAAGGCGGCTCGCCCTTGACGGCCCATTCGGCGAGCGCCATACCCGCGCCGCCCGCAGAGGCGATGCCGAAAGCGTTGAAACCGGCACCAACGAAGAAGTTCTTCAGCTCAGGCGCTTCGCCGAGGATGAAGTTGCCATCGGGCGTAAAACTCTCCGGACCGCAGAGCAACTGCTTGACGCCTGCCGTCTGCAGCGCCGGCACCCGCACCAGCGCCTGCTCCATGATCTGCTCGAAATGATCGAAATTGCTGTCGAGCAGCGTGTAGTGGAAATCCCTGGGGATGCCGGCGAGCGCCCAGGGGATTGGATTGGGCTCATAGCCGCCCATGACCAGTCCGCCGACCTCTTCCTTGTAATAGGTTAGCCTGTCAGGATCGCGCAGCGTCGGCAGATTCGAAGGCACGCCGAAGGATTCGGTGATGAGATATTGGTGCTCGACCGAGACGAGCGGCACATTGACGCCGAAACGGGCGGCAAAGGTCCGCGTCCACTGCCCCGCGCAGACGACGACGCGCTCGCATTCGATCCGTCCCCTCTCGGTGACGACGGCGCGAATGCGGCCCTTTTCGATCTCCAGATCGAGAACTTCCGTATCCTCGAAGATCGAGACGCCGCTCATGCGGGCGCCCTTCGCCAGCGCCTGGGTGATATCGGAAGGGTTGGCCTGCCCGTCGGTCGGCAGGAAGGCAGCACCGACCAGATCCTCGATATCCATCAACGGCCAAAGATCGAAGGCTTCCTTGGGCGTCAGCAGATGCATCTGCAGGCCAAACGACTGCGCCGTGGTCGCCTGCCGCTTGACCTCCGTCCAGCGCTCCTCGTTGCAGGCGAGACGCAGACCGCCATTCATCTTCCAGCCGGTGGCAAGGCCGGTTTCCGCCTCGAGCTTCTTATAGAGATCGACGGAATAGCCGAGCATCTGCGTAATATTGGCACTGGTGCGCAGCTGACCAACGAGACCAGCGGCGTGAAATGTCGTGCCCGAGGTCAGCTTCCTGCGCTCCAAGAGCACGGTATCAGTAAAGCCGAGCTTGCCGAGATGGTAGGCAGTCGAGCAGCCGATGATGCCGCCGCCGATGACGACGGTCTTTGCTGTAGTCGGCAGTTCCTTCATCGTGTCACCTCAAGAGTTGCGAAAGCTCTGCCAGGCGCTTTCAAACCGCCGCAGATTTTCAGCTGTATAGGAGGAATAATCGAAATCGATGTCGGAATGGATTTCCGAAACCATGCTCCACATCGTCTCGCGCAGGAGCGAAGCGCATTTCATCGCCTGATAGCGTCGGCGCAAATCGTTGCTGACACCAGCCTCGAAATAGGCTTCCAGCATCGCCTCTTCCTCCGCTTCGGTGAATTCATTGTTGGAGGCTAGCCCGCCGAGATCGAAAAGCGGCGTGTTGAAGCCGGCATAGTCCCAATCGATCAGCCAGAGCCGCTTGCCATCATCGAGGAAATTCGCCGCCAGTAGATCATTATGGCAGAAGGCGATCTCGAAAGGTCCGGCCGCACACTCGAGCCGCTCGGCGATATCCAGAAAGGAAGGCAGCAGCGGTTTATGACGACTCCCGCCGGCCTCCAGGAGAGCCGCATAATCTCTTACCACATGAAAGACCCAGAAGATCGCCGCCGGCCCGCGAAAATGCCTGGCGACATCGCGATGGCAGGACCGGATGAGCGGCACGATACGGCTGATCATTCCCGGGGTTCGGTTATCATCGGCCGACAGCGGCCTTGCGTCGATGTAATCGAGCACCAATATGCCGGGCTCGTAATAGATCACGGCAGGCGAGAGACCGGCTGCATGGGCAGCCCGGCTCGCCGCTACCTCATTGGTGCGGCTGATGTGGTGGACGGGAATGTCCGACCCGAGCCTGACCACGAAACGCTGGCCGTCGTTGGTGACCAGATAGTTGCGATTGGTAATGCCGCCAACGAGTGGAGCGATCTCGAGCGGCCCGCGCCATATAGCGAGAGAATGTATCCTATCTTCCGGCGTCGCAGTCATTCCCCCTCCGGCGCTACTGCTCAGCATTCTCTGGACGGGAAGGTTCCTCACAAACGCCTAGCTGTCAAGATCAATCCACAAAATGAAACGAATGTTTGGTTTTTTGTTGGATTTGAGAGCAAATCCCAATTGGATCGGCGACAGATATTGCAATAGAGCGCTTCACCGTCGGCCAGATTTGCCTTAAAAACTGCAGCGCGAGGCGTGCGGATTGATTTGCAAACCTAGATGCTTCTTTGGCGTCAGCGCCTGCTCGATCCGCAAGCCGCAATATGTTTTGGGATCATACCCTCAATAGGATCAGAACCATGTCGGGCATGTCCCAGGCACCGCTTCACGCCAATCATCGCGAGCGCGAGATTCTCGAAGAACTCCGGCTGGCTGGCGGCGGTAGCCGCATTCAGTTCCTTGCCGAACGGCTCGGCGTTTCGGAAGAGACGATCCGCCGCAATATCCGCAGCCTGGAGACCAACGGTCTTGTCACCAAGGTACATGGCGGCGTCCATATCAAGGACTCGATGATCGAGCCGCCGCTGCACCTGCGGATGAACGAGAATGCCGAGGCCAAGCGGATGATCGCTACCTCGGTGGCAGCCATGATCGAGGACGGCGATACGCTCTTCCTCGATGTCGGCTCCACCACAGCCTTCATCGCTGTCGCCCTGCAAAAGCACCAGAAGCTCTTCGTCGTCACCAATGCCCTGTCGGTGGCCCATGCGCTCGCCACCCGCAACGGCAACCGCGTCTTCTTCGCCGGCGGCGAATTGCGCGGCCACGACGGCGGCGCCTTCGGCATGGAAGCCGCCAATTTCCTGCGCCGCTTCAACATACGTCATGCGATCCTGTCAGTCGGCGCCATCAACGCCACATCCGGCTTTATGCTGCACGATCTCGAAGAGGCGGAATATTCGCGGGAAGCGGCAAGCCGCGCCGAAAATTGCATTATCGTCGCCGACAGCGCCAAGTTCGGACGCAGCGCCCCGATCATCCTGAACGAGCCGTCAAGCTTCGACACGCTGGTCACCGACGACACACCGCCGGCCGATATCCTCGCCATGCTCGAGCGCAACGAGATAGAACTGGTGGTCGCCAACCGGCAGCGGATGGATCGGCGATAGCCGATCAGCCGGCTATTGCTACCGTCAAGCCTTTTCGCCGTGCCCATCCGGATCGAAATTGACGAATTTGCGGTAGCTCTTGCACATAGTCTCCAGCGTATGGGCGGCCTTGCTGGCATGGCGCTCCTTGTGGCGCAGCAGACGAAAGCTGCGGGCCGGAAGATCGAACGCCGCCTGCACCAGAAAACCCTGTCCGAGATAGGCCTTAGCCGCCGCGCTGGAAATGGCCGCCGCACTGTGCCCGGCGCAGACTGCCGATAGCACGGCCTCGTTCGAGGGAAGGACGAGCGCAACCTTGAGGTTACGCGCCAAAGCGCCAAGCTTGGCAATCGCATTCTCGAATTCAGAACGGGTGCCGGACCCCTCCTCGCGCATCACCCAGGACGTATCGGCAACGAGGTCGGCAATCGTCAGCTGCCGCCCATTCGCCCAGGGATGATAGGGTGGCACGACGACGACAAGCGCATCCTGCGCAACGATATTCATCGACAGAGCCGGCGCATCCACTTCGCCCTCGATGAATCCCAGCTCGGCCGCGCCATCGATGACAGCCTCGGTGACGGTTCGCGTATTGCCGATCGTCAGATCCAGCTCGATGCCGGGATAATCACGCTGAAACCGCATCAGCAAAGGCGGCAGCCAGTAGCTTGCGATTGTCTGGCTGGCATAAAGGCTGAGCCGGCCGCGCTGCAGACCGCCCAGTTCGGACAGCATGAGTTCTGCCGAACGCACGCGAGCAAGCGTCGCCTTGGCCTCGCCCAGGAACGACCGCCCCATCTCCGTCAGCTCGATCCGCCTGCCGACGCGATGAAACAACTCCACCCCGTAATAGGCCTCGAGGTTCTTGATCGCCGAACTGACGGCCGAGGGCGTCAGGTTGATGGCCTCAGCGGCATTGGTCAGATGTTCGCGCTCGGCGACGGCGACGAAAATTGCGAGTTGCTCGAAGGTCATGGGAAATCATTCTAATTTATCGAACGAAACATAGGATAATATTCGATGGATGTCGACATCCGCAGGTGAGACTTTCCAGCCGTCAGCAAACTCAGAAAAAACGAATGGCGGCATGACATGTCCATTGCTCAACAAGCACACAAGATCCTCCCAGGCCTCGCTCTCACCTGTGCCGTCGCAATTGTCGCCTATGCCGGCGAGCATGTCGAAGTCGGCCTTTTCGGCGGCCGCTGGATCGAAAGCCTGGTGCTTGCCATAGTGCTCGGCATTGCCGTTTGCACCTTCAAGCCGCTGAAGCCGTCCATGAAGCCGGGTATCGATTTCAGCGCCAAGATCCTTTTGGAAATCGCCATCGTGCTTCTCGGCGCATCCATCAGCCTCTCGGCCATTCGCGGCGCGGGCGTCTGGCTGATTGCCGGCATCGCCATCGTTGTCGTGCTTTCGATCGCCGCAACCTACATGATCGGGCGGCTGCTCGGCCTGCCGCCGAAGCTCGCAACGCTCATTGCCTGTGGCAATTCGATATGCGGCAACTCCGCGATCGTCGCCGTCGCTCCCGTAATCGAGGCTGACTCGCAGGAGATTGCGGCAGCGCTCGCCTTCACTGCGGTGCTGGGCATCGCCGCCGTCTTCCTGCTGCCGTTTCTCTACTTTCATTTCGGCATGAGCGTGCCGCAATATGGCACCCTGGCCGGGCTGACCGTCTATGCCGTTCCGCAGGTGCTTGCAGCAACCGCCCCCATCGGCCTTCTCGCCGTCCAGACCGGCACCCTCGTCAAGCTCGTCCGCGTTCTGATGCTCGGGCCCGTCATCTTCCTGCTCGGCATCATCACCAAGGTCGAGACGACCGAACCGAATAGAAATGGCAGCCGTCACCCCTCGCTGGTTCCGTGGTTCATCTGTGGCTTCCTCGGGCTGATGGCGATGCGTTCCTTCGGCCTTATTCCAGGCGTTCTGGTCGCTCCGATGGAATCGGTATCGGGCATCCTGACCGTCATTGCCATGGCAGCACTCGGGCTTTCGGTGAATGTCCGCTCCGTCGCCCATGCAGGGGGCCGCGTCATCGCCGCCGCCACGCTGTCGCTGCTGATGCTGGGCGTAATCAGCTACGGTCTGATCGTCGCGTTGCAGATCCAGTAGAATCGCCCGCGCCGCCAACCGTGGATCGGCTCCTGCCTTTTGCATGAGCCGATTTCAGCAGGGCTGCGATCTGGCTTTCCGGCGATGGATAGCCGATGGCGTAGCCTTGAAGTTCGTCGCAGCCGACCTCAGCCAGAATGCGCGCATGCTCTTCGGTCTCCACGCCCTCAGCAATAACCTCGACATTCAGGGCCCGTGCTATGTCGACGATCGAGCTGACCAGCCGGCGCTGCTCATCCGACACCGTCACAGCCGTCACCAGTTGCCGATCGATCTTCAGCCGTTTCGGCTTCAGCTTCACAAGGCCGATCAGCGAAGCATGGCCCGACCCGAAATCGTCGATCTCGATATCGATCCCCATCTTCTTTATCCCGTCGATATTGGCAAGCACCCTGTCGTCGGGATCGTCGAGGAAGATGGTTTCCACGAGTTCAAAGGCGATGGCATGGCGCGGTATCTTCAGCGCCTGCAGCCCCTCGATCAAATCGGGATCCGCGAGACGGCGGCCGGAAATGTTGACGGCGATACGCGGCGGCACGAGACCGCGCGAAACCCAGGCGGCGCGGTCGGCTAGCGCCCACTTCAGCACGGCGGCATCGATCTCAGGGGTCAGTCCATATTCATCGGCTACTTTGAGGAAAGCGGCAGGGTTCAGCAGCCCCTTCTCCGGATGCCGCCAGCGAGCCAGCGCCTCCAACCCGACAATGCGGCGGCTGCGGGCGTTCACCTGAATCTGATAGAAGGGTTCGATCTGCCGCAGCACCGGCGCCAGCCGCAGCTCGTCGGCCAGCCGACGCTCCGCATGCAACTCAGCCTGGAGCGCCGGCGTAAAGAACTCCACTCGGTTGCGGCCGAGCTTCTTGGCCTGGAAGAGCGCCACGTCTGATTCCGCCAGCAGATTGCCTGCATTGCCTGCCTGGCTCAATGCCACCCCAATGGAGGCGCCGACGCGCAGCATCTCGTTGCCAAAGCGCACTTCGCGCCGCAATCGCGAGAAAATGTCGCTCACGATGGCTTCCAGCCGCTCGGTGCTGCCGACATTGACCAATATGGCCACGAATTCATCGCCACTAACGCGGGCGACAATATCATGGGCGGTGATCGCCGCGGAAATACGCGCAGCCACACTTTGCAAAGTCGCGTCGCCGGCCGCATGTCCCCATGTATCGTTGATCTCCTTGAAGCCGTCGAGATCGATATGGAGCACAGCCAAGGTTTCGATCGTCGCATCCTTGCGCAATTCGGCAAGCCGGCGGTCGAAGTAACGCCGATTGGGGAGTCCGGTCAGATAATCATGATCGGCAGCATATTCGATACGGGCCCGGCTCTGCTCGAGCGCCACCGCGCGTGCCTCGGCAATCGCCTTCTGGCTGGTTAGTTCCCGATTGAGCAGGACATCGGCGGTGACATCCCATTCCGCGCCGATGAAGGATGGCGAGCCGTCAAGACCTTCGTAGAAGTGCGCTCGCGACCGTATATAGCGCACCTCCCCGCTGGGCAGAATGATGCGAAACTGGGAATTGTAGAAGCCCCGCATGTCGAGAGCGACCTGAAAGTCTCTGACGGCCTTCTCGACATCCTCGGGATGGAGTGCGTTCATCCAGACATCGGATGACACCCGGCGATCCTGCAGCCCGGTCCCGTAGAGCCGGTGCATCTGCAGGTCCCAGAGCAGTTCCTTGTCATCGACATTGTGCTGCCAGACGCCGATTTGAGACGCGTCGAGCGCTAGCTCCAGCCTCCTCAGCAGGTCCTGGAACTCTTCTTCGGTTCGCCCTGATGCCACCTTTGCCAAAGAGCCTCCCTTCGGAAACTGGAGAGATTACATAGCCGCAACCCGGTAAACTTGCACTACTCCACTTTCTCGAACTTTAACGGCAGCTCGATCCGCCCTTCACGGCCGGATTCCGGCAAGATTCCCGTTAGTGATTATGCCGTGGCGGACTGGCCGCGATATTGCGGAAATCGGCTGCACCGTCGAGCACGGCGCCATCGGAAAGCTGCGTCACCGAACGGCGATAGATGCGCTGCCACGGCGTCGCATCCGGCGGCACTGCCGGCACGCCGTCGCCCTTGCGACGCTCGATTTCCGCCTCGTCCACCAGCATGTCGCAGCGGCCATGATTGAAATCGATGCGAATCATGTCGCCGGTCCGCAACCATGCAAGCCCCCCGCCGGCAGCGCTTTCCGGCGAAGCATTGAGGATCGAGGGGCTGTCGGCCGTGCCCGACTGGCGCCCGTCGCCGATGGTCGGCAGGCTGCGGATGCCCCGCCTCAAAAGAGCATCCGGCGGCTGCATGTTGACGACTTCGGCCGATCCCGGCCAGCCGATCGGCCCGGCTCCGCGGATCACCAGGATGGTTCTTTCGTCGATGCCGAGATCCGGATCGTTGATGCGCTTATGATAATCCTCCGACCCGTCGAAAACGGCGGCTATGCCCTCGAATACGCCTTCATGACCGGGCTCCTGCAGATAGCGGCTGCGGAATTCTTCCGACACAACGCTCATCTTCATGATGGCGAAATCGAACAGATTGCCCTTGAGAACGAGGAAACCGGCCCGCTCCTTCAGCGGATCGGCGAACGGGCGGATGACCTCGCGATCTGTCGCCTCTCGGCCCTTCAGGTTCTCCGCCATCGTCTTACCGGTCACCGTCGGACAGCTTCCGTCCAGCTTTCCGGCCTGCAGCAGCTCCCACATGATGGCCGGAACGCCGCCGGCGCGATGGAAACGCTCGCCGAGATAGGCGCCCGCCGGCTGCACATTGGCAAGCAGCGGAATATCGAAACCATGCACCTGCCAGTCGTCAGGATAAAGCTCGACGCCGGCATGCTTGGCCATCGCAGCCAGATGCGGCTGCGCATTGGTCGAGCCGCCGATAGCTGAATTCACCCGGATCGCATTGAGGAAAGCCTCGCGCGTCAGCACATCCGAAGGCTTGATATCTGCAAGGACCAGCTCGACCGCCCGCCTTCCGGTGCGATAGGCCATCTGGCCACGCTCGCGATAGGCGCCGGGAATGGCGGCGCAGCCGGTCAGCGACATGCCGAGCGCTTCCGCCATGGCATTCATGGTCGAGGCTGTTCCCATGGTGTTGCAATGGCCGATC
>NZ_JARWKZ010000039.1:0-59650 GCF_050577975.1 Rhizobium sp. BR 315 | reverse complement strand
CGATATCGGGCCGGATCTCCATGCCGAGCCTAACCCTTGATTCCCACTGGCCCGTCGGATCGAGCTCCAGGATCCATTGCCGCGTGCGATTGATCCAGCGGGTGACTGTCGCCGGCTTGACGCCAAGGATTGCGGCCGCCTCGGTGACGGGCCGCTGCTGCGATAACAGCCGGATGAATTGCTCCAGGTTCTGGAATTTCAAGTTCGATATAGGCGTACCGGTCGTGCGCCGGAAATGTACGTCGCAGGAAATGCAGCGAAACACCGGCAGGACCGGCCTTGGATGCGCCGCACGCGTGGCAAGCACCGTCTCGCCGCCTTGGCAATGTGGACAGCGTGGCGGCGCTTCAGACGATGAGAACAATTCATCGAACTGGCCTTGCAGCCAGCCACTGAAGACCTTGTCTTCGGTATCGGGAATTGGCCGATAGTGCCCCATCCGCGGCATCATCGGGTCAAAGGTGCGTTTCGGGGGTGCGGCCGTCGTCATCGTCTCCGATACTATCGATCGGTCATGATGGCGTCCACGCCGGCCGGGAGGATATCCTCAAGCTCACGGCCGGCGACGAAGCCGGCGAACCCTGCGGTCTCAATCAAATTGTTCACCGTGACCGATCTGTTCGCGAACGGCGTCGACAATTGGCAGCATTGTCGGCTCCGGCGGCGACAGGTTTGTCTTTAGAATCAGTCACTTGATCTAAAGTGTACTTGAAACCGCCGGACTTCGTCCGCCAAATATCGAGATTCATTCAATAATTTCAGTAGCTTACCGTTTGTGGACGGGCATTAGCTAGGAGGATGAAGGTCGCCCCTTTTGTGATAACGGCAGCCAAAAGTGTAGGCGGAACACCCGAAGTCAGCAACGACGGGAGGTGAGCAGTCACCTCCCGTCGTTTCCATTTTAGTAATAATTTCATCGTGCAAGGCACGATTTTCTGGGTTGAAATTTAGAAATTCACCTTCCAGCCAGAGCGAAGCCATACGCGCGGATCGCCGCCTTCAGTCGAGGCATTGACCATCAGCGAGGCAGTACCGCCACTGACGGCAAATTCGGCGCCGAGACCACCACGGACCCACCATTGCTTGAGATCCTGACCCGGCAGATCGACAGATGACAGGCCGATAATTTCCGCGCTTGCGTCAGACGACCGGTTCTCAAAGCGGTGGGCCACTTCCGTACGTGCCAGAAGGTTGACGTTTTCAGTGAGCGGGTGAACATAGTCGGCACCCAGGCGCGCGATCGTCGAATGGTCGTTCATTTCGTCATACGCAACAGGGAAAGAACCTCCATTTTCGGTATAGGCATCGACTTTGCTGTTCGCGCGGGACAAAGCGATATAGGGGGTGATTGCGGTATCAGCGATGGTGGCTGCGTTCAGCCAGTCGAGACGAAGCTTGCCGCCCCAGGTCTGCGTGTCGGTGTTGCCATCGGAAAAGTCCATTGACGAACCATTGAGATAACCGCGGTGGATATCGATTTTACCCAAAGCGTAGTAACCACCGAGCGTCACATAGAAATTGCCACCAACATTTGCGGTCACTTCCGGGGAAATATAGAAGCCCTTGAAATTGAAATCGCCGCCGCCAACGAGATCCTGGTTGGTGTATGTGCCGCCGATTGCAAGACGTCCGGTGACACCATCGGCAATACCGTAGCCGAGACCGAATTCGCCAAGCGCGAAACCGCCATCGGCAGCTTTACTTTTGTCATATCCGGAGTCGACTGTACCCCAAGCGGAGCGCTGGCCCGCGTTGAGAAGGTTGCGCATTGGACTGCCTTCGGCACCGAACATGGCCGTGTTCGCGTAGCTTAGCTGCGTGCTGCTGGGCGTAATAGCCGCGCTTTGAACGGTCGGAACGAACTGTTCGGCAACGATGATACCCGTGCCAGTAGGGCTCGTGCCAGTAGAGCCCGTGCCAGTAGAGCCCGTGTCAGTAGAGCCGGTCGCAGCAGGTTTGACACGGGCATAATATGACTTACCGTCATATGTGGTGCCGGCAACGACACTGCCGTCACTGGAAACCGCCTCGGCGGTCTTGGTAACATCTGACGCAAGCGTAACGCCATTGTTTCTCAACCAATCGTCGACCGTGATCGTATTGGTGGCTGCCGTCCAGCGGAATCCATGAAATTTTTCAGGGACGTCGCTGTCCATGCCTGCGGTGCTGGCTCGCCCAACGATAACATTGCCATCGGCACTGACAGCTGTCGCAATGTTATAGTGCCCACCAAGCGTTCCAAGCTGCTCCATTGCACCTGTAACGCCGTCATTGCCAACGTGCCAGCGATAGGCTCGTTGGTAAGACCTGCCGCTCTCGGGAGACACTGAAACGTAACCCACGATTGTGCTGCCATCGCGGCTCAGCGCACCAAAATTGATATCCTTACTGTCATTCGGATTCCCGGTGTCGAGAGTGCCGATATCGGCCATCTGGCCCGCCTGTGTCCAGCGGAAGACCCTGGTAGTTTCTTGCTGGCTAGAATAGGAGTTACCTGCCACTACGCTGCCGTTTTTACTTACAGCAACCGCCTGAGAAATATCATCTCCCTGGAGCGCTCCCAAGTCCGTCATCTGGCCATTAACCTGCCAGCGGAATGCGTGCCCTTTATTGGACCTTAGGGATGACTGGCCAACTACCGTGGTTCCATCACCACTGATGGCCGCCGCTTGCGATTGGATTCCACCTAACGTGCCAATATCCAAAAGACCATTGGTGGACGTGGACCAGTAAAATGCGTGCGCGGAGCCGTTACCCCTCAGATATGAAGTACCGGTCACCGCACTTCCATCATCGCTAACATCCATGGCTACCGCATAGGTTCCACCGAGCGTTCCCAGATCCTCCACACCTGAAGTCGTTATGCGGGCTGCACGCGTCACTTCCACTTCGGAAAGATAGGTGGAACCGACGTACACGGATCCATCATAGTTGATCGCGCGCGCTTGAACATCTTGCGTCGCAACAAGAGCGGAACCCACGGAGTTCCGCCAGACGTAAGGCACCGATCTTCTAGCAATAGCATCGTAGCTATTGACCAATAGCGTGGAGCCATCACCGCTTAGGCCGACAATGGAACCACCAAAACGACTCGTATTCGGCGGCGTGAACATGTCGAAAGTGACGACTGAATTGCTCTGCCCCACAGATACGGGTTCGGCGGGACCCGCGAATGTGGGAGATGCGAGAGCCAGCACGAGAAAAGACGTCGTATTGAACAGCATTTTCATATGCTGTGCGTTGCCGGAACGGTGTGTATCTAACGTCTTGTTCATGCTGCCTATGCCCCTATCGCCACGCCTGGTCTCATTTTGAAACGGCGCGGATATTGAAATCTGGCGAATGGGTAGCAGCGGGCTTATTTGTCGAACATGCCTGAGCGTCCGCATTAATCGTCTGGACGTCCAGAAAGCGGTTTGTTACTGTAGTTTTAGAGTATAACTGACTAATGTGACTTTTATGTCATATTTTATATTTCTGAAGTAGGCATCAAACAATACACTTGGCTTGCCTTGGCATGGCCATTTCACTTGGTTAAGAAATGACGTCTTTCGTTTTCGACAGTTTGGATTTGCATCAAGATCAGAGTTTCGATGCTTATAGAGCGCTTTACGCTGGCGGGTCGGATGTGGAAACTAGCGGGACCGATTTTTACGCTCACATCGTGGCAAAGCGTCTCGGTAAACTTGTCATGTTCGATCGCCACCTAAATGGGGTTACTCACGAGCGATCCTTGCGCCGAGCCGGTGCTGACGGTTTTGAGCATTTCGTCTTGCAGCTCAATCTTTCAGGGCAGCTTCTGGTGGAGACGCCAAGCCATAGAACTTCGGTTCGTGCCGGTGAAATCATTCTTTTCGACATGACCAAGCCTCAACGTACGACGCTGGTCGACTGTCATTATCTGACATTTTCCTTAGCGCCCGACATGCTGGCGACCGTCGAGAACAATGTTGACGGCCAGCACGGCTCCATTCTTGACGGGCAGAAATCCTCTATCCTCGCAGATATGATGGCTTCGCTCATGCGCCGAAATCTTCTGAACGAGCCGACAGTCGCCAGACGTGTTACACAGATGTTCCGCCAGGCGTTGGCGCTTGCGCTGGATCCGGACGAACAATCCCGTCCCCGCGATGCCAACGAAGCCATGGAGCGCGTCAAGCTGCTGGTGAATGCCCACCTTGCCGAACGTGAACTTTCACCCGAATGGATCGCCAAAAAAGCCAACCTTTCGCGCACCCGCCTTTATGAACTGTTCAAGCCCGCAGGCGGGATCTCACGATATGTACAGAAGACCAGAGCAAAGAAGTTGCGCCAGCTGCTCGCAATGCCGGAAATGGTACGTTTCAGCGTCAGCACACTCTGTCATCAGGTCGGTTTTGCAAACGAGAGCCACGCGATCCGGACGTTTTCCGAATTTTTTGCCATGT
This sequence comes from Rhizobium sp. BR 315, assembly GCF_050577975.1. Taxonomy (NCBI): domain Bacteria; kingdom Pseudomonadati; phylum Pseudomonadota; class Alphaproteobacteria; order Hyphomicrobiales; family Rhizobiaceae; genus Rhizobium; species Rhizobium sp. BR 315. The sequence goes on along the minus strand of NZ_JARWKZ010000039.1, from coordinate 55,223 downwards.
CCCCCGGGCAATATCGACGTCAACTCGATGGTGGCAATTCGAACAACGATACCGCATCCTCTTCGGATTTCGACGGCTGGATCAGGGCATTGAATGCCTCTTAACGGAAAGGCATGAGGAGCAGCCGGGCAGCGAATGCCACATGCGCAGGGTTATGATCTTTCAACCTCGCGGCTCATTCGTGCCTTTCGGGGCTTTATAGACAGTTCATAGATTGCATAAGCGCTCACGAGCCCGTGGACTGCCATCATATAATAGAAAAACGAGGCCTGCCCTTCGCTTTGCATGATGGCTGAGACCATCAGCGGCCCTAGCGCGCCTCCAATGGATATGAAGAACAGCAGTGTCGACGCAAGCATGACATAGTCACCCTTTTCGGCACGATCATTGCCATGAGAGGCGCACAGTGCATACAAGGGAAAGCTGAATGCGCCGAACATTACAGCTCCAGCGATAATAAGAGCTTGGCCCACATCGGCGAAAGCCGCGAGGAACACTTCCGTCGCAATAGCACCGATCATCGTCAACAGAATGACTATGACGCGGTTCGAGCGATCCGAAAACAGGCCGAGTGGATATTGCAATATCAATCCGCCTAAAATGCCTGCGCTCATAAAATTAGCGATCTCGGCTGGCGTCAGCCCGATTGCATGCGCATACACCGGCCCCATCGAACGAAATGTTGTGACGGTAAGGCCAACAGCAATTGCCCCTAGCACCGCAATGGGACTGATATGCCATGCACGCACGAAATTGACCCTCAACTCCATTGAGCTCGCCTGACCGGAGGTTTTTATCAACGAGATCGGGACCAGCGACATAAAGATGGCACTCGATATGATGAAGAAAACTGCAGGACCATCCACCCCGACAGAAGGGATGACCTGCTGCGCAAGTGCGACTGTACCGAGACTGATGAGCCGATAAATGGACAGAGCACGCGCTCTGTAAGTGTTGCTGACATTCGCATTGATCTCGCTTTCTATTACCGCGAGCAGGCTTGCGTAAGCAAAGCCGGACAGAAAGCGAATGACGATCCAGACGCTTGGCTCATTCGTCAGGACCATTGATGCCGTCAGAATCGAGGCGACAACGGCCAGCAGCATGAGCGCCCGCTTCTGGGCCATTCCGAAAAAGAGCCGTGAAACGCAAAGGCAACCCAAGGCAAATCCTACACTGTATACGGCGCTCATGACGCCGATAACTGTAGCCGGAAAGCCCTCATGCGCCCCTCGAACAGCAACGAACGTTAACTGCAATCCATGCGCGCCTAAGATGATGCCAGCGGTCGTAAAAATAGGAAGTAGTGGTGTAACGTGGTTCGAAGCCATAGCTGCCTGTAAAGTCGCGCAAACCGCTGAATTGCCAGCTTACGCACTACATTCAAAAATGACATTCTTCAATGAATTTGAGCTGGTATGTCATGGGCTGGCAAGGCATGGAATCGGGCTTGTCGCAAACCTTTCAGTTGGTTGAAGCAATGCTGTGAACGGGTGCATTTTTATGCTTTGTTAACTTTTTGAAGTCCAAAGAGGAGAGCATGAGGAATTGGGTGGCAGTTAGGCGGCGAGCGCTGTTCCGTCTGGCTTCTGATCGTCGTTTGCCATGCCCGGATACCATTTCTTGAAAGTCAACCGCCACGAGCCGTCGAGGGTCTGGGTGCGGGTTTGGAGGAGAAGATAGCGCTCCTGTCTTGCTCCATTGCATTTGCTGCCTTTTAGCGAGCCGCTTCGAGATAACGGCGTTGACGGTGGCCTCGGCGAAGGCAGAGGATATCCACTCTCCGGCGTAACGACACGAAAGTGTTAGGCAAATTGGAATGACATCCTTCGCCTGATCACGACGATCCGTTCCGGCCAGGTCCGACCTTCGACCCTACTTGCCAGGCTGTCGGCGCTCCCGCGACAGAACGGCCTGGCGCTGACGCTGCGCGATCTTGGCCGCATCAATCGGCCAATTTTCCTCCCGCAATGGTGGCAGAACCCGGAGATGCACAGAAACGCAACCGCCGGCCTCAACAAGGGCGAAGCCCAGAACACCCTTGCCCGAGCGATATTCTTCAACCGTCTCGGGGGAATTGCGCGATCACACATTCGAAAGCCAATTCTACCGAGCATCCGGCCTCAACCTGCTGATCAACGCCATTGTCTACTGGAACACGCTCTATCTCGAACCGGTATTCGCCGAGCTCAACCGGGAGGAATTCCCACGCCGCCGAATGTGATCAAACATATTACCCCGCTCGGTTGGCAGCATATCAGCCTGACCGCTGATTACATCTGGACCCCGACGGACAGCCTCGATCTTAGGCCGTTGCGGCGGGAAAGCTCCATCCTCGCGGCGTGATCACCCTATGTTCTCAAAAGCCAGACAAATCCAGCACTTTCGTGACGCCTAGCTGCGTCGCATCCGATCAAGTCGGGCGAGAGGTGGTATTTCGCCCCCTTCCGCAAACGGACCCATCTGGAACGAAAGGCTCAGGAGCTGATTGTGTGCCCTGACCAACATGCGCGTCGGCATGCTGTCGAACGCTTCTATCCGGACGGTCTTGTAGAAGCCGGCTTCCGTCGGTTGCGCCAACCCGTCCCCATCGTTGGCATCGGTCTTATTGAGCGTCTCGCTCAAAACCTTCTGCGCATGCCGGGCCTCGATGCAGATCGCCGGTATCCCCTCGGCCGTCAGGGCGTGATAAAACCACGTCGACAACGGCCCGGTCTCGAAGGCGACGCGTCTGGCATGCGGCGTATGCTTGCGGATCATATCTGCCAGCAGCCTGGGTCCGAAGGGCACTTGCCGCGCCAGATGCGTTTGCCGCCTTGCTGGATTGAGATCGCGGTGTCGTTCAAGGAAATGTCGAGCCCAATATACTGGTTCATGGTTGCCTCCAACGAATGATGTTTGGGGCCGGTGCCGATCGGAAGCCCGTATTCCCATCTTATCGGAGGCAACCACCCCTACCTGCATCAACAGAAAATGGCCCGAGGAGATCGCCCCGCGATTGTCCCATGTCTCAAGGCGATGGGCGACATACGACACCGCCTCGCCGACCCGACTATTGCAAAGCCTCCGCCTGATATTCACATTGATCTCACATGCGCCTGAATTGGCACGGCACGGCAAAGATTTGCGCTGACATGCAGCTCGGATATGCGCTAATTCAGGTCGATTGTTCGAGGTAGAATGTGTTGAGCGAAAAAATTGCCGTGATCGGCCTGGGTTACGTCGGACTGCCCGTCGCGATTGCCCTGGCCGGGAAATTTCCCGATGTCGTCGGTTTCGATATCAAGGCGTCCCGCGTCGCGGCCTTGAACGCGGGCGAGGACGACACGCGCGAGGTTTCGCCGGAACGTCTGAAGGAAAGCAGGCTGCACATCAGCAGCGACATCGAGGATCTGCGCGACCGCGACATCTTCATCGTCGCCGTTCCCACACCGATCGACCGCAACCGGCAGCCGGATCTGCGCCCGATGATTTCCGCCTCGCGCACCGTCGGCAAGGCTCTGAAGAAGGGCGGCATCGTCGTCTATGAATCGACGGTCTATCCTGGCGTCACCGAGGATGTCTGCGGCCCCGTGCTCGCCGAAGTCTCCGGCCTGTGTCAGGGCGAGGATTTTCACCTCGGCTATTCGCCGGAACGGATCAATCCCGGCGACAAGGAACATACCTTCGAACGCATCGTGAAGGTGGTCGCCGGCGACAGCGAGGAGACGCTGGAGAGGATCGCCGCCGTCTATGGCGCGGTGGTCGAGGCCGGCATTCATAAGGCGCCTAGCATCAAAGTGGCGGAAGCGGCCAAGGTGATCGAAAACACTCAGCGCGACCTCAACATCGCGCTGATGAACGAGCTATCGATCATCTTCGAAAAGATGGATATCCGTACCGCGGACGTCCTAAACGCGGCGCGGACGAAATGGAATTTCCTGCCGTTTACGCCCGGCCTTGTCGGTGGCCATTGCATCGGCGTCGACCCCTATTATCTGACGGCCAAGGCCGAGGAACTCGGCTACCACCCCGAAGTCATCCTCTCCGGCCGGCGCATCAATGACGGGATGGGCGCCTTCATCGCCCAGAAGCTGATCAAGATGCTGGTTTCGGCGCAAAAGCCGATCAACGGCGCCCGGATCGGCATTTTTGGCCTGACCTTTAAGGAAAACGTGCCGGATCTCCGCAACAGCCGCGTCCCCGACATCATCCGCGAGCTGCACCAGTTCGGCATCAAGCCGCTGGTGCACGACCCAATGGCCAACCATGATGAGGCAGAAGGGGAATATGGCGTGCGGCTGGCGGCACTTGACGATTTCGGCAAGCTCGACGCCATCGTGCTCGCCGTACCGCACAAATCCTATCTGGCCGATGGTGCGGCGGAGATTCTTAATCTACTGGGCGAAAACAGCGTGGTGGTCGACGTGAAGGCAGCACTGGAACGCGATAATCCCCGGCTCGACGGGCATGCCGTCTGGAGCCTATGAGCGCCACTTAGCGGTCTCTTGACGAGCCAGCGACCGTCAACCTCAGCCCCTCATCGACCGAATAGCGTGGTGACCAGCCGGTGATCGCCACCGTCTCGCCGATGTCGACCTGCAGCGAACCGAGAAGGCGCCGTGCCGCGGCACGACGGCCGAGCAGCGTCGCCAGTCCTTCCAGCAAAAGCGGCGGGATCGGCAGCAACAGGGTTCTCCGCCCCATTGCCGCAGAAAGCTTGCCGATCAATTCGCCGATGGAAAGATCGGCACCGTCGCTAACCAAGAACACGCGATGTGCGGCAGCGGGATGGTGTGTCGAGAGCAGGATGAAATCGACGAGATTGCCGACGAAAACCAGCGATCTGCGGTTGGTGACGAGCCCGAAAGGCCAGGGAAACAGCCGCTCGGCCCATTTCATCAGGCTCGCAAAATTCGCCTTGACGCCCGGCCCGTAGACCAGTGGCGGGCGGATGACGACGATCTCCATGCCCGTCTCCGCGCCGATGGCAAGGAGCGCCTCTTCCGCCTCGTACTTCGACTGGCCGTAAGGATCCTCGGGATGCGGCATGTCGGACGCTGTGAACGGCCTGCCCGGGACAGTCGCCTCGCCGTTGACTTTGATCGAGCTCAGGAAGATGAAGCGCTTTGCACCCGCCCGAGCCGCCTGCCGAGCCAGATTGACCGTGGCATCGACATTGGCGGCGCGAAAGGCGGCGAGCGGATCTGACGAGGTGTCATTCATGACGTGCACGCGCGCCGCCAGATGCACGACGGTTTCGACGCCTGCGAGCGCTCTCGCCCAATCGGTCGCACCATTGAACGTACCCATAGCAACGAAGCCCGGCTTTGGTGCACGGCTGACCGGACGATAAACCATCTGTCGCCGGGAAAGCTCGGCGCACAACGCCTGCCCAACAAAACCCGTCGCACCCGTGACCAGGATCATGCGCCCATCGTCCCTCAATGACGCCCATGCGTCCGTTCAGACCATGCTTCGCACATTACCTCAGTGAGGAACAAGGGATCTCGGAAGGGCAGGCTGGGCAAAATTCATGGCCGGAACGATTGTGCAGAAATGCCTGATATGAGATGGACTGCACAGAAACCATCATCGGCGCCGCGAAACCGGTGCCGGTAAAATTATCAGAGACGATGCCCTATACGATCGCCAAGCGCCTTTTCGACTTCCTCGCCGCCTTTGCGGCTATCGTCGTCTTTTCCATCCCGATCCTGATCATCGCGGTCGCCGTGCGGCTAACCTCCCCCGGCCCCATTCTTTACTGGTCGGACCGGGTCGGCCGCCGAAATCAGATTTTCCGCATGCCGAAGTTTCGCAGCATGCGGACCGACACGCCCGCGGTCGCAACGCATCTGCTGAAGGATGCCGGCGCCTACGTGACGCCGATCGGCTCCTTCTTGCGCAAGTCCAGCCTGGACGAACTGCCGCAGCTCTGGTGCATCCTGAAGGGCGAGATGAGCGTTGTCGGCCCTCGCCCAGCGCTCTTCAACCAGCACGACCTGATCGCCTTGCGGACCGAACGCGGCGTCGATGCCCTGCTGCCAGGCCTCACCGGCTGGGCGCAAGTCAATGGCCGCGACGAGCTGCCGATCCCGCAGAAAGTGGCGCTCGATGAGAACTACCTGCGCCAGCGCTCCTTCCTTTTCGATCTCAAGATCATCGCTCTGACGGCATTGAAGGTGGTTCGGCGCGATGGCGTGACGCATTAGCAAGCATTGGGCGAAACTGTCAGGCCGGTGAAGCCTGGCCGCAAGAAAGCCGCATTCCTGCCTCTTTGCGATCTTAGGGGCCGTCATGAATGCTTTGGCAGGCTGGATAGGGGATCGATGTGGACGACAGGGGAACGACGACATTGGATAGCTCACGCGTGAACACATCGCCGGCCGATCTCGCGACCCGTCCTCCCGGCATCACCACGGCCGCAAGCGTCATGCCAAAATCCATGGCAATCATCGGCGGCCTGCTTTGGCTGCTCATGGCTTCGCCAACCGTCGTCGAAAGCGACGCCTACCGCTATGCGACGGCGATCCTGTCGATGATCGCTCTCTACTACTATCTGAAAGCGCCGCTTAAGCCGCGCACAGACTGGATCGGCTGGCTCTGCATGGGCTGGGCCGCCTATGTCATGGTCCGTTTCGCCATCATCTATTGGCTGACGCCGCAGCACGACATCGGCGCTTCGGACTGGCTCTATGCCTTCACCTTCTTCTTTCCGATCCTGGGTGTCGGCTTCCTACTCTATGAAGAGCTGATGGAAAAGATCGTCGCGGCCTATTTCGCCATGGTCCTCATCATGCTGGTCGCCACCCAGCATCTGCGCGAAGTCTTCGCCGGCGAGACCATCCGCCCGCTGATCATGAACAACCAGATCCACGGTGCCGTCGCCTGCGGCATGATTATAATCTTCACCCTGTTCTGGCTGCTGCATTATCTAACGGAAAAATCCAGCGATCGCCGCATCGCTCGTTTCGCTTATATCGTTTCGCCCTTCATCTTTGCGCTCTGTTTCATCGCCATCTACGGCGCCAAATCGAAAGGCGTCTGGTTGGCGCTCGGCATCACCATGCCGCCTCTGGCGCTGGTTACGCTGACCTATCTGCGCATGAAGAGCGGCATTATCGCCATCGTCGCCGTTGCTGTCTTGCTGGTGGCGGGCATCTATGGCGTAAGACACAATCTCGACAAGACCGCAGGCCCTACTGTGTCGGCAGCGCTTTCCATGGTGCAAAACGTCACCGGCAGCCACGATCTGGGCGGCGTGATGACGACCACCATCAGCTCGTCCGACACCCCGGTATCGATGGACGAGCGCCTGCAGCTCTGGTCCAACAGCTGGGAAGTCTTCTCCTCCGCGCCGATCTTCGGCTGGGGCAATCAATGGCTCGAGCGCTGGGCCGAGACGCGCTATTCGCATGTTCAATACACATTGCTGCACAATGGCTACCTGGAAATCCTGGTGCGCTTCGGCCTATTCGGTGCGGCAATCATGGGCTTCATGCTCGCCACCTTCATCCGCGCCGTCTGGCGCGCCCGCAAGGCAGGTATCATTCCGCGCGCTGCATGGCACGCCTATATCGCCTGCCTCTTCTTCTTCTCGCTGACCCTGCTCAGCAACTCCAACAACCGCCTGGCGATCGGCGAAAGCCTGGCCTTCGCAAGCTCGGCCTTCGCCTGCTGGTGCCACATGCGGCTGAAGGGGGAGTACTTGACGATGTCGACGGCGGAAAGGAAAGAAGCGGTCGTGAGAGCGTGATCATGATAGTTGCACGACCGCCTCGACAGCAACACAAAGAACCCCACGGTCGAATCTAGGATGGTTTGTCCTTCCGGAAGCATTGATTATGATGTTCGCTGTTTCGAAGGGTGAGTGCGACCGTTAAGTTTCATGTCCTGAAGTGCACCCCGAATTTGGGGCAGCGGGAGCTGGAATTTTCCGGTGTTAAGGCTCAGGTCGGCGGGGGCAAGGCGTATGTCACGTGCCTACAGAAAGGCCCTATTGCCGCCGTCGGGGATTGCCGAGCTTATTTTCTTCGGACCGATCGCCATTCTCATTCGATAGACCGATGTCGAAGGCGTCACGAACTATCGCTTCCACTGACGCTACCTCCTCGTCGGTCATGTTTTCGAACTCACGACCCCGCCGCTTCTTGGAAAGCGTACCATTGTTCTGACGGATAAAATTAACGAGACTCGAGATCATCGCGTCCGGCATCTCAAGAAAATTCTGAATGCGTCCCTTCGCCTCGTCGAAGCGCGCGAGGTGGTCGATCTCATTTGGCAGGTCGCGTCTGATCGTCTGTACGACGCAAGCATAGAGAAATTCCGTCAACTCGGTGTAGTCTCCGAACCTGTAGAGATCGTCGGTTTCGTTGACGACACGCACGTTTTTCTCTGCTGTCGGCACCCATTCGATAAAAGGTAGTAGCGATCCAGTGTAGCCGCGCAGGCGCGCACCATACTCCTCCTGGCGTTCGAGCAGTACCGAAGAAATAGGAAAGATCACGCCAGGGGGCGTGTAGCCGCGCTCCGACAAGACATGATGTATGAGGTACCTATGCACACGACCGTTTCCGTCTTCAAAGGGATGGACGAACACGAAAGCGAAGGCCATGATTGAGGCTTGAAGTACGGCATCAACCCCGCTCTCCGCCATCCTGCTTCCTGCTGCTATGATCCCTGTGAGGATATCGTTGATGTCTTCATGTCGCACTGAAACAAATTCGGGGAGCGGATCGCCGTTCCAGTCGCGATCGCCAATAAAGCCGCCGGTCTCTCGCAGCCCGCGCTTAATGAAACGATTCTCCTCGATAACTATGTGCTGGAGACGCACGAGTTCATCCACGGAGATTGGCCGCTTTCCGGCTTGAGCGACGGCTCGCATCCATCGCTCTAAACGGTTTCGGGGCGGGCGTTCACCTTCGATCTGATAGGATGCCTGGCTATCCGACAGAAGCAGAAAACTTGCTGCGCGCGCAACGATTCCCTTCCCGATCTTTCCGATGAGCTCTTTGGCTTCAGCGTCCCAGCGCCGGTTGACCGTTTCGACCAGATATTCGGTGCGTCTTAATACGGGGCAGAATGCTGTTGTGCCGAGAAGATTGTCCCGTACCCGATGGCGGGGCGAATTCACAGGCTTCGATGTAAAGTAGCTCGTGGTGTCAAGCGCTTCAACATAGTTCCCCCGTTCCGCGTCCGGAATGTCAAGGCGTGTACCGGTCAGCCATTCATAAAAGAACCAAATCCGGCGCGTCACGCTGCTCGTCGGCTCGGCTTCGATCAGCGCCGCGATCTCACTCGCCGCGACAATTTGAAATAGCCTTTTCAGGATCAACAGGTCGACTATCTCATGCCTCAATGCGAAGGTCAGATGTCCAAGCAAGCTGTCCTCTGGAGCGAAGCGCTTGTCGAAGATCGTCCAATCCTCATGTGCTCTCCTCGAGCCATAAACAAAGCTCTTGGCGACGCATGAAGGGAGACGAACAGGGGCTGCGACCCCGTATTTCTGGACGAGTGCGGCAAATCCAACGGGAACCGTATCCGTTGGCACGATTCGCTCCTGGAAGACCGCCGGATTTGCGAGATTGGCTGTCATGCCGACTTCCTTCCTCATCGAGAAACAAGTTACATCATCGAAGGATGATTATTTTCGATCCATAATATCGACAATTGCTTACATCGGAAATCATTTATCTTTATAGAAAAACACTTATATAAGATCGATCATATCGAAAATTGATTAGCAATCGTCGTGGACTTCATCGAAACCGCAAGTTTCGCATCGAAAATCGATTTTTTTGCATGGTCGATATAGAAATCAAATTATAATTCCTCAGCGACTGACGAAATCGGCTTTTCGCTTAACAACGCACTAAAAGCGTCAATGCCAAGTTGATGATGCTGCGACCAACCGGATCGCCACCGCGAAATTCAAGTATTTGTACGCCAATGCCCTCTATTTTCGTCGCATGATCCGCGGGCAACTACGAGGCCTTGCGACGAAAGACGGCATGCGGCCCCGGAGAGCGCTCACGTACCCCGAATTTCGCATTCACATCGGCCATTTTCCGGCTCAGTTTTCCGATGAGCGAAGCGGTTCGCCCGAAGCCGAGGAAGAGGAAGCACCAGAAGATCTGGTTAGCCCTGAAGCGAACAAAGCAAAATGCAGGAACTAATCATTTCTCCGCTCGATCACGGCTCAAAATAAATCTCGCTCACCCGAAACCGCCCGTCGATCCGCTTGCACTGGACAATGATATCGATCGCGACCTTGAGCAAACTACGAACATCGCTGCGCTCAAGGTCACGACCTCCCTCCGACTCTTTCACGAGCAACGTCAGTTGCTCAAATGCTAGCGCCGCAGAATCGGCATGCACCGTTGTGATCGATCCAGGGTGTCCTGAATTGACATTGCGGATGTAGTAGAAAGCCGAGCCGTCGCGCAGCTCCTGTAAAAGAATGCGATCGGGTCGCATCCTGAGGCACGATTCGAGCAAATCTTTCGCGCTGATTTTCGCCAGCCCCTGCCCTCCTTTCGAATAGAAAAGCCTGACTTGATTGGGCTGCGAGATGACCAGCTCGGGCGTATCCTCGATCGAGATTATCCGCTCATGCTCCGGGATATATCGGATCAATGCCTTCGACAGGGTGGTCTTGCCCGATCCGGTCGCGCCCGAGATGATGATGTTCTTGCGCGCAAGAACCGCCGCACGCAGAAACGTTGCGTAATTGCCTGCCTTAAGGATCTTGTCCAACCTCGTATCGGAGGATTCGACATGACGGTTCGGCGAGGAGACATTGGAAAATAATCCCCCCTTTTCGAGATCATCCAACGTCAGCGTCACTGATGACGGCTTTCTGATCGTGACGCTGACCGTGCCCTTAGTCGTTGCCGGCGGAATAACGATCTGAATCCGCTCTTCATCTGGCAAGCAGGCCGACAAGACCGGCCGGGCCTCGTCGATTGCCTGGTTCGAATAGCTTGCAATGGCCCGGGCCAGACGCATGAGCTTCTCGAAGCTAAGATCCGGCAGTGCATGGTGCCGCCATCCTTCCGTTCCCTCGGTCAGGACTTCACCCGGGCGGTTAACGACGATCTCATAGAGCGACGTATCCTTCAGGAAGCGAGACAGTGGCAAAAGCAATTCACGCACGACACCGGCATCTGAAGCTTCCGCCATCTTCCGCCCTACTTCGTCACGAGCGTCGATCGAGGCCTGAAATCCCCCGATACCGCCCGATCGAGGATCCTGTTACGGGGCTCGGTGACACGCAGGCTATAGACATCGGAAAAATCGAGATCGCGGGCGACAAAGATCGAGACGAGTTCGCCCTGATGCTTTGTCAATGTCGGCACAATATTGATAGATTGCTCGACGGCAGTCGCTGCTGCCTGCTGGCCAGCCGTCGTCGAATTCTGCGCTTGAACGTCACTATCCCGCAGCCGGCTGCCGGCATAGGTCGTCGCGTCACCAACGATAGAGAGCAGGATGGCGCTGCCGAAGCGCTCCCACCAATGCGTGTCGACATAGCCATCCATGCCCGCACGCCCGAGCGCGTCAGTTGCGGGCGATGCGAGTGTAATAATCACACCTTTTTGCGTCTTTGCCCGGTTCCAAAGCACGAACAGACGCTTCTGACCACGGTTCAAGCCGCCGCGATATTCTCCGACGATCTGGGTTCCTTTCTCCATCAGAACCACGCGGCCGTTGTCGGAGAGCACATCGCGGTTGATGATGCAGCTGGCAAAGCCCGGCTGGTCGGAGGCAAGGGCCGTCTCCAGCACACAGGGAATGGAAGTTCCCATTGCCACGATGAAGTCGCGATTGCCGAGCGTGCCGGCGCGTGATCCTTCCAGATGGGTCGGCGTCAACATCCTGTTGAAACGCTGATCCTCGGTTTCAGGTTGGGCGCCCCCAAGGCTGCCTGGAGCAGGGAGATAATTGGAGCCAGGGTCTTGCGGCACGGCAGCTGCAGTGTCACGGCGCCGCGATGAGGACTGCTGTCCATTATAGGCCATCACCGGCGCACGGCGGGCAGAGTCCAGCAAAGTGTCCTCAGCAGGTGTGACCTGCTCCTTCGGCGCAGGCGTCGGTAACAGCACCTCTGGAAGCGGTGCGGCCGGCTTTACCTCTTCCTTCGCCGGCTCGAAGTCGGCCGTCTGGCGAATAACGACATGGTCGGGCTCTGTCGTCTCCGTCTTTTGCCGGTCACGCATCGACCACAACGAAAATCCAACAAAAGCGACCATCGCCAGAACGACGGTACCGCGCTTCAGGAATGGACTGGCGTCAGTTCGCGGATTAACATCCGTCTCGGCGCGCTCACCTGGGATACGGTCTTCCGCGTCATCCGCCATGGGCTCCTCCTGTTGCGGCACTTGCCGCCTGCACTTTCACGACACGCTCCACCGAAGGCGATGTCGTATTGGTGTTGGGATCGATGCCCATCGGATCGTAAGCTTCGTTGAAGATGCAGAGCGCGTCTCCTCCCCGCCGCAGAATGAATTTGCGGCCAATCGCATGAACGAGCACGAGATCACCGGCCACCGACTTAGGTACCAGGCTCTCGGTGCCGTCGGAGCTTTCCATATAGATTGCCGGCATTTCCTGATTACCGGTGAAGACAATAGTCGTTATCTTGCCGTTGTCATAAACAGCGTTCGGTTCCAACGCTTTTGATCCCTGTGCCGAATAATGCCAGTTGCGCGGTCCATATTGCTCATGCAAAGCCAGCACTGTGTCGGCTTGTCCAGCTTGTGCTGCCTCGGTTCGCCCGAGCGCCTCCTGACGACGGCGTTCCGCATCATCGGCCGGATAGCGATATTTGACATAGAAGTAAGTGTCCTGGCCGGCGGCAACCGGACCGTCTCGGACCGTCAACTCCATCTGGTAACTGCGCGTCGAACCATCACGACGTGTCGTGACCACGGAGATGTTCGTGACAGGCTGGTTCTCTCGCGCCTTCAGGAAGAGGATATTACCGGCCGGCGCCACTTCCCAGGCGACCGTGTTGCCAAGCGCCACATGGGCTATTTCCTCGTCGGCGGCAAACTCCACTTGGACGGAGGAACGCAACGAGCCAACGATCCTGGTGATATTGTAAGGCTGATAGTCGACGAAGCGGACCCGACTATCCTGGGATGCTCCGCGCGGCGTTTCCAATGCAAAAGTTGCCGATGACCAGCTGGCAGTCAGGAGCAGTGCAGTCAAACAATGATGTTTCAGATGTCTCAATTGATGGCCTCCGGATCGGATCGATAGTCGCTGACGGCGAAGCCGAGCGGATTTATCAGCCGATCGGTCGAGGACATTGAAGCATTCACATAGGAGAAGGTAAGCGTTGCCACCCAATGGGTCGTATGGGTCTCGTCACCGCGGGTGATGGTACGCATATAGCGAACAGACAGTACATTGGAGTTGATCAGCGAGATGGAAACAATGTTGATCCGCGATGTGGCGCCGCGACCGTAGATATTTTGCGGGGAATCCGGATTGCCGCCGCGATAAGTCGCGGCAAAGCGGGTCTGTTCCGGCGCTGTTGAGAGCAGCGAAACCGTGCGAAAATTCTCACCCGCCTCGCTCCAGACATAACTCTCGCGAGCACGAACATAGCGGGCGGCGAAATATTTGGTCACCGCTTCGTCGTAGGTGCCAGCGGTCGACGTGAGTGCCGAAACGACGTCGACAATACCGGTGGAATTGTCGACTCTCACGACAAAAGGCTCGACCGTCTTTAGCGGTGTCAGACCTGCGATGGCGACGGTCGAAATCGCCGCAAGAATGCCGGCCCCGATGGCTAAGAACCAGGCAATCCGAGCCGAACGTTCCATCTGGATCATGCGGTCCTGATCGAAGCGCCGGGCCTTATCGAAATAATCCTTGAGACTGTCCGTCGTCACCATCACCGCTGCCCTCCGCATGAGCGATAGGAATCGCCGACATCAAAATGCGCGAAGGCGGCGGGAAGGATGTCCGGCTTTTCCTCGACATAGGCAGGTGGCTTGCCGCCGGACTGCGCCGGTGAAGCGTGAGGGGGTTGCGGCGTGGACCGACTATCGCCATCCCATTGCCACATGGCGCGATTGAGCGGCCGGCGCGAATAGCCGTCGCATTTGGGCAGGGGATAGGAAAGTGACGCGCAGCCGCCGAGCGTTGATGCCACACAAAAAAGCACGAATATTCGGATCATCCTGAACCAGCCATCTTGTTGTTTGCTTGAAGTTCCACATTAGTCGGTTCTTTAGGAACGAAAGCTGCAGCCAACGGCACGTGCACCCCGACCAGTCGCTCGCGCCATGTAGGTAGCGCCCCGGGCAAGCGTGCCTTCGTGCGCGTCGCGTGCCGCGCCATAACCGTACGTGAGCGACGCCCCGCCCGCGGCAAGTGCCGAGGCGATGCCTGGAAGCTGGTAAAAGACGTAGAGGGACGCAAGGCAAATGGCGCCGAGCGCAACGGGTCGCATGAGTACGTCGCTGTAGCTCTCGATCATTGTGAAGGTGGAATCGATACAAGTAATGAGTAGCGAGCCAACCGCCACGACCAGTACCTGCAGAATCACGAAGTTGGCGAGTTGCCCGATCCAGGCTTCGGTAAAGCGGCGCGTCGAGCGGAACATGGCGAGCGCTACGAAAATCGGGCCGATAGCGAGCACGATCGCCAGTGCGAGCCGGGCATAGAGCGAGACGATATAACCGATCGCGGCAACCACGAAACTTGCCAAGATGACCAGCATGCCACCGAAGCCGGTAACGATGTCGACTCCCCATGAGGCGCGCGACCAGATCTCATGCGCGCATTTTTGACCTTTATCCAACAGGCTGTCGAAGGTCGAGGCGCTTGGTATCGTGCCGGAGTTCAACGCCTGTGAGATTTCCTTGGGCAATGTGTCGAAAAAGATACCGCCGACATACGTCTGGTACTCGCCAGCATTCGTGACCAGCATCAGGATGATGGCAAGCTTCATTGCCCGAAAGGCGAAATCCATGATCGGTTCGTGGACTGATCCCCGCAGGATCAGGAAGCCATAGAGGATGACATAAAGTGTCAAGGCCGCGGTCAATGGCCCGGTGACCCAGCTGGCAATATTCGACGTACCTGACGATATGAAGTTCTCCAGCGGCGCCTTGAATTGCCCATCGACGAAGGCAAAGATCTGATACATGCCTCAGCCTCCGAGTGCTTTGCCCATGCGTTCCAGGCGGGATTTCCAATCTGCTGCCTCGGCATTCACGCAATTGGGCGTCGCTCGCAACTCGCCGGGATTGCTTTTGCATTTGGCGATGAGATCCGACAGCAGCGTCTGGTTGGCCATCAGCTCGTCGACCGAATAGGTACGCTCGGGCTGCTTCGAGCAGCCGAACAAGGAGACACCGAGTGTGAAGAGAACAAGAAACTTCATTGAAGGGCCGCTCCCATTGTATCCATGCGCTTGCGCCAATCCTCGGCCTTGCGCTGTTCATCGACCTGAACCTCGGCCTGCTGCACCATCTGCAACCCCTGCATTCTGAGCATATCGGTCTGGAGAAAAGCCGTTTCGGCCTGCAGCCGTGCCTGCAGATCGGCGATGTCCTTGGCGTCGCTCGCCGAAGAGATTTGCCGGCGTAATTGATCAATCCCTTCGATCCGCTTGGTCGCGGTATCGTAGATTTGCTGGCCGAGGCTCATCTGCCCTGCATTCTTGTTCTGAAGACGCGACAATTCCTGAGCATAAAAGTCGTTAGCGCTCGTTTTGTAGGTCGAATTGTCGGTCAAGAACTTGGAGGCGGTATCACCAAGCGTGCCTGAACCTGAGCCCTTGAGCAGGCTTTCGACCGCAGAAAAGTCCCCGGGCAAAGCCTTGCGGATCGCCGGATCGTTCAACAGGCTGGCGACGTCGGCCATATTGGTCAACTTGTTTAGCGAACCGTAGAGCTGCTGGGCCTCCTTGAGTTGCTGGTTCAGCGCATCGAGCTGCGATTTCAGTTGGGTTATGCTTTCGATCTGCTTGGCAATCGCCGTCTGGTCGATCACCGGGATACCCTGCGCGTCGGCGGCGTATGAAGAAAGGAATAGTACTATCGCTGTCATGGGAATCATTCTGCTCTGCGCCATCAGCTTGCACTCCTTGTCTGTTGGAATATCCGCAACCATTCGTCCCGGTCATCGCCAACCTTCGCCCGGATCTCCTCGGCAAGTTCCACGTTTGCCGTTCGCCCGGAGAGGATTGCGAGCTCATCGCCGAAACCGTTGAGATTGAGTTCGGCGACAACGCTGTTGTGACCCTGTTTAACGATAAAACGCCGGCTTTCGGCGGAGAGCTCGCGGGCAACCAGCTCGAATTCGCGTTCGGTGAGCTTGAAGCCACCGACATAGTCGTCTCGATCACCGCGGGAATTCGGCAGGAAAACCTGTGTTGGGCACTGCTCGATGATTGTATGCGCGATCGATGAGTTGATGGCGTCTCGCGGGCTTTGCGTGGCAAACAGCATTAAGCCGTTCTGCTTGCGAATGGTCTTGAGCTTGTTCTGGGCGAGATCAAGAAAACTCTCGTCTTGCAACGCCTTCCAAAACTCGTCGATAACGATGATGATCCGTCGGCCATCGATCAACTGTTCGACACGATAGAAAAGATAAGCCATCAAGGGATTACGGATTTCCTCATTGTCGAGGAAATCGGTCATGTCGTAGCCGAGAAATTTGGCGCCGATGCCGATCTCATCGGCCTCATTGTCGAAGACCCAACCAAGCGGCCCGCCTCTTTCCCACCGACGCAGGCGCGCGGCGATCCCTTCCGGATCGGTATTGTTGAGAAAAGTGCGCAAAGCGCCGATCGTGCGCTGATTTTTCGGTAGATCGGCAAGACCATCGATCGCCAGCGCGATATCGCTGACATCGCTCACCGAAAAATCACGCGCCGCCGCCCCGACTAGCTTGGCGATAAATCGTGCCAGGAATATCTTGTTCTCCGGCGTCAGCTCTAAGGCTTTCAGCGGTGCACATCCGGTCGGCAACCCGTTCTTCAGCGGCAAATAGGTACCGCCGGCAGCCCGGACGAAGAGGTCGGCGCCACGATCCTTGTCGAAGAAGACCATGTGCGGGTCATGCTTTTCGAGTTGCGATAGCATGAAATTGAGAAGTACGGTCTTACCAGCACCCGACGGACCGCAGACGAAGGTGTTGCCGAGATCGCCATAGTGGAAATTGAAATAGAACGGCGAGCCCGACGCCGTCTTCAGCATGGCGACGGCCGGCCCCCATTCGTTGCCGCCCTTCCTACCCATAGGATAGGAATGAAACGGAGAAAGCGCTGCAAAATTCCGCGAAGTGACCGCACCGGAGCGGGCCCGGTACCGAAAATTACCGGGCAATTGTGCCCACCATGCAGCCTCGAGCCCCAGATCCTCACGCGCCACGACAGCGCCACCATTGGTCAGATGCAAGCGCGCCTTGGCGAGATTATCAGCAAGGTCTTTGACAGATGAAGCGAATACCCCGAGGGTCAGATGGTGCTCGCCGAGCACGAAACGGTTCGATTCCAGCTCGTCCATTGCCGCATCAAGCTCTTCAATCTGGGAGGCCGCCTTGTCGACCGCACTCACCATTTGGTTCTGCTTGCGGCCCATGATGGTGCGGGCATCGGTTTTAGACCTAAACGCGAAAGACTGAGTGAGGATCAGTTCGAAAGGTGCCGTCAGAATGCCGTCCAGCATACCGCCGCGGGTTCTCGCAGGATATTCCTTGAAGCCGAACATGCCTGCATAACGGCTTGTCCCTTCATCGCGGATCTCGACTGTCTCGCGCCCGAAGATCACACGATCGGAATAGATCGCCGAGGAGATCCTGCCTTCCGTCAATGGTATGGGTTCTCGGCGGCCGCCGATCAACTGATGCAGCACCTCGCTCGGTTCGGAAAACAGGATGCCGTTCTGATCGTAGAGCGTCAGCACGCGTGGCGCGAAGCGTCGCAGTCCGGCAGTGACATCGGTTACCTTGTCCCGCAGATGCTTCAGGCCGTCCTCATCGAGCTCAACTGCGGCTCGTCGGACCTTGCGAAGCCGTGACAGCAGATTTGCAAGCCGTTCGGCCGGATCGCGTCCCGGATGCCAGAGCAAGGTGAGATAGAGATCGTTGCGAAAGAGGTCTTCGCTCACCATCCGCTCCCGATACTTGCCATTCAACGTTGCCGAGAAGGAATTGGTGAACTCGCCGTCGGGATAAGTGTTGTCGCGCCGCCGGATGAGGTGGGCCCAGATTGCCAGACGCTCGTCGGCAATGTTGCGGTAGAGTGTGTTGAGATCGCGCTGCAGGCTGTTCAAATCGATAGCATCGATTGTCTCGAACGATACGCCCTCCAAAGAGATCATCGCTAGCAATGCTCTGGAATCGAGTGTGATCACGGTCTCGTCCACGTGCCGGACATAGGGGATGAAGGTTTCCGGCTCGAGTTCACGGAATTTGAGACGGGACACATTAGGCATGGCCAAGGTCCCTTTCGTCATAGTGTCGCACTAACCTCAACGGCGTCAGCGAAGCACCACTCCAATAGGAGCCGTTGCGCGAACGACCGCGGGTTTCGATCCAGGCCAGCAGAATACGGAACATGTTGTGGTCATGCTTGACGAGCGAGCGAAAAATGAAATGAAAGACCACACCGACAAGCCCATAGGCAATCGAGCCGGCAACAATGTAGAGGATCGTCGTCAGTATAATGTTGACGCCCATGGCCTCCATCGTCACCCCGGCGATCATCGCTGGCCGGGTGCAGGCCAAGAACAGGGTATCTTCCTCAAGCGAGACCTTCTCCAGCATCATCTTCAGCCCCCGGAAATCGTGCTGACGATTTGCGAAGCGCCGAAGAGAATGCCGATACCAAGCACGACATAGGCGGCCTTGCGAAGGTCGAGGTAGCCGAACATCCAGGCAATGCCGACGATGATGACGGCGATGGTCGCCAGGAGCTTGGCGACGTTGCCCGTGAGCAAGGTAACGATATTCTGCAGGACCGTCTCGATACCGCCGCCGCTCTGGGCAAAGGCTGGCTCGATCATGGCGATCGAAAGGACAGTTGCCATCGCAACGGTGACACCAAATGCACGAACATTGATCCTCGACATCATTCAGACTGCTCCAGTTGATCATTTTGGAAGACCAGCGCAGATGATTGCCGCGCTGCACGGAAGACATCCCAGGACGGTGGTTTCGCCGACCGTTCGGGCAAAGGCCCTTCCTCACCGTTCAAGGACGGATCACTGGTCTGGGGTTCGGGAACTGTTGGCCGCCCGACACTCTGCCCTATCGCTATGGCGGACAGCGTCTTCGAAAGCCGTTTGGCCTCGCTTTGGACCTGATAGTCATACTGGGCCATCTTTCCGACCGAAGGATCGGAGCGCCCGTAGTAGGATTGCAGCATCACGCGCTCAGCCTGCTGCGGTGCGGCGCCGGCGCGCACGGCCAGACGATAATAACCATCGAGCACTGTCGCCGTTGCCTTGAGATTAAGGCATGGATTGAAGGCGTCCGCGATGCTGAGATCAAACTTGCGCAATTCGGCGATGCCAATACCGCCAAGCCCTAGCTGGACATCCTGATGCTCCGCCATCAGCGCCGTTGCGGTTTCGATCGCCTCGGCCTTGCTCTTCGAGAGTTCATGAAGAGATGAACTTCTACCCACACGAATATCAAAAGGCTGAAACTGGCTTTCGAGACTGACAACCGCCGCAAGCGTTTCGATCGCAATCGCCGGCGCACAGGTCTGGGCAAGATCGGTAAAGGAGACCTCCATGGTCAGTACCACACCCGCTGGCTTCCAACACCGTCGATGGTTACATCGACATAATGGGGTTGGGATCGCACGTTCGGCCGTGCCGTCGGATAGCCCATGCATTGTACGTACCGGCCATCCCGCTGCCAGCGCGCCGACATCATCAGCCCATCGTCTCTAGCGCTGCCATCACGGCCGGAGGCGCAATAGCCGCCGTCAACCTTGGAAAGGGTTTGCGAAACGCAGGTCTCCTGTTGGCCGCGCTCGCCATAGCGCGTCGTCAGGCGATAGTTGTCACTGCAGAAATAGGGCTCGTAGCCAGGACGCGATGCCCGGAAGCCGACACCGCTGCAGTTGGGAAAGGAATGCCCCTTGGCAAGCTCCTGCCAGAGCTTGCTGATCGGCGGACGGCAGGCGGCATATTGTGTAGGTCCACCCGGATTGGAAAGACACAGGATAACCTGACATCCCCAATCATCGGCGCGCGCATGCCGCTCGAAAATGAGGTATAAAGGGATGCAGCCGGCAAGGGCGAAGACTGTTCCAACCAGAAGGCGTTTCATCAGCATGATCCTTCGATGTGGCGATATCAAACAATCCGTCCAGCGACGATCTGGCGCCGTTCGTAATTTATACTGACTTATATAACGCAGTTAAAAAGATGACAAGTACCCTAACCACGCAGTGGCACAGTCTTTCGTTTGCAGCCTTCATCCTGCATGAGATCATGGATAATCCGCAGGAGGACGAGACACCGCAATCCCGGCTGAAACAGGTTGGCATGATGAGTGTTCTTTATATCATGAACCAGGCTCATCAGGCGTTAACTATCTCAAATATAGTCGAAATCACGAAGCTCACACGCATGGGCGTGACGGAGACAATCGAGCCACTGGTGAAACGTGGGATCCTGACGGAGACGTTCGTGAAGAATTCCATGGGGCGCGGTAAAGCCCGTCAATTTGAGATCGCGCCAGAGATTTTCGAGAAGTTACGGAGCTTTCAAGCGCGGTGATTGATCGACTCAGTGGCCGAATCAAACTGCATTAAAATAATCAATAAAAATCCAGATACAAACAAAGCGACTATACTGATGTGCTTGACCCACTCTTTCGCAAGCCCCGTGGCTTGAACAGATAGCCAGCTGCATGGACGGTGCGAATGGCAGCATCACATTCGGGTAACTCGCCCAGCGCCTTGCGCAAGCGGCCAATGTGAACATCCACCGTTCGCGGCGTGACTTCGGCGGAAGGCGGCCAAGCCGAAGCAATCAGTTCGGAACGGCTGCAGAGCTGTCCCTCCCTTTTCATCAGATGACGTAGAATATTGAACTCGATTGGCGGCAGCGCAAAGTCGCGACCGTTGCAATGTATTCGGCGACTGTCGACATCGACTTCCAGGTCGTCAAAACCCAGCGACGCAACCATTTTCGAGTTGGCCGTTTCCATGGCCTGTCCCGTCGCCTGCCTGAGAGATGTCAGCAACTTCTCCGGTGAAAGCGGCCTGAATAGGCAGTCATCAACACCGGCTTGCAGCAAGGCCAGATGGAGCGGCTGCGCTTCACTTCGTAAGAGCGCAATCAGGCGGACCTCGTTGTCATGTGTGGTGGATCGCCTGATTTCGCCACATACGGAAACGGCATCTTGGGTTTCGTGGGTGCAATCGAAAAGGACTGCGCACGGCAAACGCTTCGCGCAGGAAGCCAGAACATCGTTGGCGCTGCAAGCCAAAGAGGGGATAAAGCCTTCCGTCTTCAGAATATAGCTAAACGGCAGGAACAGCTCTGCATCGGAAGTCCAGATAATGACTTCGTTGTAGGCCGCCACTTCGAGCTTCACCGTCGCATCGGAGCGCTTGAACTTGGACGTGCCGGACCGTGTGACGGCTCTAGGCTGGCGCATATTCGCCCCCGTTGATATCGAGGATAGCACCATTAACGAAGCCCGCTTCCTCCGTCGCCAGAAAGGCAATGGCAGCGGCGATATCCTCCGGCGTTCCCAATCTGGCGGAGGGAATGCGTGCAACCGCGTCCCGATTGGCTGGCGTATTGGGATCGCCAGTCAACGGCGTCAAGATCCTGCCCGGCGCCACGAGATTAACGGTTATGCCGAAAGGACCGCACGATCCGACAAGCGCGCGCATAAGACCGGCCAGTGCTGCCTTGCTGGCGGCGTAAGCGCCACCGGCGATGCGAGGGCGTGTGCGCCCAGCGAGCGATCCAATCAAAATGATGCGTCCGAATCCCGCCTGTCGCATTCCCCTGACGACCGCCTGACAACATAACATGGTGCCGGTCAGATTCACGGCCAGCACTTCGTTCCATTCCTCCAGTCCAATGTCCTCGAACCGCCGAGGACCAGCTAGTCCTTTGGGCGATATCCCGGCGTTGCAGACGAGAATTTCGGCATCTCCCCAGATGGATGAGAGCTCTTCGAAGAAATTAGCAACAGCCACAGGATCCGATAGATCGACAACTCGGCCCAAGACCCGTCCAGATCCGAACTCCGCGGACAGCACGGCGGTTGCGTCAGTCACAGTTTTAGCGCTGTGACTGAAGACGGCGACGCAATGCCCCGCCGCCAATAACTTTCGCGCCGTCGCCAATCCGATACCGCTCGTCCCTCCTGTCACGACGGCGATGCGAGACGGCTCTGGCATCATGCCGCCTCATCCAAGCCGGCAAACAAGGACAAAGCGGGATGAGCCTCAGGGTCTGTGATGACCTCGATAAACAGCGGCCCCTTGCCTGTCAGTCCACCCTGTAGATGAGCCGTGAGCTCGGCTGGATCCTCAACGCGCACTGCCGGGCATCCGCAGGCTTGAGCGATCTGCATATGATCGACAGGCGCAAAATGGCACGCCGATGTGAAGCGTCCGAACTTTACTGTCTCGGCATCCCGCTGGAAACCGAGGATACCGTTGTTGAGAAGGATGATGGTGATGGGAAGATCGGAGCGAACCATAGTTTCCATCTCGGCCCAGCTATGGGCGAACCCGCCGTCGCCAATGATGGCGACCACCGGATGCTCGGGTCTAGCTGCCTTTGCGCCAAGAGCCAGAGGCAGGCCCCACCCGAGCCCCGCGAGACCGCGCGGCGTCAGGAACCGCATTCCTGAAGCAAGCGATCGCAATTGGCCGACGACCCACATCGATGAATAGCTGGCATCCGCAACAATGGTCGTCTGCGGTGTCAATGACGCCTGCAGTTCTGCCATGATGCGTTCCGGGCGGATCGGCGACGCAGTAGCATGCATGAGCTGATGCCGATCCTCATCGAACTGCCGCCAGCACTCGGCTATGCGGTCGATAACAGCCGTCCGCTGGTCCCGACGTTGGGATAGATCTTGCGCGTTGAGGGCATGAACAAGTTCTCTGAGTGTCTCACGCGCATCCCCAACCAGGCGCAGCGCTTGATGGTTGCGGCCGATTTCCTGAGGATCGACATCGATGTGGATCACCTGAGCACCAGCAGGAATTTGCCGCCAACTATCCGTTCCATTCTGATTGGTTCGCGTTCCAACCAGAATAACAAGGTCCGCGTCACCGACTAGGGCTGCCGTATGGCGCCCGAGTGACCGCGGCCCCACGAGCGATCCTAAGACGCCGGCCGAAAGCGGATGATATTCATTAACTGCACCCTTGCCCATGTTGGTGGTCAAAATTGGGAGTACAGCCAGATCCTGCAACATTGCCAGTTCATGGCAGGCATCGCTGCCGAGAACACCGCCACCCGCGACTACCACGGGATTGTGGGCATTCGCGATCAACTCCGCTGCCCTTTGCAAAGTCGCGCGATCAGGGGACGACCGGTCAAGCGGCCAATGGCCAAGATTGAGAGATCGTGATGGCGTTTTGACACCAAGCTCCGAACGCAGCAGATCGGCAGGCAACAGCAACGCAACTGGCCCGGGTCGACCGGAGGCAGCAGCAGTAAAGGCGGCATCAACATAGTCCTCGATTCGCTCCGGCACCATGACCCTGCGCACCCATTTCGTGCAGGATTGAAAGAGCGCGATATGGTCGAGCTCCTGGAACGCGTTCCGATCCATCTGATCGCGCTCCACTTCCTGCACAAGTGCTACGATCGGAACGCTCGCCTTCAGCGCTTCGGCCATTGGGGGCACCAGCAGCGTGGCAGCCGGACCATTCTGGGCAGCCACCACGCCGATCTTTCCGGATCGTCGAGCATAGCCATCGGCCATGGCGCCGCCCATATTCTCCTGCCGGTAAGCGACCTGGCGAATGCCTGCCGCTTCAGCAGCCAGGATGAGCGCTGATGGTAGGCTCTGGGCAAATATATGGGTGACGTCATGGCGCACCAGCGAGCGAGCCAGGCATTCGGCGACAGTTTCCAAGGACTTCGTGGTCATGCGGTTGCTCCAGCAAAATCGGCTTCGTAGGTTTCGAGGAAATCGCCGAAGACTTCGACGATCAAATCAAGATCGGTATTCGTCATTGCCGTGGAGAGACAGGCGGCGGCCCCAAAGGGCAGGAGGATATCGAGCTGACGGAAATGGCTTGTCAGATTGGTCATCCAACTGTTCTGTTCCGGTGTCGGGAAGGCCTGCCGATAGTCACGGGGCACCTGCCGCTTGGGATGGATGCGAAAAAGCGAAGCCGAACCGGTGACGACAAATGGTGCGTCATGACGCACGATCGCGGCAGAAAGGCCGTCGCGCACACGCGCACCCATTTCATCAAGACGCTCGAAGCTTGCCGAGGTCAGCGCCTCCATGGCCACCCTTCCTGCGACCATTGAAACAGGATTGGCCGAAAAGGTGCCGCCCTGTGGCAGCGCTGGCCTTGCGCCCGAGCTTGCGAACACCGCCATCACCTCCTTGCGACCACCAACCGCGCCGACAGGAAAGCCGCCGCCGATAATCTTTCCGGCAGCTATGAGATCCGGCACAAGCCCGAAGCGCGCCGATGCACCACGATATCCCTGACGCAGATTCAGCACTTCGTCGGCTACGACGAGAACGCCATGTTGCCGGGCAAGATTGGAGACGGCTTCGATGAAGGCTGGCTCAGGGGCGAGCAAACCTGCCCTGCTCGGCATGGGATCAATCAGGATGCAGGCAAGGTCGCCACCCGACACGGTCAACCTCCGTTCCAGGCCGTCGACGTCATTGAAACGGATCACATCGACCTCTTCGGCAACACTTTCCGGCGCGCCGGCGTAAGAGGTCGTGGATGCAGGAGCGTCCGCTGGTCCCCAGTACGCCGGCGACGCGCCTTGGCTTACCTCGGCCCAATCATAGGCACCGTGATAGGCTCCTTCGACGCGGGCAATGCGCGACCGCCCGGTAAAGGCGCGGGCTGCCTTGATAGCAAACATGACGGCCTCGGTGCCGCTATTGACGAAGCGAATATGCTCGATCGCGGGAATGCGCTGCACGAGCAATTCCGCCAATCCCAGCTCGTGCTCCGTTGGATTGGAAAAGCAGGTTCCTTTCTGCAGGAGATCTGCAATTGCGTCGGCGACGGGCAGGTAACCGTGACCATGGATCAGCGTTGTGAAATTGTTATTGAGGTCGAGGAGCCGATTGCCGTCGACATCAACCAGATAGGCACCCTCGCCACGGGAAATGTACGTCGGCAGAGGATCGTGCTCGACGGTGACGCGCGTGGTTCCATCGGGAAACACGATCTGCCCTCGCTCGAAGAAATATTGCGAGCGCGATCTGAGCGCCGCCGGTCGAAATGATGGAAAATCCTGATGAAGCATGCCTTGCCCTCTCCATGCAGAGATGCGCGTTCGCATCCCGTTCACATTTTTGTTGCAACAAAAAAGCATGGAGAGAAGGAAAGTGCAACATAATTATTCAGCGGCGGGAGAGATTCCTCTGGTCGCGGTCGGCGTTGATTTTTTTCATCTGGCGAAATCCATCACGAATGTCGCTCTCGATGGCGGCGCGGGCAGCGGCGGCATCCTTTTCAACAAGCGCCTCTATCGCGGCACGATGATTGCGAGCACCGTAGCGCGTCTCGGAAAATTCTGGGTAGAGGCCATTAAATGACGCACCAACCCGCAGCCACAGAGTCTCGATCACCTGCAAAAGATAGGGCATGCCGCTCAGACGGTAGATCGCAAAATGGAACTCCTTGTTATGCCAAAGGGCGTCAAAATAACGCTTTTCATCCAATGCGGCGTCAATTTTCCCCTGAAGTAGCTCAAGTTCTTCGATCGTCGCCTCGCCTGCGGCCTTGACGGACAGCGTCGCCGCAAGCCCTTCCAGGGCCAGGCGCATCTGCGTAATCTCCTCGAGATCCGACAATCTTAAGTGAGGAACGATGACGGTTTTCGGGCCGGAGTAAATGAGCGCCCCATCGATCACCAGGCGGTTAATGGCATCACGAGCGGGCGTCGTGCTGACATCCAACATTTCCGAAACCGCACGAATTGTGAGCTTATCTCCAGGGGAAAAAGCGCCCCTGATCAGTCGCTCCTTCATGTTGCGATAGGCCATTTCGCCCAATCGATTGGGTTGATGCTGATGATGTCCTTCGTCTTCCGGTGCCATTTGCACTGAAATTTCTCCAATTTCCTTTGACAAGCGTTTATTTTGTTGCAACAAAAATGAAAAGCGACATACTTGCAAACATTATGTGACATTAAAGTCATAGCACTTTCGCGAATTTCCGTCTTCCCAAAGTTCAACGCGGGAACCGGACCAGAAGCCAAGCGATCGCGGTGAACGACTTGCTACGCCGTCGCAAACGAACACGTTTCAAAACGACAACAATAAGGAGAGGGAACTTTGATTGGTGAAGCGCTTACGCTGCAAGGGCTTGAAAAGCGATATGACACATCGCTTGCTGTGGACGGCATTTCATTGGCCATCCGGGCAGGTGAGTTCCTATCGATCCTCGGGCCTTCGGGCTCCGGCAAGACGACGCTACTAACGATGATCGCCGGCTTCGAGAGCCCGAGCAACGGCCAGATAATGATCGGCCGTCGCGACGTTACCTATATGGCGCCAAACAGGCGCAACATCGGTATGGTGTTCCAGCGCTATGCCCTTTTTCCGCATCTGACGGTGGCGGCCAACATCGCTTTTCCGTTGCGCATGCGCCGAATGGACAAAGATCTCATCAGCCGCAAGGTGGAGGCGGTACTGGCGCAGGTACATCTCGACGGCTATGGCGATCGATATCCCCATCAACTCTCCGGAGGCCAGCAGCAACGCGTCGCCGTCGCTCGGGCAATCGTCTTCGAGCCGCCCGTTCTCCTGATGGACGAACCACTTGGGGCCCTCGACAAGAAACTGCGCGAGGCGCTGCAACTGGAAATCAAGAGCTTGCAGCAACGACTCGGCGCGACCGTCGTCTATGTGACGCATGACCAGGAGGAAGCACTCACCATGTCTGATCGCGTTGCAGTGGTGGCTAAAGGCCGGCTAGCCCAAGTGGGATCGCCGCTCGAGCTTTACCGTTCGCCTGTCTCAGCCTTTGTCGGAGACTTCATTGGTCGCATGAACTTTCTTGACGGTGAATATCTCGGTCAGGATAGCGGGAACTACATGGTACGGCCGAAAGGCGGCAACGTCGTTGCTACGGCGGCTGCCGAAGACGGGGAAAGCCCCTTTGCCTCTCGCCAAGCTGTCAGTATCGCGGTTCGCCCCGAAAGGTTGTCGCTAGCGCCTCATGGCCGCGACCGCGGCGCCATCCTGACGGGCACCATAGACGCATCTGTATTTGCCGGTTCGTTTTTCCTCTTCTTCGTGCGAACCCAGAACAGCGATGACCGTCTGCTCCAGATCCAGATGCCCGTCGGGCATGTGGCCGCAAGCCTTCGTCAAGGAGACCTGGTGGACGTCATCCCAGAAGCGAACGCGTTGCGGCTGTTTGCAAAAGTGGGGGTCTAATCCATGGCGTCATCCGTCGCGAGACAATCGACCGGCACTTTCCGCCGCTGGATCCTCACAGGGTCGAGCCAACATTATTCGCCATCGTTGGCCATTTTGCTGATCCTGCCGCTGCTCCTCCTCTTGGCGGGGGGCTTCGTCTATCCGGTGGTCAAGCTTATCGGCATCAGCCTTTCCGGAGAAGTTCTCCTAGCCCCTTACCAGCGTGTCTTCGACAGTCCACTTTATATCCAGGTTCTGCTGAGAACCTTCCGCATCGCGGCGATCGTGACCGTTGCCTGTTTTGCAATCGGATATCCGACCGCCTATGCGATCGCGCACATGCGGGGCAAGTTGGTAAGGCTCGGAACGGCATGCTTATTCATTCCGCTATGGACTTCGGTGCTTGTCCGCTCCTATGCCTGGATCGTGCTGCTAGGTCGCAACGGCATCATCAACGACGGGCTGATCCAGCTCGGTGTTATCTCGACACCGCTGAAAATGCTCTATACGGAGGGCGCTGTCATTCTCGCGATGACGCATGTGCTGATGCCCTTCATGATCCTGCCGATCCATTCGGCCTTGCGTTCGGTGCCGAGCGCGTATGAGCAGGCGGCACGAAATCTCGGCGCGAGCCGGCTGGTCGCCTTTTGGCGGGTGACCTTTCCACTCAGCCTATCGGGCGTTTTCGCCGGCTGTGTGATCTGCTTCATTCTCGCCATCGGGTTTTACATCACCCCCGCCCTAGTCGGTGGACCCGGCGCGCTAATGATGGCGACCTTGATCGGCCAGCAGACAATCGTTCTTCTGGATTGGCCATTTGCGGCCGCCCTGTCTGTCATCCTGCTCACCGCGACATTGCTGCTAGTGCTGCTCTTTCGCCGCGCACTTTCTTTCAGCAAAGGTTTGAACAGTGTCCATTGAATCTGAACCCTTGATGCAGCGATTGGCAACACCGTCATCCGACGCCCGGCGGTATCGCCCAGTCTGGCCACGGGTGGCACGACATGCATCCAATCTAGTGATTGCGGCGGTACTGTTCTTTCTCGTCCTTCCGACGCTGCTGGTGATACCACTGGCACTCAGCGGCGCCTCCTATATCACGTTCCCGCCGCAGGGACTGACCCTACGGTGGTTCGAGGCGTATCTGTCCGATCCCGACTGGCTGCGCTCGACCATCTTCAGCCTACAGATCGCCGCGGTAACCACTGTGGTAGCGACGACCACCGGAACGATGGCGGCGGTTGCTCTCGTACGTGGTAAACTACCGGGCAAGGCACTGCTGCAGGCCCTCTGCCTCGGGCCGATGATAGTGCCGGCAATCGTCTTCGGCGTGGCGCTCTATCTGGTCTTCTCACCTTTACAACTGACAGGGAATCTGACCGGATTCGTGCTTGCCCATTCGGTGCTGGCGGTACCTTTTGTCGTCATCATCGTTTCCGCAGCGTTGGAGAAAATGGACCCGTTGCTCGAACTGGCGGCCTTGAGCTGCGGAGCGGGGCGGCTCAGAGCCTTCTTTGCCGTGACACTTCCCAATCTCGCGCCGGCCGTCGCGACCGCCGCGGTCTTTGCTTTCCTAACCTCCTTCGACGAAGCGACCGTAGCATTCTTCATCTCTGATACCGGCGGGAAGACGATCAGCCGGAAAATGTTCGAGGACATCGATTTCAACCTGACACCTGTCATTGCCGCAGTCTCGGTCATCATTGTTGCCGTTTCGCTGCTTTTGATGGGTTCCATACATCTCCTGAACAGCCGCCGGGAGCAGCACTAGCGGCAAAAACACCCGCTGCAGGCGGGACCATAAGAGGGAAACATTGATGACAACAAGAGCAGCCATCCGGCTGAGCGGCATTGCTATGTTTTGCGCAGCCATTCTTCTGGGAGAAACGCCCGATCCAGCACTTGCCAGCGAGCAGGTCGTGATCGCCACGACCGGCGGCGCCTATGATGCGGCGCTACGCAAATGGTGGTTCGAGCCGTTCACCGCCAAGACCGGTATCCAGGTCGTTTCTGTAGCAGCAACCAACGCGGAGATGCGCGCTAAGGCGACCGCGATGGTGAAAACCGGCAATGTCAGCTGGGATCTCTACCCCGATGGAGAAATCCAGGTGAGTTCAAAAGATCATCTCGCGATTTCCGAACCGCTTGACAGTTTTTGCACACGGTTTAGGGACCGTCAGGATCTCGTTCCCGATGCCTGCATCCCGGCCGGCGTGCGGCTCTTTTCGACAGCCACATTGATGGCCTACGATCCGCAAGCCTTCAAAGGCAACCAGCCCGTGACCTGGGCGGATATGTGGGATACTTCAAAGTTTCCGGGCGGACGCTCGTTTCCGAATTTCGACGATCCGTGGCGCGTCATGGCGGCTGCCCTTTTGGCAGATGGTGTCAAACGCGAAAACCTGTTTCCGCTCGACGTCGATCGCGCTCTTAAGAAACTTGACGCATTGCGGCCGGCCATCTCGCTTTGGTGGAAAACCGGGGATCAGAGCGTCCAGGGGTTCCGTGAGAACGATTACAGCATTGGGCAGATCTGGCTAACGAGGGCAAGCGCGCTTAAGGCAGAAGGACGCTCGATCGCCTGGTCGAACAAGGCAGCATTTCTGGTGGGTGATCGCCTCACGGTTATCAGGGGAGCGCCCAATCGAGACAATGCTCTGAAGCTCATCGCCTTCTGGTTGGATTCCCCGGACATCCAGGCCAAGGTTTGCGATGCATTATTGTGCACGCCGCCTAGCAGTGCGGCGATTATGGTGATGCCGCAAGCAGTTCGCGACCAGATGCCGAGCGCCGAAGACGTGCGCGACAGCATAGTCATTCCCGATGCCAAATGGATCAACGAGCATGCCGCTGAGTTGCTGGAGCGGTGGAACAACTGGGTTCGCTAAAGCAGGATGACGATGTGAAAACATTGTAGGTGATCATACGGTGCCGCGACGTTAGGAAGATGAGTGTTCAACGATGGCTCATTGAATGAACGATCGGCAATTGACGCCGACGCACCCCAATACACCTCCGCAGGAGGTCCGCCTGCGAGCAGAAATGCTCGAAGCTGGGCGGGCCTCTCTTGCCCAATGAGGCCTCGGAAGGGGGCAGGAATTGCCCTTTTTTCGCGCGCCGCTATCTTCTCGTTTGGGATTTGCGTTTATCCAAAAGGGCGTGGCTTACGATCGGGACAGCGTCGGAACAAGACGAATAAAGATATTGAAGATTGGAATTTCGCTGATATTTCCCTCGACCGCAGTGACGGCGCCTGCGGTGCTGCTGTTGAAATCCCACGACTAAATGCCTCGGCCCGTTGAGCGTCGAGACAATCCATCGGTGGATGCCGAAAGACTCCGGCGAACGGACATTTCGCAAAGACATTGGCGCCTGCAGTCTCAGGGGAAAATGTCCGAAAGCTGATTGGTCTTTATCGGCGGCATGTAAAGAGACGAACCACCGCCCTAATGCTCTGAAGTCAACCTTGACTTCTCAATTGCAGCATGAGAACATAAAGAGAACATTCAGAGCTTACCGTGACCTACGCAGAGCAAGTTATCGGCTAGGGACCCTCGAAATTCGAATTCAATTGAAGGGCTGAAAGATCTCTTCTGCTACGCCATCCGGCCGGGATAGATTCGATATCGGACTCGCATTGTAACCGGATCGTACCTAGAACTGGAATCATCAAATAAGGTCCCGCTCTCCATGAAGTTCAGCCTCGATCATCTGCCGGAACGCAAACGACGCGAATTGTCGCGAATTGTCGAGATCGTGCATGAGGAATTCGAGGATGCGCTGAAAGAAGGCACGGCCGATTTCAAGAAGAAAGGCCGTATCCTCAAGATTATTCTCTTCGGCTCCTATGCTCGTGGCAATTGGGTGGATGAAGAGCATACCGGCAAGGGCTACAAGTCCGACTACGATCTGCTGGTAATCGTCAACAATCGCAAGCTTACCGACTTCGGTTCATACTGGCGCAAGGCGGCCGACCGTTTCCCCCGTGTGGTCAAGCCGCCAGTCAGCCTCAACGTGCATTCGCTCCGCGAGGTCAACACGGCACTGAAGCTGGGCAGCGATTTCTTTGGCGAAATCCGGTGCGACGGCATCGTTCTTTACGAACTCGATGATGAGGAACTCGCCGAGCCAAGGCCCCTCACACCCGCCGATGCTCTCCGTGCCGCACAAGGACATTTTGATGAACGATATTCTTTTGCAACGGCATTGATGGATGGCATCGATCTCTTTCTAGAGAAAGGGCGCTTTAAACATGCTGCTTTTCTTCTTCATCAAGCGATTGAACATAGCTACTCAGCTATGCTGTTGACATTGACGAACTACAGCCCTGCCTCGCACAACCTCAACCACCTGAAGACCCTTGCTGAAGGCCGCGACCAGCGGCTTGCAGAGATTTGGCCACAAGATCGGCAACGCTATACTGCCTGGTTCAACATCATCAACCAAGCCTACGTGAAAGCCCGCTATTCCGAGCATTTCAAGATCACCGAAGAAGCGCTCGTCTGGCTTGGCGAACGTACGGACGCGCTGCAGCAACTGGTAAAAGCGATTTGTGAGGAGCATATCGAAAAGCTGCGGAAAAAGCTCTGAGCGCTGCTCGCAACGCTGATCAACCTTCTTTACCGCAGCCGACCGTGTCGCCGTCTTTCTCAAGGCAGTCGGCACTGGATCACCATCCCATGCCGCTCCGCTATGTTCGGAAACTTCCTCTATCCGCAATCTCGTCGCTTAGCGTCCAGCTGATACCCGAGCGGCGGGGCGTTACCGAGAGGTACGAAGAGGTATCGGTTCTGCCCGACCATTTGTGGCCACAGGAAACCTAATGCAGTTTTCCATCTGCGTTTACCGAGTCCGCGCCACTCGAAAGGCCCGTCGCCGGCGTTTCGCCGGCACGCAGCAGGCAAAAAACCTCGAACCAGAAATGGGCGTCGCTAGCACGTCCATCCACCTTCGCTCCTAAGGCGCACCAAGCCACAGCAAGCGTGGCATCGGGACCATAGGCCGCCTTTGCGGCCAAGGCCGCAACTGCCGGATCCCTGCCATACCAAATGGAGATGTCATCATCCGAGGACGGCGCCTCGCGAGATTTTGATGTATCCGTAGAAGCCATAGGAAGCTCTCCCGTGAATGTCCGGCACGGGACGAAAGTTGGCCGGACTTTATTCTCACAAGTGAGTCACGACCGCGGATGCCGCATATGTCGTGTGATCCCTGGCCACTTCCTATTTCATCTCGAGATCCACCAAGCTCGTATCCTGGCTGGGCCGTCTGAACTCGGTCGCAAAGAGCCCTCTTTTTTTGATGCAACAAAATTATGATCAACTACCTATCGAATTCCCTCTTTACGTGCAATATGAATTTATGAAAGATAAATGGAAGCAATCTTCGGCGGAAAGAGACAAACTCGCGACTGATATCAGATATTTTTGTTGCGTCAAAATAATCCGAGATGGCGAGGAATCTCGAACCCTCTCATCTTCCGCGTGCTACCGCCCAGTGATCGAAAGGTTATCATCAATGAAGCCACTCATCCTCATTTGCTCCACGGATTACGAATTCTACCTTCTGCTCGCACAGATCCTCAATATGGGAGGCCTTGAATCTTTGCTGGTGGAAGGAGCAGAGGAAGCCCTGGCTAGCGTGAAATCTGATGATTTGATGGCCGTGATAATAGACTATCATAGCGACACCTTCCGTATCGGCGATCTTGTCAGTCAGATCAAGGAAACACTGGCCGATAAAGCGCTGCCGATCGCGGTCTTCGTGGGAGCAGGCAATCAGCAACTTTATCTCGAAGTGCTCAAAACCGGCGTGAGCGAAATTTTTATGCGCCCGTTCAACCCAGAGCGTTTTCTATCTTATCTGTCAGACTTGTCGCCACACGACAACCCAAGATCTTGGACAGAAAGAGCCTGCGGCAGTTCGCTTATGTATGCGGAAATCACGATGCAACTCGATAGCATGCGCGTCGAGTGCAACGGCATGGAAGTCCAACTCAGTCCGATCGAATTTCGCCTTCTTCAGCATTTTCTACAAAAACCAGGCTACGTCTTCAGCCGCGACGCTCTCATCGAGGCTGCATGGCCGCAAGGCACGTTTGTGGAGCCCCGCACCGTCGACGTTCATGTCGGGCGCCTTCGGCGGGCAATGAGACGCGTATTAGGTCGCGATATTATCCGCACGGTGCGGGCTACTGGTTATGCGCTCGATGAGCGTCAGGCGGATCGGGCTTCGTAAGTATTGAGATCACGGAGAACTCCGTTGAGCATCAATATGACATTCCGCCTGCTGTGTTTACCAAGCCTTTCGCGTTCGAAACATTGGCGTCACGGAACCTTCAAACAATATTACCGAAACGATCGTTGTTCGGACAACCATTCC
Organism: Rhizobium sp. BR 315; assembly: GCF_050577975.1. Lineage (NCBI taxonomy): Bacteria > Pseudomonadati > Pseudomonadota > Alphaproteobacteria > Hyphomicrobiales > Rhizobiaceae > Rhizobium > Rhizobium sp. BR 315. Next base: position 21,272 of record NZ_JARWKZ010000039.1, on the reverse strand, counting down.
ACGGCAATAAAATAGCATCGCATCGCCAATGAGATGCGATGTGCTGCAGCAGATGTCCATTTTCTGCTGTGTCACCGTTCCGCTACCAACAATTTGGATATTCCCATGAGCGATGATCATCATTCGCCCACCGCTACGGCTGTGTCGCGATCCTACCGCAATACACTCAGCGTGATCGTTTCCGCCGATCAACACCTTGCTGCGGCCGAGCAGGAGGGAGTCATGGCGCTTTACGTGGACCCGGATAAGGATCGCTCCGTCATGTTGCCCACGGCGCCTCAGAAGAGACAAGTGACTGACTTCGTTCGCTGCTCTTATCTCGGCCTCGACAATCATCCGCACATCATCGAGGGCGCCATAGAGGCGATGCAGCGGTACAATGCATTCCATTGGTCCTGCGCAAGAACGAGGCTTAATTTCAGCCTATTAGGCGAACTGGAAGAAGCGCTCTCCGACTTGTTTGCAGCACGGGTTATAACCTACACGACCGTCCTCGCTGCCAATATGGGAGTCCTACCACTCCTCGCCTCCGGATACCTCACTGAGAACAAACGACCGGCGGTCGTTTTCGACAGGTTGGCGCATGCGACACTTGCGTTTCACAAGCCGGTGGTCGCCAATGAAACGCCGATCGAAACGATTGCTCATAATGATCTGAACGCACTCGAGGATATTTGCCGGCGCAACGATCCTGTAGCCTATGTGTGCGATGGCGTCTATTCTATGGGCGGGAGCGCACCAATCGCGGACCTCCTCGCACTCCAAGATCGGTACGGTCTGTTTCTCTATATCGACGATGCCCATGGAATTTCCTTGTTCGGGAAATCTGGGGAAGGCTTTGTACGATCCCAAGTCGGCGCAGCCCTTGGCGAGCGTACAATCATTGCCGCATCGCTCGGCAAAGGCTTTGGAGCATCGGGCGGCCTGCTGATGCTCGGCACTCCTCGGCAGGAAGAATTGTTCCGGCGCTTCTCTATCGCCTACGCCTTTTCCGCGTCGCTTAATTTAGCGGCAATCGGCGCTGCCATGGCGTCTCAGGCGCTGCACCGCACCGATGAGCTCAAGTTACGCCAGGATGCGCTTGCGGATCGGTTAGCTGTTTTCGACAGGATGGTTGCCAGCGAGCAGGCCGGCTCAAAGCTACCAATCCGCACCATAGAGTTCGGCGACGAAAGACAATCCATTCGTGCCGCGGCCCATATTCTCAACAAAGGTTTCTACACCTCGGCGATCTTCTTTCCCACAGTCGCAAAGGGCAAGGCCGGCTTGCGGGTCTGCCCTACCGCCAGGCACGGCATTCGGGAAATTGAAGGGCTGGGACGTGCAATCAACGAAACGCTCGCCGAACGAGGAACAGATCCATGATCGACCCAATCAGCATCATCCCGAATGAAGCGCCGGAATTAGCCGCAACGCCAACTTAAAGGCCGACGGGATCGATATGCTAAAATATATCGCCGAAACCTACGTCACCTTACCCAATTCCGATATATCGCTTGAGCAGATTTGCCAACACGCTGCCGAGCTATGCCCTTCAATAATCTCCAACGGGCGGGAAAAAAGGTTCAAATGCGAGAAAGAACACGCAATTATCAGCACTACGGATACTATTGCTGGGCGGGCCTGCACGCAGATTCGGTACGGTAGCCGATCTGCAGTAACCGAAGAAGCCGACAGGTTTCTGAACTTTGGCGACGGTTGCGCCATCATTCGGCCAACCAACGACGGTTTATTTGTTCGCATTTTCGCCCGAAACCTCGTCATTTTCTACGGAATTCGAACGCTTCTAGAGGGTAGTCTCTCGAAACTCGCGGCCATCTCCGATGACACAATCGAGTGGTTCCCTCCTCGACGTGGACGTCCTCGCTTGCCTTCACATAGAAGGGAGTATTAGGGATAGGCGCGGCCGAGACGATGGTGCGCCTCGCGCCCTGCTCATTACCTTTGCTCTGACGAACCTGATCGCCGCTGCCGTCTCCGAGCCTCCAGATCACGTCGCGCCCGCGACGTATATTACGCCCTCAAGAGACCACCGATGAGGAGGCTAATCGGATCTTCGAAGAAATTGCCGCGCGATTTCGGAAAGAGATGAAAGGGCATGCCGCCGTGCCTACTGAAATTCCTCGACCAGCAGTTGATGCATCGAGGCCTCGGTGCAGGTTTCTGATGTCCGGCGACCGTAAGCATGACGCCCGCCGGAAGCTCCTCCTTGGCGGACTGGTCGTTCGGACCCGGCTTGCGAAAGCGAACCATGTCTTTCTGCTCGGCGCCTTGCTGGAATTGGTAAAGGCATCACTGACATCGGACGAATGCTGGCGACTGGGAGAGGTCAGAAAGATAGCGTTCCAAGTGCCTTATCACGAACCGGAAACACTACCGCCGAGAAGGTTTCTTAATGGTGCTGAAGGACAGAATACATCCGAGCTTGCTTCTCATCCTCGTGCCGATCGCGGTAACAACACTGACACTCTGTATCACTGGATGGCAGTGGCAGGATTTGGCAATCGGCATGCCAGCACGAATCGCCTATTGGTTCTTGCGAGCGGGTCCTCTTCCCAATCTCCTTCTCGGACCTATAGCTTCACTTCTGACGGTTTCGGCGATGCCGCTGCATCGCCGTCGGCCGATCGCTTTTGCGAGCCTTCTTTGCTTTTTATGCGTTACAGGCTTTTACGCCCTGCGGGAATACGGCCGTCTGGTTCCATGGGTGGAGAATGGCGTCGTCATATGGGACGAGGCGCTCACTTATCTCGACGCCTTCGCGGTTGCCGGGATCATCCTCGGATTTGGTATTGTCGCAATCTCCGCACGCATCTCCATCGTCGTTTCCGATCCGATCAAGCGCGCCAAGCGCGGCGTCTTCGGCGATGCCGATTGGCTGCCCATGCCGGAAGTGGCTAAGCTTTTCCCTTCGGACGGAGAGATCGTTATCGGCGAGCGCTACCGCGTCGACCGTGATCGCGTGCATATGTTGCCTTTTGATCCAAACGATCACGGGACTTGGGGGCAAGGCGGCAAGGCGCCACTCATGACTTTCAATCAGAATTTTGATTCCACCCATATGTTGTTCTTCGCGGGCTCCGGCGGCTTCAAGACCACAAGCAATATCATCCCGACCGCATTGCGTTACAGGGGGCCGCTGATCTGTCTCGATCCATCGACTGAGGTCGCGCCGATGGTTCTCGAACATCGCGCTCATGCGCTCGGCCGCGAAGTCATGGTGCTCGATCCGACCAATCCAGTCATGGGCTTCAATGTTCTTGATGGAATTGAGGGATCGACTCGTAAGGAAGAGGACATCGTTGAGATCGCCCATATGCTTTTGTCGGAAAGCCTACGCTTCGATACCTCGACTGGCTCCTATTTCCAGAACCAGGCGCACAATCTGTTAACTGGGCTTCTGGCGCATGTGATGCTATCGCCCGATTATGCAGGCCGCCGAAACTTGCGTAGCCTCCGGCTGATCGTGTCCGCACCGGAACCGTCGGTGCTTGCCATGCTGCGTGACATCCAGGAAAATTCCGCATCCGCCTTTATCCGCGAGACGCTCGGTGTCTTCACCAACATGACGGAGCAGACCTTCTCCGGGGTATATTCGACCGCATCCAAGGATACGCAATGGCTGTCGCTTTACAGTTATGCTGCGCTCGTCTGCGGTAATACGTTCAAATCGAGCGAAATCGCTTCCGGACGGAAGGACGTCTTCCTCAACATCCCTGCGTCAATCCTGCGCTCCTATCCCGGCATTGGCCGAGTGATCAGCGGCTCGCTGATCAAGGCCATGGTCCGGGCCGATGGCGACTTCCGCCAAAGGGCGCTCTTCATGCTCGATGAGGTCGATCTCCTGGGTTACATGCGTATTCTTGAAGAAGCGCGCGACCGCGGGCGCAAATATGGCATCACATTGATGTTGATGTACCAATCTGTCGGCCAACTCGAGCGTCATTTCGGGAAGGCCGGAGCGACTTCATGGATCGAAGGCTGCGCCTTCACGTCCTACGCCGCAATCAAGGCGCTCGATACAGCACGCAATGTCTCCGCCCTATGCGGAGAAATGACCGTCGAAGTCCAGGGACGGTCGCGCAATGTCGGCTGGAGCAATTCCAATAGCAGCGCCCGCAAATCTGAAAGCATCAGTTTCCAGCGCCGACCGCTGATCATGCCGCACGAAATCACCCAGCTGATGCGCAAGGACGAGCAGATCATCATTGTCCAGGGCCACAGTCCCATTCGCTGCGGGCGAGCGATCTATTTCCGTCGCAAGGAGATGGATGAGGCGGCGAAGGTCAATCGCTTTGCAAAGTTCTAGGCCTTGGCGTTGGCCGCGAAGCTAATAACGAAATCCGGCAGCCAGCAGTCACAGAGCGTGACCTGATGTGGCAGACGGCCTCCGCTCCTGGCATCGCAATGTGCCAAGGTGTGGCTGTCGAAAGTCACGTAAGGAAGTTTCCGCGCCGAACTGAGCCGGGGGTGCGGACGAAAACTTGGACTGATTTATACGTTAAGGCCGAGACTTTTTCGATACTCGACCGGACTGCGTGAGCCCAGTGATATTTTGATGCGCTTTTCATTGTACCATCGGATGTAGGCATCAATCTCGCTGACGAACCGTTCGATTGTGATGGTCTTACAGTCTCCAGTCCGCCACTTCCCTCGGGAAGATCGACTTAACGTCGAGCAGGGCGGCGCCTGGAGCGGCAAGCCCGCGAATGCGGTCCGCGCCCATTTCCTTGAACTGGCGGTGTCCTACCGCGACGATGACGGCGCTATAGTCGCAAGCAAGGGGCGGCTCGTTCATGCAGGTCAGGCCATACTCATACTTTGCCTCGTCGAGGTTGATCCAGGGATCGTAGACCTCGACAGTGATATTGTAATCCTGCAAGGCACGAACGATGTCTACAACCTTTGTGTTGCGCACATCCGGGCAATCTTCCTTGAACGTAAGGCCCATGACTAGGACCTTTGCGTTGATCACCGGAAGCTTGCGCTGCAGCATGAGCTTCACCGCCTTGTCGGCAATGAAGGACCCGATGCTGTCATTGATCCGGCGGCCCGCTAGGATGACTTCCGGATGATAGCCAATCTCCTGCGCCTTGTGGGTCAGGTAGTAGGGATCAACGCCGATACAGTGGCCGCCGACGAGACCGGGTCGGAAGGGCAGGAAGTTCCACTTAGTACCGGAGGCTTCCAACACTTCCATCGTGTCTATGCCGAGCCTGTGAAAAATCAGGCTAAGCTCGTTCATTAGTGCAATATTGACGTCGCGCTGGGTGTTTTCGATAACCTTCGCCGCTTCTGCAACGCGGATCGAGCTTGCCTTGTGCGTGCCGGCCGGTATCACTTCGCGATAGAGTTGATCCACCTCCTCGGCGATCTCTGGCGTGCTGCCGCTCGTCACCTTCACAATGGTCTGCAGGCGGTGAACCTTGTCGCCGGGATTGATCCGCTCGGGGCTGTAGCCGCAGAAGAAATCCTGGTTAAACCGCAGGCCCGAGACCCGCTCCAGCACGGGAACGCAGACCTCTTCGGTCGCGCCAGGATAGACCGTGGATTCGTAAATGACGAGGTCGTTCTTCTTCAGTACCCTGCCGACGGTTTCGCTTGCCTTGACGAGCGGCGTCATGTCGGGACGGTTGGCTTCGTCCACCGGGGTCGGCACGGTCACGACATAAATCTGTGCTCTCTTCAGCAGGTCGCGGTCGGAGGTGAACTGGATATAGGGGATGTTCTTGAGCTCGTCCTCGCTAACTTCCAGCGTATGATCGTAGCCAGACTTCAACTCCTCGATGCGTGCGGAATTGATATCGAAGCCGATCGTGTTTCTGACCTTGCCCAAGGCGGCGGCAAGCGGCAGGCCGACATAGCCAAGCCCGATGACTGCCACGGTTTTCTTATTCAAATTCATCCTAAGCCCTTCGAAGAGGTAATTTTGTACGATCGGCAGACACCCTGAATATGGTGACCACGGAAAGCGGCTAGTCCAAAGTGAGTGGCACAACGATCCGCAACAATCAATCACCACGCGCGCTTGTCAGCATGCGTGATGCCAGACCATGGGTCTAGTGTTTGTTGCTATACCTGATCTGTCTCAAATCATTCGCTGACTCACACGAAGTCGGCGCGCCAGGCTCCATCGATTCGGGTGGATTTGTCGAAGACTGGGCTATGCGGTGGATGTGTATCGAGACTCGCACTTACAACAACACGCAACGACAAGCGCGGATAGTAACGACGCTGGGCGATAATTCTGACAAACGAAGCGTAGCGTGGTCGAAAATCGTACTAGCAGCGTGACGATCTTTTCGAGACGACAGACCATATCGCTGAAATTTTATCGGCAATTGGCGCTGTTTCAATTCTCCTGTCTGCTTCATCCGTGCTCAGACCGCGCTAAAATTGAGCTTGCGTTCTTCCTTGATAGACTGAATCGGGCGATTGCCCGCAGGATTGCCCTCCCAAGATGGCGAGGGTACAAGATATACGGCGCATCGGGTCGCCTTTGAGGGTATATGGCTTCCGGCAGTAAGATTATTTTGGGCGCACTTCCGTTCGTGGTCGGTGCGCTGCTTTTCGTCTTAAGCCTATCTCAGATACCGGAAATCCATAGGGACGCGCAATATTACCTTCAGTCCGCTTGTCTCTGGAACTCAGGGAAAGTCTCGTTCGCTGGAAGCTGGATAGGCTCGCGGGCGTTTACCGTCTGGATCTATCATCTCGCCTTTAGCGCTTTCGGCTACAACATAGACGCTATATCGCTTGCAATATCTATTGCGAAGTTGCTCACAGCCGCCGCGCTTGCTGTGGTCGTCTGGGAGACGATATGGGAGACTGTACTTAGGTGTGCGGTAACGGTTGCCGCCGCCGTTCTGGTGTTCACGATGCCCCTGATGAACACGCCGGCAACCGACAACATTGCCGTTCTTTTCCTCTCGGTTCTTTGGGCACTCTGGCTTGCCGGCCGGCGCAATTTGACACTGGCGATAGTGGCGTTTCCGTTCGTCGCGGGCGTAAGCCTGTCGGTGCGTTCCGAGCTTGTCATGCTCCCTGCGCTCCTAGTCGTTGGAGATATCCTTTCAGGGAAGCTGCCTTTCCGCTGGCGCCGTCTGGCCGCCGCCATTGCATCGTACACGCTCGGAATACTGGCTACTGGGCTCGTATGGAGCACTTGGGTTTCGGTAGAGAAACCGCCCCAATACTCAGGCGCGCTGGCAATGTTCAGGCCGTTGGCGGAACACGGCCTAGCAACAAACGGCCCGTCTAGCGCTAGGCTCTTCGAAGTGGCGCGACAGAACCCATCCGCTCCCCTGGATTACTGGAAGGCGCTAGGAACGACATACATCGAGCTTGGCCCCGAGAAGAGCAACGCATTGCTGACTGCGGCAGGGGCCGAAGCTATGATGAAAAATGCTCTTCCAATCTTGAAGTCAACGCTCTCTGACACCTGGACGCTGTTGGATTCTCCCGGCGCCTACTTACTCAAGAATACCGACCCGAAGGAGGAAATGGACACCCTCACACAGCAATTGTCCGACCTTGATGCCATTCGCGAGCAGACCAGCGCGAATTTCGGCGGTGACTTTACCTACCGGACAAAAAAACTGACAGAGGGTCGGATTGCCTGGATTGAACGCCTGCGAGGGTCTATCCTTGGCGTTCCAATCAGGATCGAACTGTTCGGCGGGGTCTTGGTCATATCGCTTCTTATGTGTGGGGGTGCCGGAATCGCATTCCGAGACCCCTCGTGGCTTTGCATCCCTTTATACGGGCTGGCCGTGTGCCTGCTCGCCGCGCTCACTCAGGGTGTCGTCTATCGATATATAGCCCCCGCGCTGCTGCTCAACTTCATAGCCGCCGCGGCATCCGCGGCAGCTCTGCTTTCACGTGTCGAGCCTCCAGCAACGAGATCAGTGTAACCCCACGGCGAGGGCCGCCTTGCTGAGATGGGCTGAAGACTGCAAGTCCTAGTGCAAGCACTAGGGATAGTCATATGACCAAGCATCAGGTTGAGGTGATCACATCGGTCGAGCGGCGTCGGCGCTGGTCTCGAGAGGACAAAGAGCGCCTGGTCGCAGCGACATTTGAACCGGACGCCAGCGTATCAGAGATCGCGCGTTCCGCCGGTATCCATCCCGGGCAATTGTTCCGTTGGCGCAAACAGCTCTGCCAGATCTCGGAGCCACCCACGCCGCAATTTGCTTCAGTTGACGTCGTCGCCGCCTTGCCCGCACCTGATCCAGTGGAGACGACAGCGCCGCCAAGGCCGCGCAAGAAGGCGAGCATGGTGACGATCGAGCTTGGCCGGGGCCGACGTCTTCGCGTGGAGAGCGATATTGATCCGGAAGCTTTGGGCCGCATCCTTGATGTAGTGGAGCGGCGATGATCCCAGTTCCGAGCGGTGTAAAAGTTTGGCTAGCGACCGGCTATACGGATATGCGGAAAGGCTTTCCGGGCTTGGCATTGATGGTGCAGGAGACGCTGAAGCGGGATCCGCACAGCGGCCATTTGTTCTGTTTCCGAGGTCGCCAAGGTGGGCTGATCAAGGTGATTTGGCATGATGGTCAGGGTGCGCCGTGAGGCGATGGAGGTAGAAAATGATTTAGCTATTTCAATCGCTTGCCGGCATTTAACCGATGGTTGAAATACCATCTCTTCGATGGGAGCATCGAAGAAAGGGGACCGAAAAGCTCGACCGGGCGTCGCCGGGCGGGTGTCATAAGCAGATCGGTCTTAACTGTACCAGATGCGGTCCATCAACCGCAAGCTGGACTACCGCAGTGTCCATGGTGAGAAAACGAAGTGTGCGTCTGAAGCCCCTGTACTTATCCTGCACCGTCTTCGGTAATGAGATGGCATTGAAGACTTCGCGACCCGATGCGGCAAGGCTCTTGTCTCCTTGCTGCGTAATGCGTCTGACGCATTAGAGGCGGCCATTGGCTCCCCGGCCGCTTCCAGCGCCGCCAGGGGTACAGCACACCACCTACCGACACACAGGTTGAAAGCCGGAACACGGGAACTTGAATTGGTCGCCCAGCACACGGACTGGGCTAGCCGCGACGGCCGGTGATGATCGAATTCGAGGGCGGAGCTTTCGTAGTAGTCCGAGCGCGGGAAAGCCGCGTGCATGGCGAAGGGAAGCAGAAGGACGGTAGAATTTGTACGACGGAGAAGTGATCTATGGACATGGATCTTCGGGCTGACAGAGCCTGGGTACTCGGCGTTCAACGCAAACTATACCAGTGGAGTAAGGAAAACCCCAACGATGTCTGGCGCGATATGTGGAACTGGGTCACCGATCCCCGCAATCTACGCCAAGCCTGGCGGCGAGTATCCTCCAACAGAGGGGCTCGGTCGGCGGGCATCGATGGGGTGACTGTAGGGCAAATCCGCCGACGGAACGGCGAAACGCTTTTCTTGGACAATCTACGGGACGATTTGCGATCCAACGCCTATCAACCCAGTCCGGCGAAGCGCAAGCTCATCCCGAAACCGGGAAAGCCAGGGAAATTCCGACCCTTGGGAATCCCTACGGTCAGAGATCGGGTTGTACAAGCCGCGATCAAGAACCTCATAGAGCCAATCTTCGAGGCGCACTTCTGGCATGTGTCCTTCGGGTTCCGACCCGGAAGAAGCACGCACGGCGCCTTGGAGCAGATCCGCAAGACCATCATGCCGCGCAAACGCGCGGCTGACGGGCGGCGTCAACGAACCCCGTATTCGTGGGTGATCGAGGGCGATATCAAGGGTTGCTTTGACAACATAAACCACCACCTTCTCCTCGATCGGCTACGCCAGAGAGTGGGGGATCTACGTGTGGTGCGACTGATCAAAGCATTCCTGGACGCCGGTGTTATGTCGGAAGGGCAATTCCTTCGGACAGACAACGGAACGCCCCAAGGCGGCATTCTGTCGCCTCTGCTTGCCAATATTGCGCTTAGCGTCATCGAAGAGCGATATGAACGATGGGTCCATCATCGGACAAAGCTCTATGATCGGCGCACGTGCAATGGCATGGCAGCCGCACTCAGCGCACGGAATAGGGACCGCAAGGCCGGTCGAACGGTCATGTTCCCGGTTCGCTACGCCGACGACTTCGTTATCCTCGTTTCGGGCTCGCAGGACGATGCTAACGCGGAATGCTCCGCCTTAGCTGAATACCTGAAGCACACAACAGGACTGGAATTGTCACCAGAAAAGACGAAGGTAACCGCACTCACTTCTGGGTTCGAGTTCCTCGGGTTCAGAGTGATCCTTCGCTGGGATCGACGACACGGGTATCACCCAAGGATCGAGGTCCCGAAAGCGAAAGCGGGCGATTTGCGAAGAAAGATCAAGCAGATGACATCGCGGGGTACCACCTCGCGCTCTCTTGAACGGACTCTTGAGCTTCTTAATCCAACCCTGCGCGGGTGGGCCAGCTATTACCGCTTCTGCGTGGGCGCAGGCCGTGTATTTACCAGCCTCGACTGGTACGTCACGGATCGGCTTTGGCGCTGGATGCGGGCCAAGCGGCCTCATGCCGGGATGCGAGAGCTCGCACGTGCCAAAAAAGCACAGCGAGCGACGCGCGTCTCGCCGCCTCTGGCGTGAAGGGCGTACTGAGCAATATATCCTTGCTTGGACGTCTGTGTGCCGGTTCAAGCTGGGTTGGATGAAAACACCTGACTGACTTCGCCATGTTCTTTGGAGAGCCGGATGCGTAACGAAAGACGCACGTCCGGTTCGGAAGGAGGTGTTGAGAAACCGGCGGTTGAAAGGCCGCACGGCGCTCGACACCTACCTTACGCGCCTGCCTCTTCACCAACGATCGGCGTTCATACTACACATCTTTCCTCGCCAGTTGATGTTTTTGGCTCAGTTTGCGTTTGTCGGCGCGCAGCGGCGCGATCTTTAAGTTGGTTCCATCGGCTGCATTGCTTCCGCGGCAGGTCTCCCCTCCCTCAGGCATTTCGTATAAGCTGTAGTGCCCGTTGTAGGCATGTCTGGTGATTAGGCCATACTTGGCCCATCTGGCGACGGTTTGCTCGCTGATGTTGAGGTGCACTGCCGCTTCCTGTCTTGTCAGCATTCCCCGCTGTCGCAGACGATCATATCGAGATCGCAGCTTATATTCATGGATGAGATAGGCGACTTTGAGAGGTGTAAAGCGGGCATTATCGCAGCCGCGCCGTGCCGTTCCACCTGGGCGATGACCCTGCTCGTTCAGAATCTCGGCGATCTCGGGATAAATGTAATCATCGAGAAGCTTATCGATCAGTTCAACGATACCGGGCTTTGTCTTGATCTGCTGAGCGGAGGATTTTGGGTTTATGGTGGTGACCGTCTGGATTTTGCCACCCTTGAAGCGCACGTGAAGCTTGGTGGTTCCTTCCGCTGGCAGCTTTAAGAGAGTGACGTCCTCGATGATGTGGGCCATCAATCGCTTGCGTTCGCGGCTTGGGGTATCCGGATCTTTCCAGAGCTGGTTGAAGTCGGCCGTCATCGCGACTAGCCGCTCGTGGACAGCTTTATCGAGGATGAATTGATCGTGCTCTCGACCACGTTCGCGCTCTTCGCGGGCGCTGGCCAGGAGGCCGGAATTGGGCCCGTTATGCCAGCTTGATCGGAAGCTGCAAAATGAACGGCGTTGAACCCTACGCCTATCTGCGCGATCTCTTCACCAGCCTCGCAAATGGCCACCTCGCCAAAGACATCGACGCCCTCATGCCCTGGGCCTATGCGCAACGGACCAGCGCCTCACAATGAGCTCGTCCGGGACTCCCCGACGAGCTCACAGGACCTGCCGCAAGCGATCGACATCACCGTTGCAACCGCAAAATCAATGGGGCGGAGACGCCGCATACGGTATAAGCACGCAACGCCGAATCATTGAACATTCATCGTAGTAGCAAGCAGACGCAGCAGGTAACACACGCAAGTGGCGTTGCGAGTGTCAATTCTCCACATCAAGGGAGTACTTTTGAAGCTTAGCAATTACACTTCGGCGAAGATATTTGAGGAGGGTCCAGGGAAGCAGCAGCGTATACTCCCAAATCGCAATAAGCCCCTCTGACAACAAAAGCCAATGGGTTCGCATCTCCCCCATCTGCATTGCCAACATCCGCCCGCTAAGGCCACCGGCCCCGAACGGGGCCTTGTGCGCCCTTGCAAGGGTTAGGTCGAGCTTCACAGCGGCGAGACCGGCCAACAGATTTGCGGCAACAAAAGCATAGTCCTCACCCGCATACCAATCTGGGAATGTGAACTTGATCGCATCGCGCCTGACAATAACAGTCGAGATCGACGCCGGATTGGAAAGAAGAACCGGCCACCGACTAAAGGGCCTGCTTTGTCCTAGATTTTGTTCAGGCCACGCGCGCGCCCGAAAGGCCTTGGAGTGCGCCGAAAAATCAGGCGAGGCTAGTCCAAGCATAATTTGCATCTGATATTCAAGCTTGCGCGGATGCCATTCGTCATCGGCATCGAGAAAGGCAATAAATGGCTGCTGCGATGCCTTTATACCTGCGTTTCTGGCGCCGCCAGGCCCAATATTCTTGTCCAGCTCGATCAGCCTTAGAGGAAGAGCTTGGAAGTCAGTTAGTATGGCCCCGACACCCGGCTCGCCGCCTGCGTCGTCAACGACGAATATTTCTCCTGGCGCCTGCGTCTGGTTCGCAACCGAATTCAATGCCCGCCGCAACGCTTCGCCATCGCGAAATGTCGGAATAACAACCGATACAGGCAGATGACTCACGCGAGGGAGCCTCGTAGCCTTGACCGCTCCGCTTTGAGCATTTCTTCCAGAATACGATCGATTGCGGTGTCCGGAACTTCGATCCCTGTCTGGCGAAGTCGGCCATTATTGCCGATGACTACGTCTATATCGCTCGTTCCGCCCCTGGTTGATTCCACCTGATGGAAAACCTCGACCTTTGAAGCATCGATGAGCCTGGAGACAAGCTCGCTTAAGGCCAATCCCTTTCCTGTACACACATTATAGATTTCACCGCTGTCTTTCGTCACGAAAGGCAAATCAACGATAATGTGAGCAGCTTCGGCCACGTCGATGAAATCTCGCACAGCCCCCAGATTTCCTGTTTTAAGCACCCCTGTGCGATCGATTGCTGCCACCTGCTTAACAAAACTGCCAAGTGCTGTGGTTTCCGGACTCCCGACGCCGATCGGATTGAACAATCTGGCAATTGTGACACGCAGTCCTTTGGAAGCTGCCGCTAGGCCATGATGGGTCTGCGCAAGCTTCGACACCCCGTAGGCTGTCAGCGGCCTGCAAACATCACGTTCCTTTACTGTCATGTCACGATTGGTTGGTACACCGTATTCGGCAGCACTTCCCACCAGCAGAACCCTGGGGCGGGATCGGCTGGACAGCGCACCCTGCAACAAGGCCTCTGCATAAAAAACGTTTGCCTGATAGAGTGCCGAGATGTCACCGGAACGGCTTGTTCCTGCCAGATGATAGATGACGTCCGGAGCGACCTCATCAATAATCTGGGCCATATCGACAGACGTCGGCGCGCCAGACATGACGATAACATCATCTTCCTGACCAGCTCGCCCCTCCCGCATTAGGTGGGTGACTTTAAACTTTCTCTTTAGAAGCTCGGCGCAAACGTAGCTTCCGAGAAATCCGCTGGCTCCTGTCACCAACGCAACCGGCATTGCATCAATCCTTTAGAAAAAGCTCGCGATTATTCTCGAAAAGATCTTGCGCAGACGAATAATCGTCTGGTCGTCCGATATCCAGCCAGACACAATGTTGATGATTGCATTGCACCTGCTTGCCGTCTTCCTTGAGGAGCAGCATCAATTGCGGCATGTCAAGATGAACGCCTGGCTTTAGATGCGGCGCAACCGCTGCCCTGTTCAGTACGTACAAACCCATGCTGACCAGATGAGAGTAGGAAGGCTTTTCGCGGTATCCCGTCAGCCTCATATTCTCGTCAACCTCAACAAGGCCGAAGTCAATATTCAGTTTGCGCTCATACACCGCAATCGAGGCCGCCGCCGCAGTCTCTTCGTGCCGGCGGATCATCTCTTGAACGTCGAAGTTTGTCAGCAGATCGCCGTTGGTGACGATGAAGTCATCCCCGAGGTCATCCAAAACTGAGGCCATAGGTCCAGCTGTACCTAACGGCGTATCTTCGAGGACGTAGTCGATTTTCAAGCCAAAGTTCGATCCGTCACCGCAAAACGCGCGGATAAGGTGATGCAAATGATTGACTGCGAGAATGACCTCATCGACACCCGCCTGCTTGAGCTGGCGGAGCAAAAGCTCAAGTACTGGCATGTCGCCCAAGGGAACCAGGGGCTTCGGAAATGAAGCAGTGAATGGCTTTAGCCTAGTCCCCTTACCCCCAGCCATGATGATAGCCTTCATAGGAACCAACCTCTCTTTGGATGTCACTTAGACGTTGTATATGTCGGGGCGATATAGCTTGATGTTCGCCTCAACGAATTCAATCGTTGCTTTGAGGCCATCCTCAACGGACGTTGTGGGACTCCAGTCAAGAAGCTGCTTTGCCTTGCTGTTATCAGATACGAGTTTCAAAACCTCGCTATCTGCAGGCCGCAATCTTTTTGGATCCTGAACGATTTTCTTGCTGGACTTCATTAGCTTAAGAATAATTTCGGAGAACTCGCCGATCGAAGCTGTTACGCCTGTGCCGAGATTGATGGTCTGCCCTTCGACGCCGGTGACAGCACCTGCGGCAAGGAAACCGTTTACGGTGTCGTTCACAAAGGTCATATCGCGCATGGGATCGAGTGCGCCCAACTCGATAACCTCGCGCGTCAGCGCCTGCGAAATAATCGTCGGAATGAATGCGCGCGCCGACTGGCGTGGACCAAATGTATTGAACGGCCGCAGTGTCACGATAGGGGTGCCGAAGGAGCGATAATAGCTCTCCGCGATCTTGTCCGCACCGATCTTCGAGGCCGAGTAGGGAGACTGACCCTGAAGAGGATGATCTTCGTCGATCGGTTCACGAAGCGCCGTACCATAGACTTCTGAAGTCGACGTATGGACAACCCTCGCAGTTCCCAGACGACGCGCGGCTTCGGCAACATTGAGCGTACCCTCAACATTGGTTCTCACGTAGCTACGTGGAGCCAAGTATGAATAGGGAATGGCAATCAATGCGGCCAGATGAAAGACAACATCCTTCCCCTTGACTACGCTCGTTACGAAATCGGAATCTTCGACATTGCCAGAGACGACCTCCATGGATTTTTTTGCAGCCACGGATGCATATTCGAGATTTCCCCAATGAGAGGATGATCCGTATTTGATCATTGCAGTTACATTCGCGCCTGCACCCACCAAAGCTTCAGCCAGATGGCTGCCGATGAACCCTCCGGCTCCCGTTACAAGCACATTTCGTCCACGATAAAAACGCTCTACATCAGACATTTGAGGATTCTCTCTCCGAGATTCTACGCTTATTGGTCTCGGGACTACCGCATTCCCGGCACTCTCACAAGCTTAAATAAAGTCCGACGAACCTTGGAATGACCTTCTCCGTGGAGAACCTCGCCTCGAAATCCCGCCGTGCCGCACGCCCCATTGCAACCCTAAGCTCGGTGCTTTGTACCAGTTTCACGATGGCCGCTGCGACCTGTTTTACGTCACCGCGCGGCACCAGAAAGCCGTTTTCTCCATCCCGAACAATGGAGCGACATCCCGGAACGTCTGAGGCGATCATCGGCAGGCCGGCGGCGGCGGCTTCGATCAGCGAACGTGGCATGCCTTCACGCTCGGACAAAAGGATCGCAACGTCAGCCCGGCGCCAGGCATCGGACGCGTCATTGCACCGTCCACACCATTGGATCCCGTCCAGTTGCGAAAACGCTTCCAGCTCGCTTTTCGTGTAACTGGTGAGATTACCCTCATCAGGAGTTCCCCACAGCTCAAGCTGCACGTCTACAGTACTCCGGGCCAACTGAACTGCCCGGACTGCCAGTTCTATTCCCTTCGCGCGCAGCATGCGTCCGAGATAAACGATGCGCATTGGCGGGAGCCTGGGCCCCGGCATTGGCGTAATATGATCGGAAGCGATTCCCCAGCCGCCAATCACCACCGCGTTTTTCAGCGAGCCGAATTCCCGGGCATCGTCTTCATTCTCGAATGTAAATATCGTCCTACTGTTTGCGCCCAGCAGTTTGAGAGTATGCCGCACGATACTCCGGGCCAGGCGGACGAGGAATCTGCTCTCGATCCAGAGGTAACCCAGGCCGGTGAGGGAAAATATCTGGGCGGGCCGGCCTGCGAAAACACTTGCCAACCCACCCAGGATGACCGATTTGAGAGCAATCGCATGAATGATATCCGGCTGCTCGCTCCGGATAATTGTCCGCATCCGTGCGATGGTTTTTAGCAGCGAGGCGATTCCAAACGAGCTTCGGTCTGCCGTTAGCGGCACCACCTTGAAGCCTTCAGCTTCAAGGTGGTGCGAATACCCATTCACTTGAGTAATGACAATGACATCGAAACAATTGTCACGCGCAGCACGAGCCAGCGGCAGGAAGTGCGTCACGAAGAACCAATCTTCAGTTACGATGTACGCCAGCCTCGGTCTGGGCTTTTGCATAGTGACGAAGATGTCGTTTTGCTGGCTCATGGCTGCTTCGATTGCCTGGGATTAAGCGGCAAGTTCACGGATCGATGATGTGTCAAATTGCTCAAAAACCCCGCTCGGTTAAAGTGGAAAAATACGCAGAGGGGGCATTCCATTTCCAGGCGCCCCAGAACGAAAACTCCATCAGCGGAAAATATCGCGCTTATCGACTTTCGAAGTTGGCTAGTCGATAAAGTTTGCGGTCAAACGCTGATTGCCTGGTCAGCGACACGATGAATATTTTTGTCCCAAAAACGAGACGGCGCAGCCCGTGAACGCCGCGAATGCAACAGGACAAAAAAATCTGATCAATCCAGTTCTCGCTTGATAGCGTCCGTGGACCCGCTTCGGGCCTGCAAAGGACATGTTGCCTCAACTGCCAGCCACTCTTGACGCAAGATAAGCTTCGGTCACTTCCGCTACAGGACCAAGGGCCCTTTGCTTGCCCTTCTCCAGCCAGAGCGCCTTGGTACAAAATTGCCGTGTAATTGCGACATCGTGTGACGCGATTACAAAAATACTGGCATTGCCCAATATTTTCTCGATCCTTTGCCTGGCTTTCTCTACAAACTGGGCGTCGCCTGCGCTGATCATTTCATCCATGATCACGATGTCGGGATCGATCGAAGTCGAGATTGCAAAGGCGAGCCGGACAAACATCCCGGCTGAATACGTTCTGACGGGCATATCCAGGAACTCGCCAAGCTCGCTGAACTCCGCGATCGACGGTGCCAGTGCCTTGGCTTCCGCAAAGGAAAGCCCCATGAAAGCACAGCGGAAGACTATGTTCTCCCAGCCTGAAGCTTCCATGTCCATACCGAGCGTAATATCGGTGAAGGAACTTATCCGCCCACTGATTTCAATCTGGCCGGACTGAGGAGGATAGACTCCGGCGAGTGCTCTCAACAGGGTTGTTTTCCCGGCACCGTTATGCCCCAAGAGAGCGATTCTATCACCGTCCTCAAGATGCAGCGACAGACCTTTGATCGCCTCAACGACGAGAGTGCGGTTGTGGCTGACAATCTTTCCGCCGAGCTTTGAAAAGACTGCGGTTCTCAACGAGCGCGAATGCGAATTGAAGATCGGATATGAGATGGACACGTCTTCTAGGTGAATGTGAGCCATATCATCAGATCCAGTAAATTACGCGCTTGTTGTAATTGCCGATGATAGGCAAGGCGAGCAGTATTGCTGCAACTGTGTATACGACGGCAGCACACCAGATTTCCCGGGGAATTTGCTCACCCAATAGCGGATCTCTTAGCAGGGACAGGAAAACCGAGAACGGGTTAACCGAATTAAGCCAACGATAGTTTTCGGGAATGAACTCCGGTCGCCACAGTACAGGTGTTACGAAGTATCCAATCTGAGTCAGGCTCAGGGTGAGTGGCACCGCATCGCGGTACCTGGTCGCCACAATTGCGAGAATGTAAGCCACCGAGATGAGGAAAAGCAAAGTCAATGACATGCCCGGGATTAGGAGCACAATACTGGCTGTCGGCAGCCTTGCGTACCATGCAAACGTGAGCACCACGATAATGAGGTTGTAGGCCACATAGATGAGGTTGCGGTATATGACGGCATAAATGGCTACCGAGAAACTGGTTTTCTGATTCAAGAACATGTTCCCCATCGAGGAGAAAGCCGTTGTTGCCTCATTCAGAACGCCGGTGATGAAAGCCCAGAACACCATGGCAACCGCTATATAAGGCAGGATTCCGCTCACTGGCATCCGCCAGAGGAGCGACCAGACAAGTCCGAGCGCCAAGATTGTCATGCCCGTAGACAGCGTTATCCACAGTTGCCCTACCCGCGATCGGGAATGTCTACGCCGCAAGTCCGCCGTTCCAAGGAGATACCAAATGCGCCACGCCTTGATACCATCTTTGAGTTCGGCAACGCCGTCCCTATATAAGTTCATTGTGGTCACTTTTTTGGAACCCTTGCGTGATTTCATAGAGCAGCCCTTTTAGGGGTGACAGACCAGCATGACAATATGCATCACAAACTGCGCGAATGCCTTCCATGACCTCTCTTTTCGAGGAAGGCCTCCGTCCGGCCGGTCTCTGTACAGGTATTTGAAACGTGTGATGCCTTAAGGCGCAGATCCTTGGCTCAGTGCTTTGGTAAGTTCAGCTGCAGGGTACCCTTTCCAAATTTTTTGGGCTAAGTACCGCCCGGTGCATAAATCTGAATTAACGACTTCGAGGTAGCGCTTTTGCGCATAAACATCACCGTCAGGCGCTGGGCATCCGAGATTAAGCGGTTGATCCCGTTTGCATTGCATTTAACCCTCAGTGGGCAATTTGGTCTGGTATGGGTCGCTCTGAGGCGTCGATTGTTCGGTCGCTTTGTCTCCCTGGACCCGATAGAATATATTTCGGAGGTTGAAGAGCCCCTCGAGTATTTCGATGGTTCGAGTGGCGCGGACGATATTAACCCGCTGGTATCAGTGATTATTCCGTGCTTCAACTATGGTTCATTCGTTAACAATGCTATCGACAGCGTTCTTGCACAGACTCTGCAGAGCGTTGAAATTATTGTCGTGGAAGGCGGATCGACGGATCAGACGACCACCGAGGTCGTGCGCAACTTAGACCGGCCTCGCACGACCGTTATCATGCAGGAACGGCCAACGCTCGTGGGCGCAAACCGTAACCGGGGGATAGCTGCCGCGTCGGGTCGCTACATATGTTGTCTGGATGCCGACGACACGCTTGATCCAACCTATCTGGAAAAGGCCGTTTATCTTCTTGAAACGCATCGTTATGACGTCGTTTCCACCGGTATTCGTTTTGCCGGGACACGCACTGGAACAATCGATGTGCTGGAAAGTCCGACACTCAAGGACATGACTACCGGAAACCATATCACGACATGCGCGGTTTTTTCGCGCGATCTTTGGAAGTCCGCCGGAGGATTTACCGATACGGGCAAAGGTCAAGACCACATAGCAGAAGATTGGGACTTCTGGGTGAAGGTCGCAGCGACGGGCGCACGGATGCGAAATATTTCGGGTGAGCATCTCTTTAATTACACGATACATGAGCATGGATCGTTATCATCCGCAGATGGCGTGCAGAGCCGTGCCAAGCAAGGTGCTGCGATCATGGCGAGGAATAGAGAGTCGCTTCTGGATGAGGCATTTGCGAAGTCCACCGCTGCAGCCAGGAGACGCATGGCTCTCAGTCGTGCGGGCGGCGCATTACTCAAGGTCAAAATCAATGAGACGCACAGCCGCCGATTGCTGATCGCGGTCCCTTATTTGATTGTCGGCGGAGCTGAACGTTTGCTCTCGACCGTCGTGCGCCTACTTGTCTCGCAAGGTTGGAGAATCACCGTTATATCGACACTTCCGCAGGAGGGCCATGAGGATGTAAGCTCGTGGTTCAAACAGAATATCGCCGAAGTCTATATGCTTCCGCGCTTTCTTAAGAAATGGGAACAAGAGGGATATGTAAGGTATCTGATTGAAAGCCGGCGCTTTGATGCTCTACTACTCGCAGGAAGTCGTCTGATTTACGATCTTCTTCCGGTTCTGGAGCTAGGCTGTAAGGATCTTGCGATTATTGACCTTCTGTTCAACACCGTAGGACATACAGATTCCCACATACGGCTCCAGAAGCATATTACCTTGGCTATTGGCGAAAACCCGGAGGTTGTTAGCTGGCTTAGGGCGACTGGTCGGCCTGAAAGTGAGATCCGGCTGATTGAAAGTGGGGTTGACGCATCCAATTTCCAGACAGATAGACCGATCGACCTAGCAGGGCGACTGGGTATTGAAGACGATGAGATTGTCATTGGCTTTTCTGGGCGTCTTTCGAGTGAAAAGTCCCCTGAGGTCTTTGTTGAGATAGCGGAAGCTCTAAAGGACGAATCTAAAGTCTGCTTTGTCATGACCGGCGATGGTCCAATGCGAAATGCCGTGGAGGCAAAGGTTCGCAATCTACCACTAAATGTGCGCTTCAAGTTTATGGGAATGGTCGATGATACGGAGCCTTATTTCGCTCTGTATGACATTTTCGTTCTGCCTTCACGAATGGATGGACGTCCTCTCGCATTGCTGGAGGCACTGTCATCCGGCTGTGCGATCGTGGCATCCAACGTTGGCGGAATTCCAGCTATCCTGGAAGGTACAGATGCGGGCATTCTTTGTGCACCAGGCAAGGCGGCTGCATTCGCCAAGGCGATACGCCAACTAATTTCTAATCCCCAGAAGTTGCGCGATATGAAACGTGCCGCGGCGAACGCTGCGAAAGAGAGGCTGTCTGAAACGCGCATGGCAAACTCCTATGCGGAAGCCATAGAGGCAGCGATTCTGATAAAGCGACAAAAAAATGACCTGGATTTGAGCGTCCTACAGTAGTTCGGGGAGGCACCTTGCGTGTGTCTCTACCTTTAGTTGCTGGGTAGGCATCCGAGCTGGGCCGCCTTGAGAGGTGTGCGGAAAAATAGCTGACTGCCTGTATGGACATCTATACTCACAGTCAGTCTGCTGGCCGCCTCGATATCGTCGATACCGGTCGACGTCGGCGGTTTAGCAATGCCGTCAAACTCCGGATTGTCGCGGAGAGCCTGCTTGAGCCGGGCCGTTGTTCGGAAACGGCACGTCGTCACGGAATATCGCGATCACAGCTCTATGAGTGGCGTCGCCTCGCGCGA
>NZ_JARWKZ010000038.1:0-59681 GCF_050577975.1 Rhizobium sp. BR 315 | reverse complement strand
GTCGAGCATAGGGCCGCCGGAGAGAACGATTGCCGGAATATTGACGGTAGAAGCGGCCATCAGCGCCGATGGCGTGGTCTTGTCGCAGCCGGTCGTCAGGACGACGCCGTCGAGCGGATAGCCGTAGAGCACTTCCACCAGACCGAGATAGGCCAGATTGCGGTCGAGTGCCGCTGTTGGGCGCTTGCAGTTCTCAAAGATCGGATGTGTCGGAAATTCGATCGGAATGCCGCCTGCATCGCGAATGCCGTCGCGCACGCGCTTGGCAAGATCGAGGTGATGACGATTGCAGGGCGTGAGATCGCTGCCGCTCTGGGCAATGCCGATGATCGGCTTGCCGGAGCGCAGCTCTTCCGGCGTGATGCCGTAATTCATGAAGCGCTCGAGATAGAGCGCCGTCATATCGATGTGATCCGGATTGTCGAACCAGTCCTGCGAACGCAGACGACGCTTGGATGCTCCCTTATCGCTCATCTCTTCCTCAAGCCTTTCCTCGGGCATTCTTATCTTCCAGATGCTGCAGCAGACCGCTGTGATCCAGCTCCCCGCCACCACTCTTGACGAATTCTGCAAATTCGGCCCTGATAGCTTCGGTCAGCGGTAAATTGAGCGACAGGCCTTGGGCAGCGGCAAGTGCCGTATCGAGATCTTTCAATTGATTGCGGGCGGTTCCACCCGGCTCGAAATTGCGCTCGATCATGCGCTGGCCATGCAGTTCCAGGATCTTGCTCTCGGCAAAGCCGCCGCGAATGGCGGCGCGAAAGGCCTCGCGCGAACCGCCGCCGGCTTCGACCAGCAGCATCGCCTCTGCGACGGCGCCGATCGTCACCGCAACGATCTGCTGATTGCCGAGCTTTGCGAGCTGTCCGGTGCCGCTCGGGCCAACGCGCGTCACGCGACCGAGAGGCGCCATGATCTCGCGAACGCTGTCTATGACATCGGCATCGCCGCCGGCCATGATCGCAAGCGTCCCTGCCTTCGCACCCACGACTCCGCCTGAAACCGGAGCGTCGATATGATGAATGCCGCGCTCGGCGAGCGCTGCCGCATGTTCGCGCGCAACGGCCGGCGATATCGAGCTATTATCGATCACGACGGCACCGGCTTCCAGCGCTTCGGCAACGCCGCTGCCGAACAGGACTTCGCTGACGGCACCGCCATTGGTGAGCATGGTGAAGAGCACCGCTGCTCCCCGCGCCGCCTCCACCGCCGTATCCGCGACGATGGCGCCGTCGGCGGCCAGAGGCTCGGCCTTGCTCCGGTCGCGATTCCAGACGGTCACCGCAAAGCCGGCCGCGAGCAGCCGCCGCACCATCGGCGCCCCCATCAATCCCGTACCGAGAAAAGCGATCTTCTTGCCACTCATCGACTATCCTCCGAATTGGAACGCGCGGGCTCCGGAAGCAATATGGCGATCGACCATGCCGACGCATCCGGCAATGATCTCCTGCACACTATTGCCCTTGAAACCCACCGGCTCCGCGAGCGGCTCCTCATGCTCGACGTACGTCAATCAACTCATCCAAAAGCTTGATAGACCTATGGTGCCAGCATGCAAAGGAAATCAGCGGCCATACGGCAAATTCCTCTGGAGCCCAATAGATTAGGCAAAACAGAAATATAGATCACATAAAAGAAAAGGCGGGACCTTGAGGTCCCGCCTTTGGCGCGTCGAGCACTGGAGTACCGCTTGGCACGGCCCTTATTCGGCGGCGATCGGGAGTACCTCCGCCGAATGTTCGTTGTCGTTGTGATGGTGCTGCTTCAGCGGACGGTTGCCCGTCAGGCTGCGGATCAGCACATAGAAGACCGGCGTCATGAAGATGCCGAAGAAGGTGACGCCGATCATGCCGGCAAACACCGCAACACCCATGGCCGCGCGCATTTCGGCACCGGCACCAGTCGAGGTGACCAGCGGCACAACACCCATGATGAAGGCCATGGAAGTCATCAGGATCGGACGCAAACGCAGGCGGCTAGCCTCTATCGCGGCCTGAACCGGTGTGCGCCCTTCGAATTCCAGCTCGCGGGCAAATTCCACGATCAGGATCGCGTTCTTCGCCGACAAGCCCACCAACACCACCAGGCCGATCTGGGTGAAGATGTTGTTGTCCCCACCCGTGAGCCAGACGCCGGTCAGCGCCGCCAATACACCCATCGGCACGATCATGACGATGGCGAGCGGCAAGGTCAGGCTCTCGTATTGGGCGGCCAGCACGAGGAAGACCAGCAGCAGCGCCAACGGGAAGACGACGACGCTGGAATTGCCTGCCAGAATCTGCTGGTAGGTCAAGTCCGTCCATTCGAAGTCTATACCGGGCGGCAACGTCTCATGCAGAATCTTCTCGATCGCTGCTTGTGCCTGGCCCGACGAAAAACCGGGCGCCGGGCCGCCATTGATGTCGGCCGCCAGGAAACCGTTATAGCGGTTCGTGCGTTCCGGACCGGTCGTGGCGTTCACCTTCAGCAGGGCTGAAAGTGGGATCATCTGACCCGATGCCGAACGGACCTTCAACTGGCCGATATCTTCCGGCTGAGCCCGGAACTTGGCATCGGCCTGCACGCGGACGCTGTAGGTGCGGCCGAAGGCGTTGAAGTCGTTCACATAGAGCGAACCGAGATAGATCTGCAGCGTCTGGAAGACGTCGGTGACGGAGACCCCGAGTTGCTCGGCCTTGGCGCGGTCGAGATCGGCGAAAAGCTGCGGCACGTTAATCTGGAAGCTCGAGAAGATGCCGGCGAGTTCCGGTGTCTGGTAGGCCTTGCCGATCACTGCCTTGGCCGCCTGGTCGAGCGCCTGGTTGCCGAGGCCGGCGCGATCCTCGATCTGCAGCTTGAAGCCGCCTGTCGTGCCGAGACCGTTGACCGGCGGCGGCGGGAACATGGCGATGAAGGCATCCTGGATGACGCCGAACTTCTGGTTCAGCGCCATGGCGATCGCCCCGCCAGAAAGGTCCGGCGTCTTGCGCTCGTCGAAGTCCTTCAGCGTCACGAAAACGACGCCGGCATTCGAGGAATTGGTGAAACCGTTGATCGACAGGCCCGGGAAGGCGATCGCATTGGCGACGCCCGGCTGCTTCAGCGCAATGTCCGTCATGCGCTTAATCACGTCTTCCGTACGGTCGAGGCTTGCGGCATCCGGCAACTGTGCGAAGCCGATCAGATACTGTTTGTCCTGCGACGGCACGAAACCGCCTGGAACCGTTGTGAACAGACTATAGGTTGCTCCCACCAGCGCGAGATAGATCACCATGACGATGCTCTTGCGCGACAGCAGGCCGCCGATGCCCTTACCGTAGTATTTCGAACCTGCTCCGAACGCCCGGTTGAAGCCGCGGAAGAACCAGCCGAAGACCGCGTCCATGATCCGTGTCAACCGATCCTTCGGCGCATGATGGCCCTTCAGGAGCAGGGATGCCAGTGCCGGAGACAGGGTGAGCGAGTTGAAGGCCGAGATGACCGTCGAGATGGCGATCGTCAGCGCGAACTGGCGGTAGAACTGGCCGGACAGGCCGGAGATGAAGGCTAGCGGCACGAAGACCGCGACGAGGACCAGCGCGATCGCGATGATCGGACCGGAGACCTCCTTCATGGCCTTGTAGGTAGCGTCTCGCGGACTGAGCCCGTTCTCGATATTACGTTCGACGTTCTCGACCACCACGATCGCGTCGTCCACGACAATACCGATCGCTAGCACCAGGCCGAACAGACTAAGCGCGTTGATCGAGAAGCCGAAGACATACATCACCGCAAAAGTGCCGATGATCGACACCGGGACGGCGATTAGCGGGATGATCGAGGCGCGCCATGTCTGCAAGAACAGGATGACGACGAGGACGACGAGCGCGATGGCTTCGAGCAGCGTGTCGATCACCTTCTCGATCGAGGCACGGACGAATTTCGTCGTGTCGTAGACGATCTCGTACTTAACACCCGCAGGCATGGCCTGCTGCAGCACGTTCATGGTCGAGCGCACGTTATTCGCGATCTCGATCGCGTTCGAACCGGGCGCCTGGAGAACCGCGACGGCGACGGCCGGCTTGCCGTCGAGCAGCGAACGCAGCGTATAGTCTTGCGCACCAAGCTCGACGCGGGCGACGTCGCGAAGGCGGGTGATCTCGCCGTTGGCGCCCGTCTTGACGATGATGTTGCCGAACTCCTCAGGGGTGCGCAGGCGGCCCTGGGCATTGACGTTGAGTTGCAGATCCACGCCCGGCCGGCTGGGTGAGGCACCGATGATGCCAGCCGCAGCCTGGACGTTCTGCGAGCTGATCGCATTGCTAATGTCGCTGGCGGCAAGATTATGCTCGGCCGCCTTCTGCGGATCGATCCACACGCGCATGGAATAGTCGCCGGCGCCGAAGACCTGCACCTGCCCGACGCCTTCGATCCGGGCGAGCCGATCCTTAATGTTCAGGGTCGCATAGTTTCGCAGATAGGTGATGTCGTGGTCGGCCCCGTCCGAGACGAGGTTGACGACCACGATGAAATTGGGCGAGCTCTTGACGGTTGTGATGCCGAGGGCACGGACTTCCGCGGGCAGGCGCGGCTCGGCCTGCGAAACGCGGTTCTGCACGAGCTGCTGCGCCTTGTCCGGATCGGTGCCGAGCTTGAAGGTGACCGTCACGTTGAGAGCGCCGTCTGATGTCGCCTGGCTGGACATGTAGAGCATGCCCTCGACGCCGTTGATCTGCTCTTCGAGCGGCGTCGCCACCGTTTCGGCGATGACGGTCGGGTTGGCGCCGGGATAGGTGGCGCGCACGACAATAGACGGGGGCACGACCTCTGGATATTCGGAGATCGGCAGCGCTCTGAGGCCGATCAGGCCGGCGACCACGATGAGGACCGAAAGAACACCGGCAAAGACCGGACGGTCGACAAAGAATCTGGAGATGTTCATATCAAAGCCCCCTCTGGGGTGAGAACGGATGCAAAATTCCTGTCCGACGATTTGAGAGCCGCCGGCGGATCATGTGATTTCGGAATGTCGGCCTTCTGCCCTCGGGCAGAAGGCGAAGTCTTACTGAGCGGTCGCGACCTTCTCTGCCAACTGCGGTGCGACGACTGCACCGGGACGGATGCGCTGCAGCCCGTTGACGACGATCTTTTCGCCGGCTTTCAGGCCGTTCTCGATCACTCGCTGGCCGTCAACCAACGACCCGAGCTGGACCTGCCGGTAATTGACCTTGTTCTCGCCATCCACGACGAAGACGAACTTCTTGTCCTGGTCGGTGCCGACTGCCCGATCGTCGATGACGATCCTGTTCTCGGCCTTCGGCTGACCCATACGGACCCGCACGAACTGGCCGGGGATGAGACGTCCGCCGGGATTGTCGAAGACAGCCCGAACGCTGACGGTGCCGCTTGCCGCATCGACTTCGTTGTCAATCAGCTGCAACTTACCCTTGATCGGCGTGCCGCTGTCACTGGAGGTGCCGATCTGAACCGGGATCTGCTCGACCGGCGGAACCGCGCCACCGGTCGCCGGCAGCTCCGCCAGCGCCTGGGTGACGGTCTGCTCGTTCGCATTGAAGCTCGCATAGATCGGATCGACCGAAACGAGCGTCGTCAGCGCCGGGGATGACGAGCCGGCAGCGACGAGGTTGCCGACGGTGACGGCGATCTTGCCGACGCGGCCGGCGATCGGAGCGCGGACCTGCGTATAGTCGAGGTTCAATTGTGCCGTCTGCAAGGCCGCTTGCGCCGCCTTCAGATTGGCTTCCGCTTCGGCATAGTTGCTGGTGCGCGCATCCATGTCGCTCTGCGAAATCGTCTTGTTGTCGAAGAGCTTCTGGCCGCGGCCGACTTCGACCTTGGTCAGATCGAGCTTCGCCTTGGCAGCCGATACCTGCGCTTGTGCCTGTGCGACCGTTGCCTCATAGGGTGCAGGATCGATCGTCACAAGCAGGTCACCCTGCTTGATCAAAGCCCCTTCGCGGAAGTGCACTGACTGAATTGCGCCGGCGACCCGTGGGCGAACTTCGACGCGGTCGATGGCTTCCAGCCGGCCGGAAAACTCCTGCCAGGATGTGATATCGCGCGGCTCCACGGCTGCGACCGTGACCGGGATGGCCGGCTTCGCTACCGGACCGGTTGCCTCGGTTGCCTGAGCACCGCGCGGCAGCTCCAGATAGAAAGCCGCGCCTGAAATGGCCACAGCAACACCCATGCCGGCGCCCCACAGGGCCCAGCGCTTACCGTTGGACTTCATGTTAGTCTCTCCTTTGGTCCCCTCTTGGGACGCGGGAACCGAAAATTCCTATTGTCTCGATACAGTCAGGGGCCTGAAGCGCCGCGTATCCTCGCGGAGATCGCTTCTGCCTTTGCTTCCGGCATCCCATCCAGATCGGCGTTTTCCCTCGCGATCGGAATGCTGCCGTCGATCAAGCCTGCACGTCTTCGACAAAACCCTTGAAACAACAGCATACATCGTGTTGCCATGAAGGCCTGTCCTTCGAATGCCCGCCGTAGAGAGTGGGCCAGCCTGTCCCGGCGGGGAGGACTTGCTGGCGAACACGGACGCCAGCATCTCTCAGCCGACTGCCGTATTCCATGCTCTCGTCGCGGAGCGGGTCGTCCTCGGCCGTGAGCACCAATGCCGGCGCAAGGCCCGAAAGCCGCGAACAGTATCGAGGCGCCGCATAGGGGTGACAGACACCGCCCAGGAAACCCAGGTAACGGTTCCAACCCTCCGTCCAGCGCTCGCGCATGCCGCTTTCCTCCGCCTGGAGGAAAGATTTCGACCCCATGAAAGGATCGAGCAAAGGCGATATCAACACCTGTCCGTCCAGCGAACCGGGTATTTGATCGCGCGCCTTTAAAGCGACACCCGCTGCAACATTGCCACCCGATTCCTCTCCGGCGACAAACAGCAGCGATTTTTTCGCCCCGCCCAGCGCAAGCATGTTCCGCTTGTTGCTGAGGTAAGCGAGAATCCCGTAGGCGCATTCGAGCACCTTCGGAAAAGCATTCTGATTACAGCTCGTATAATCAGCCGCAACCACGATGGCTCCGGCCTCTGCGAGGCTTGCCGCCACCGGTCTGTTGATCGCATGGTCGGTATCGAGAAAAGCGCCGCCGTGCAGATAGAGCACGAGGGGTGCCGCCTTCTTCAAACCTTCGCCGTTATAGATCCGAGCTGCCACCGGCCCCGTAGGCACGTTTTCCAGCACAACATCTTTCCACGGCGCACTCATCGACCCAAATCCCTATCTGTTCGAGTGAATATGATCCATATCCAGCAGCCCTCTAACATGCTTTCAATCATATTCTCGATAATGCGGTCTTTGGCGCCCCCATGCCGCATTGCAACAATCACGATTAGAACATATTGTTATTCCGCTTCGAGAATAAGTAGCCTATATTCGATCAGACTATTCAGGATCACAAACAATCGACCTCTTTTCTGCGAGGTCAAGGGACATCACAGAATGGACCAATTATCAGCAATGCGGGCGTTCGCGCGCGTGGTCGAGACGGGTAACTTCACCCGCGCCGCCGCAGCCCTTTCCATGCCGAAGGCGACGGTGACGACGCTCATCCAATCGCTCGAGGCGCATCTTCACGCCAAGCTTCTGAACCGGACGACCCGGCGCGTCATGGTGACGACGGACGGTGCGCTTTATTACGAGCGCGCCATTCAGATCCTCTCCGAAATCGAGGAACTGGATGGCAGCATCAGCAATTCGCAAAGCCTGCCGGGCGGCCGCCTGCGCGTCGAAATGGCCGGCGCCTTCGCAGAACGGATCGTCATGCCCGCGCTATGTGACTTCCACCAGCGCTACCCCGACATCCACATCGATCTCGGCGTCGGCGACCGGCTCGTGGACTATCTGGCCGAGAATGTCGATTGCGCCTTGCGCGCCGGCATGCCCAGCGACCAGTCGCTGATCGCCCGGCGCGTCGGCGAAATGCACTTCGTCACATGCGCATCTCCCCTTTATATCGAGAAGCACGGCGTCCCGGAACGGCCGGAGAACCTTGAAACCAGTCACCATGCGGTCTGCTACTTTCGCTCGCAAACCGGCCGTACGGTTCCTTTCCTCTTCGAACGCGGCAATGAGTCTCTGGAGATCAGCCCCCGCTATATCGTCTCGGTAAATGACGGCCGCAGCTACATTCATGCGGCGTTGACCGGCCTCGGCATCGCGCAGGTGCCGAGCTTCATGGCGCGAGATGCCCTTGCCAGGGGAGACCTCGTGCCTGTCCTCTCCGGCTGGACCCGGCCCGTTATGCCCATGCACATCGTCTATCCGCCCAACCGGCACCTCAGCAATAAGGTGCGCGTTTTCGTCGATTGGCTGGCGAAATTGCTGGTGACAGCACGGGTTGGAGAAGCCTGAGACCAGGAAATCGCCTTCTCCCCTTTCGCAGGGGAGAAGGATCGGCACGCTCCGGCGTCCTTCAGTTCCAGGAGGCTCCTGCGCGCTGGCGAACTGTGGAGTTCAGCCGGTTCCAGACATTGTCGAGCGCGATCGCAACGATGAGGGCGGACAATGCCTTCTCGTCGTAATGTCTTGCGGCTTCATTCCAAATCTCGTCGGTGACGGCATCCGGACGGTCGGCAAGCCGGGTGACGGCTTCGCCAAGTGCAAGAGCCGCGCGCTCGGCATCCGAAAAATAGGGCATTTCGCGCCAGGCAGAGACGCCGACGATACGTTCCATCGTTTCGCCCGCCTTCTGCAACTTGCGAAAGCCCATATCGGTGCAGACGCTGCAGCCGTTGATCTGGCTGACGCGAAGATGCACGAGGTCCATGGTGTTTTCCGAGAGGCCACGATCTTTGATCGAATTGCTGACGGCCATAAGCGCCTGCAGTGTTTCGGGCAGGACGAGAGCTGGGTTCTTCATGCGAGCTTGCATTGTTTCTTTCCTCTGTTTTTGAGAGCGCTGTTGCGGCTCTCGTTCAGACGATGCACTTTCCTGCCGATCCGCTGTCACACCGGCCGGATTTCGTTCGTCATAGGTCTGACGGAACACGATGAGGGAATGTGACCGATGGACGAAAAAAAGTGGCGGGCGGAAAAATTCGAGGCGAACCGGCCGCATCTGCGCGCCGTGGCCTATCGCATGCTCGGCTCGCGCACAGAGGCCGAGGATGCCGTGCAGGAAACGTGGCTGCGCCTGGTCAGAAGCGACACGTCTGATATCGAAAATCTCAGTGGCTGGCTGACGACGGTGACGGCACGCATCTGCCTCGACTTGTTGCGAGCCCGCAAATCCCGTCGCGAAGAGCCGCTGACAATCCACGTTCCCGAGCCGATGGTGGTGCATGAGGCCGGAAACGGCACCGACCCGGAACAGGATGCGTTGCTGGCCGATTCCGTCGGTCTCGCCCTCTTGGTCGTCCTGGAAAAGCTCAATCCGGCCGAACGGCTCGCCTTTGTTTTGCACGACATGTTCGACGTCTCTTTCGACGACATCGCCCCGATCGTCGGCCGCACAACGGTCGCGACACGGCAACTTGCGAGCCGCGCCCGCCGCCGCGTGCAGGACACGCCACCAACGACGGAGGTCGATCTCACCCGCCAGCGCCATGTGGTCGATGCTTTCCTGACGGCCTCCCGCGTTGGCGATATGCAGGCGCTATTGGCCGTACTCGATCCAGAAGCGATCTTCCGCCTGGATGCCGTCGCGGCTCATATGGGCTCCGTTGGAGAAATCCAGGGGCGTACCGCCGTCGCGGCAACCTTCAACGGCCGCGCGCAGGCAGCCCGGCCGGCGGTCATCGATGGCGCTGTCGGCGCCGTCGTGGTTATCGGCGGGCAGCTGCGCATAGCGCTTCGCTTCACCCTCAATGATGGCAATATGGTCACGGCTGTCGATGCGGTGGCCGATCCGGAACGGCTGCGCAAGCTCGAAATCCTATTGATCGAGCCATGAACGCGCTAACGCATCTGCGTCGGGCTCGTCCCCGTCAGCCGGCGAAACATAGCGATGAAAGCGGAAGCGTTACTATAGCCCAGTCGCGAGGCGATCTGCTGCACCGGCTCGCCGGCTTCGATCAACGACAATGCGGCAACGAGCTTCGATCGCTGGCGCCATTCGTTGAAGGAAAGGCCGAGATCGTCCTGGCATCGGCGCGACAGAGTCCGCTCGGTCGTGCCCATCCTGCGCGCCCATTCGCTGAGGGAGTGCCGATCGCCGGGATCGGCCTGCAGGGCGCTGAGCACCGGGCCGAGCAATGGGTCGTCGGAGAACGGAAGATAGTTTTCGCAGCCGGGCGCCAGGCAAATTTGGTCGACCAGAACCTGCGCGAGCCGCAGGTCTTCGACGGTTTCCGGCATGGTGATATCCCGGGCAGCAAAATCGGCAAGGATTGCCTTCAGCAGCGGGCTGATGCTCAGCATCGAGGGCTTGTCGGGCAGACCGGCGCAAAGCGCGCGCTCGACATAGACGGTCACATAGCGCAGATCATGCTGGTTATGGGCGCCATGCATCGTGTCCGGCGGCAGCCAGATGGCATAATGCGGCGGCGACAGATAGCGCACGCCCTGAATGTCGAACTCACAGACACCGATAAGTGCATAGTTGAGTTCGCCCCACGGCTGGCTCTTTCTGGGAAAGACCGTGCCCGCTTTGTAATTCTCCGTCCGAAAGGAAACGGGATTGGGCGGATCGCCCTGAATGCGTGGAAGCCTGTCCGGCATGTCGTCATTTCATTACTGATTGTCCTAATCTCGTTATATACCAGAATTCGGACAAGCGGTAGAAGAGCCTCACGGTGGCGGAGCATCTTCGCCATTGCTCGTTTCGCATCGAAGCCAGAACGACGTCGGGAGACTGTTCCATGAGCAACCAGTCGAACTCATCCGTATCCATCGTCAGTGCCGTCGGATTGGCGCCGCTGCTGACTGTGCTGATCTGGTCCGGCAACACCGTCGTCACCAAGGCCTCCGCCGGCGTGATCTCTCCGGGCTCCATCTCCTTCTATCGTTGGCTGCTCGCCTTCGTCGTGCTCCTGCCCTTCGTCGGCCGGACTGCATGGCGCAACCGTGCCGCGCTGCGCGAGCATTGGCTGAAGCTCGCCACACTCGGCGCGCTCGGCATGGTGATCTACCAGAGTCTCGCCTACGAGGCGGCCAAGACCACATCGGCCGTCAACATGGGCGTGATGGTTGCTCTGATGCCGCTGATGTCGACCTTGCTCGCCGGCCTGCTGGCAGGCGAAAGACTGACGACCGCCAGCCTCGCAGGCAGCGCCATTTCGCTGATCGGGCTTGTCTATCTGACATCACAGGGGGACCCGATGCGACTGGTGAATGGCGGCTTTCACGTCGGCGACGGCCTGATGATCATCGCCGTCCTCTCGAATGCGCTCTATGGCGTCATGCTGAAGCGCTGGGCAATGCCGATACCCATGTGGCAGCAGCTCTTCTGGCAGATCGGTTTTTCGACTCTGCTGCTGATCCCGATTTTCCTGATGGGCGATATCTCGCCGGTCACCGCCGCAAACCTGCCGCTGATCCTCTATGCTGCTATCCCGACCTCGCTCGTCGCCCCTCTCTGCTGGATGATCGGCATTCAAAAGCTCGGAGCGAGCCGGACGTCGCTACTGATCAATCTGCTACCCATCCTCGTCGCGGCACTGGCCTCGGCACTTCTTGGGGAGCAGCTGCATTCCTACCATGCCATCGGCGGCGCCCTCGCCCTCATCGGTGTCGGCCTTGGCCTGCGAAAGGCCCCGGCGAGGACCAGTCAAGCCGATGAGGCAAGCTGGGAGGCTGAGGAAGCCTGAGGGGGGGACGGAGACGCCCCTTTCCTTTCGCCTGTCCTTCGTTCTACGATGAACGAGTCCCAGCAGTGAAAAGGAAGCAAGCGTGCGCATAGCCCTGGAACCGGTGTCCTCCAGAACGACGATCCAGGAGAGCGTCTATCAGCAGCTGAGAAATGCGCTCATGGCCGGCAATTTCGATCCGGGCCAGACCCTGACGATCGCCTCGCTCGCCGAAACTTTCGGAACCAGCAACATGCCGGTCCGCGAGGCGCTGCGCCGGCTGGCCGCCGAAAATGCCCTGGAAGTCGCCGCCAACGGCTCGGCCCGCATTCCGATCGTGACACTCGCCCGTTTGGATGACCTTTGCCGCGCCCGCATCGCTGTGGAGGGCCTGGCCGCCGAGCTCGGCTTGCCGAACCTCACCCCCACCGACATTGAAACGCTCGAGCGCATCGCCGGCGAACAGCATGTTATCGGCCTCGGCGCCAACGTCTACGACCTGATGGCCAAGAACCAGCAGTTCCACTTCACCATCTACAGCGCCTCCGGTTCCGAGGTGCTGCTGCAGCTCATCGAGACTTTGTGGCTGCGCTTCGGTCCCTACATGCGCATGCTCTCCGCCTCCGTCGAGCCTTTGATGCGCAGCGGCCAGCTCGATCCTGCCGGCGAGCATGTTGCGATCGTCAAGGCGCTGAAGGCCGGCGATTTTGCCGCTGCTCGGGATGGGGTCGTCGCCGATATCAGACGTACCCATGAAATCCTGCAGGATTACTGCCCGGCAACGCAGGATGAGCCGCGCAAGGGCTCCAGCTCCTCCCGCCGCTAAGCTTCCGACATGGGGCTAAGAAATTTGGTTGAACCTTAAAGTATTTTGTGATCAAATGATCAAACTAGAGATTTCAACCCGATATCCAGAGCGAGATCCCCATGAGCTCCGCCGCTTCCGCATCGCAATTCGCCGGCCATAACAGTTTTCCGGTCGACGAGGTCCGTGCTTTGTTCCCGGCCATCCAGAAGGCGGGCGACTTCGTCTTTCTCGACAATGCAGGCGGGTCGCAGGTGCCGCAGACGGTGGTGGACGCCGTCGCCAACCATCTGATCGATTTCAACGTCCAGCGCATGGCGAAATACCAGTACAGCCAGGGCGTGGACCGCAATCTCGACGAAGCGCGCGAAAGCGTCGCCATGCTGGTCAACGCCTATCGCCCGGAAGAAATCTCCTTCGGCCAGAATGCTACCTCCTTCATTCGCCTGGTGAGCCTCGGCATTGCCAAGCTGCTCGGCGAGCGCAATGAGATCGTCATCACCGACATGGATCACGATGCCAACATCGCCACCTGGCTCGCCCTGGAAGCAGACGGCGCCAAGATCGTCTGGTGGCGCATGCGCGAGGACGGCACGCTGCATCCCGAAGATCTGAAGCCGCTCCTGAACGACAAGACCCGCCTCGTCGCCTGCACCGTCACGGCGCATTCCATCGGCACGATCGTCGATGTCGCAGCCGTCTGCAAACTGGCGCAGGCGGCCGGCGCCGAGACCTTCCTCGATTGCGTCCATTACGGCCCGCATGGCCTGATCGACGTTCAGGCCTGGGGCTGCGATTATCTCGTCTGCTCCGGCTACAAGAATTTCTCGCCGCACATGGGCTTCCTCTGGGGCCGCTACGACGCGTTGGTCAAGCTTCCCACATTCAAGGAAGACTTCATTCCGGACGTGCCGCCCTACAAGATCGAAGTCGGCACCTTCACCTATGAGAACGTCGCCGGCATGAACGCCGCAGTCAAATATCTCGAAGGCCTCGGCCGGCGCTTCCTGCCGACCGGCAACCATAGCCGCCGTGAAGCCTTGGCTGCCGCCATGGGCGCGATCCGTCAGTATGAGCTGATGCTGTCCCGCGAGATGATCGCCGTACTCAAGCGCCATGGCGCCACCATCTACGGCATCTCCGACGAAAACCGTCTCGAACAGCGCGTTCCCACAATCTGCTTCAACATGCCAGGCATCACCCCGCAGGAATTCGCCGATGAGATGGGCAAGGAACGCATCGGCTTGCGCGACGGTCACATGTTCGCACCGCGCCTGATGAGGCGCCTTGGCCTTTCGATGGAAACGGGCGCCATCCGTGTATCGCTGGTGCATTATAACAAGATCGAGGAGATCGCTCGGTTTGAGGCGGTGCTGACCAAGGTCATGGCGCGGCGCAAGTAAGCTGCGCCCATGAGCGGTGGCGGCGCCCGAACAACTCCGCCACCGCAATGCCTCCGTGTCGTCAGCTGCAATCGGCAATGACACGGAAAGCGGCCTTGAGTTCAGAGTGGAATACCGCTTCGCAGCTAGGGCTTTTCGGTCTATCCCTCGTTGAGAGGACCGCTGTAGTGTGAGGAAGAGGATGAGCGATTTTCGCCGGAATTGTATCGAGCGCAGGCTGATCGTCGGCACCTTTGCGGCCATCCCGCATCCGGTCGCCATCGAAGTTGCGGCGGCCTCCGGCGTGGATTTCCTCTGCATCGACTGGGAGCACGCGCAGATCAGCCGCGAGCGCATCGAGGACCTGATCCGCGCTGCAAATGTCCACCAAGTCCCGGCCATGGTTCGTGTACCTGGACACGCTGCCGAAGACATTGCAGCTGTTTTGGATGCCGGCGCGGCCGGCGTTTTGATACCAAGGATTTCAACCGCTGAGCAGGCTCGGGCTGCCGTACGGGCCACGCGCTATCCGCCGCTTGGTGCGCGTGGCGTCGGTCCTGGCCGCGCGGCGGCCTATGGCTACCGCATCCCCGATTATCTCGCCAAGGCCAATGCCGAACTGGTGCTTGCCATCCAGGTCGAGACGGCCGAAGGGCTGGCCAACGTTGCCGATATCGCCGCCGTTGACGGCATCGACCTCATTTTCATCGGCCCCGGCGATCTCTCGGTCTCGATCAATGCGATGGGACCGGCGGGCAAGGACAAGCTCGACGGCGCCATCCGCGCCATCGCCAAAGCGGCTCTTTCGGCCGGCCGTGCGGTCGGTATTTTCCGCCCGTCGCCAGACGATGTCCGCGCCTGGTCGGAAGGCGGAATAAGCTTCTTCGTGCTGGCCAGCGACACGATGTTTCTCGGCGCCGGCATGGCAGCGGGCATCGCTGAGGCAAAGAAGCATCAGAGCGCTTCGGAGGCCGAGGAAAAATGAACGATTCCAGGCCTTTAAAGCACACAACGACAGCAACCGAAGCGGATAAAAGCATGGACTTTTAAGCTTAAAATTTGTCCTTGAAATGCATTCGTTTTTGGATAAGCATTCGAAAATGAAGAGCAATCCAGGCGCAGGTTTGGGCCGTCGTTTCGTTCCTTCAACACCGATTTCCCAGGGGAATTCCTTGTCTCTTCTGCCGCAGCACAATTTGCCGAACGCAATCGCCGGTCGCGACGCCCTTGAAGGCATCCGCGCACAGATCCGCGACATGCGCACCGACAACATAGCCGTCCTCGCCAAGCGCGCGCGGGAACTCGGCGGCGTCATACCGCTCTGGTTCGGCGAAGGCGACATCGTGACGCCGGCCTTCATCCGCGACGCCGCAAAGAAAGCACTGGACGATGGCGCGACCTTCTATGTCCCGAACATGCGCGGTCTCCCGACACTGAACGAGGCGCTCTCGGAATATCAGACCCGCTGGCACGAGCGCCCCATCCCCATCGAGCGCACCACGGTTGCCCCCGGCGGCATGCAGGCGCTCTACATGGCGCTTGAATTACTCGTCGACGTCGGCACCAATGTCGTCTACGTCGCGCCGCAATGGCCGAACATCCACAATGCCATTCATCTGATCGGCGGCGAACCGCGCGCCGTATCGCTCGATTTCGATACCGACTGGCGCCTCGATCTCGACAAGCTCTTTGCCCGCTGCGATGCCCGCACCCGTGCAATCTTCCTGTCGACGCCCTCCAACCCGACGGGCTGGACGGCTTCGCGCGAAGAGATGCTGGCGCTGCTCGATTTCAGCCGCCGCACCGGCATCTGGATCATTTCTGACGAAGTCTATGCCCGCCTCTATTTCGACGGCGAGATTGCACCGTCGATCCTGCAGGTGGCGGAAGACGGCGATCGCGTGATTGCGATCAACAGCTTCTCGAAAGCATGGGCCATGACCGGCTGGCGCGTCGGCTGGCTGACGCATCCTTCCGCCGTCGCCGACCAACTCGGCGCGATGACGCAATATGTCAACAGCGGTACATCGGCGATGGTACAGGCGGGAGCTGCCGCGGCATTGCGCCAAGGCGAGCCGCTGATTGCCGAGATCCGCGGCCGGATCAAGGCCGGCCTCGACCTTGCCTATGAGAAGCTGCCAAAAATACCGGGCATGATCCTGCCGGAAAAGCCGCGCGGCGGCATGTACGCCTTCTTCGCGCTGCAGGGAGAGGCCGACGCGACAGCGCTTTGCGAGCGCATTCTGGAGACGGCCCGCGTCGGTCTGGCGCCCGGCTATCACTTTGGAGAATCGTCGCGCGCATTCCTGCGCATGTGCACCTTCCGCGAAACGGAACAGATGCGTCTCGCCCTCGACCGCATGGTCGATGCGATGACATGAGACGGCCGCCCGGACGGGCGGACGGGGAATACCGCGGGTAAGAGGAAAACCCGCAGCCATAACCAGAGGGAGACTAAAAAATGCATATAACTCGTCGCAGTCTGCTGGTCCTAGCGACCGCCGTCGGCCTTGCCGGCGGAAGCCACTTTACCTATGCCGCCGATGCGCTGAATGTCGGTTCCTATCCCAACAACCCGCCCTTCGAATACAAAACTGCCAATGGCGGTTTCGAAGGCTTCGAGGTCGATGTGGTCAACGAAGCGGCCAAGCGCGCCGGCATGACCACCAACATCGCCGACTATGGCTTCCAGGCCCTGTTTGCCGCAACGAGCTCCAAGCGCATCGACGTGGCGATCTCGTCCATCACCATCACGCCGGAGCGCCTGAAGTCGCAGTCCTTCACGCAGCCTTACTACGACTCCGACATGGGCGTCGCCGCCAAGGAAGGCAGCTCGATCAAGGCGCTCGCCGATCTCAAGGGCGCGGTCGTCGGCGTACTCTCCGGCTCGACCGGCGAAAAATGGGTCAATGACAACAAGGCCGCTAAGGGTTTTGCCGACGTCAAGGGCTACAATTCACAGCAGGACATGTTCCTTGATCTCGGCGCCGGCCGCATCGACGCCGTCGTCAGCGACATTCCGGGCATGCAGTATCTCTTCGTCAAGACCAAGGGCTTTGCCATCAAGGATCGCATCAAGACCGGCGAACAATACGGCCTGATGATGACCAAGGATTCGCCACTGCTCGGCAAGATCAACGACGCCATCACCGCGATGAAGAAGGACGGCACGCTGGAAAAGATCCACGAGAAGTGGTTCGGCAGCAAGGCGCCGGCAGGCTCCTCCACCGTCACCGAATTGCCTATCCCCAAGGCGTGATCAAAAGATCATCGTTGAAATGAAACTACGCCGGTCGTAACGGCCGGCGTAGATACAAGAGCAATTCCAGCAAAAGTGCGAAGCGGTTTTGCGTCCGGAATTGCGTAAAAACAAAGAGATAGAGCATTTCTGCGACTCCGTTTAATGCGGAAATGCTCTAAGAAATCTTGTCTTCGTCTTGCACACGGGAGTGCCAATGTCTTTCGTCGATACCTTCTTCAATTCCGACGTCATGATCTCGGCTTTCCCGCAGCTGCTGCGCGGGCTTTGGATGACCATCGCGCTCGGCGTGGTCAGCATCCTGATCGGCGTGACCGGCGGCCTCTTCGTCAGCCTGGTCCGCCTCTATGCCCCCAAGCCGCTGCAGCTGCTGACGATCGCCTATATCGACATCATGCGCGCTATGCCGATGCTGGTCGTGCTGATCCTGATCTACTACGCGCTGCCTTTCGTCGGCATCAGCTTTTCGGCCTGGTGGTCGGCGATCATCGGCTTTTCCATCGTGCTTGCAGCCTACTCGGCCGAAGTCTTCCGCTCGGGCATCGAAAGCGTGCCGCGCGGCCAGTTCGAAGCCGCTGCCGCTCTCGGCATTCCCTTCCTGATCACGCTCTACAAGGTCGTGCTGCCACAGGCGGTCCGCATCGTCATCCCGCCCACCACCAGCAACTGCGTGTCGATGTTCAAGGATACGTCGCTCGCTTCGACGGTGGCGCTGCCGGAACTGCTGAAAGAGGGCCAGAATGCCCAAGGCTTTTACGCCAATCCCTCGCCGCTGATCATGGCCGCGGTGATCTACGTCATCCTGCTTTGGCCGATGGTGCGTCTGGTGAGCGTACTGGAGAAGAAATTCAAAAGCGAACGCGCCCACTAAAACAACTCCGAGGAGTGCAGAGCGGTTGGGGGTTTCATGAAACGCGGAACCGCTCCGGAGGGGCGTCAATCGAAGTCGTTGCCGGAAAGATGGTTGCTGACGGAGGTCTTCACCTCACCGATATCCTGCCAAAGCTCGGTGATGATGGCGGGGTCTACATCGGCCATCATATCTCGCAACCAGCCCTCATGGGCAGCGGCCATGGCGCCGAACAGCTCCACCCCCCTTTCGGTCAACTTCGCGACCGTCACGCGCCGGTCACCGTCAGGCGTCGCGCGCAGCACCAGCCCATCCGTCTCCAACCGTTCCACCAGCCCCGTGACATTGCCGTTGGTAACCATGGTACGCTTGGAAAGCTCGCCGAGGCGTAGGCCATCGCGTTCGCGATAAAGCTGCGCCATCAGATCGAATTGCGGCAGGGTCGCGCCGAACTCGTTGCGCAGCCGGCGACGGATTTCCTGCGAAATCAGCTTCGTGGTCGACAGCATGCGCAGCCAGAGCCGTAGCTCCAGCTTTTTGCCTTCCTGCGCTCCTTGAACGATGATCTCCAGATCAACGTTTACACTCTCGGACTCTGTCATGACGTCGCCTCGGTCTATCGTTCCGCATCGCTGATCTAAGCGATCTAGGGAGCAATATTTGAAACGTCAAAGGTTTGGGCGTCAAGTCGCTTGGCAGTCACTTGGCCAGCATTTTCCCCAGCATGAAACCGGAACCGGCACCCGTTCCCGCACCCGGCCATGTCGAGGCCCCGCACATGAAGAGCGAAGCGACCGGCGTCTTGTAACGCGAATAGCCGGCAACGGGGCGGAACAGGAAGTTCTGGTCGAGGTGATGACTACCCGAGAGATTGTCGCCGCCGACGAGATTTGGATTCTCGCGTTCGAGATCGACGGGAGAAAAGACCGAACGGCCCAATATCTTGCCACGCAAGCCTGGGGCGTAGCGCTCGATGATGTCGAGGACCCGCTCCGCATAGGCATCCTTGATCGCGTCCCAGTTAGCGCCGGTGATTTCGCCTGCGGCGTCGCCACGGAATTGCGCCGGCAGGACGCGCACCTGTATCCAGAGCACATGCTGCCCGGGAGGCGCGCGCGAGGGATCGATGGCTGTAGGCTGGCCGACCACCAGGGCAGGCTCGACAGGCAGCAGGCCGCCCATCGCCTCAGCATAGACGCGGGACATCATTTCGAGATCCGGCGCGATATGCACATAGGCGAAATTCTGCAGCGCCTTGCCCGCCGTCCAGTCCGGAAGACCCGATAGCGCCAGATGGATCATCATCGTGCCGGGGCCGGCACGGAAGCGGGAAACCTTGCCGTCGAATTCCTGCCGCGACGGATCCTGATCGAGA
Organism: Rhizobium sp. BR 315; assembly: GCF_050577975.1. Lineage (NCBI taxonomy): Bacteria > Pseudomonadati > Pseudomonadota > Alphaproteobacteria > Hyphomicrobiales > Rhizobiaceae > Rhizobium > Rhizobium sp. BR 315. Next base: position 40,294 of record NZ_JARWKZ010000038.1, on the reverse strand, counting down.
AGCTTGCCGAAGAGGATCTGCGGATGGATGTTGGCGATAACGGCGCGCTTCGCTTCATAGCGGCGTCCATCGGCAAGAACGACGCCCGTCGCCTTCCCGCCTGCCGTGACGATCTTGTCGACGCGCGTGCCCAGCATCAATTCGCCGCCCTTGCTCTTCAGCACGGCCGCCATCGCCTTGATGATCGTATCGGCTCCCCCCTTGCCGATCACCATGCCGAAGGCCTGATTGGCCATGGATTCGAGATAAGGAAACAGCGCACCGCCGGCGACATCGGGCGCAAAATCGAGATGCAGCCCCCAGGCAGCCATCATCGTCTTGAGCTTGGTATTCCGGAAGCGGGCGTCGAGAAAATCGCGCGGCGAGGCAAACAGCGTGCGCGCCGTGTCGTAGACCCAGCCAGTCCCCTTTTCGCGCCACGCCTTCCAGACGACCTTGGCGGCGGCCATGGAGGGCATGGGCGAGCCGAGCAGACCGAAGATATGCGGAGCATCCGCACCGAACTGCGAGAGCATATTGCGCCAGGCGGCAGCATCCTGCGGCGATATATCGGCGATGGCACCCGCAGTCTTCTCCAGATCGGTACTGACGCCGAGGTAGCTATTGTCGCGGAAGACGCTGGCGAAGCAATCCGCAGCGGGCACGAAGCCGAGGCCTTCGGCCAACAACTCATTCTTGTACTGCGCAAAGAAGGCGGAGCCGGCGAACATGGAAAGGTTCATTGCGCAAAGATCGTGCCTAAAGCCGGGCAGCGTCACCTCGCGGGTTTTGACCGCGCCGCCCGGCTCGGCATTGCCCTCGATGACGGCAACCTTCCAGCCTTTCGCCGCCAGATGCACCGCCGCCGCCAGGCCATTGTGCCCCGCTCCCACTATGATCGCGTCATAGCTCATCGTTCGCCCCTCACTCGTCGGTGATTATTATTGTCACATGCATACATCTTGAGCTTTAAGCTTCAAGTATTTATTAGCGCGAATTTTATCTACAAAGACAATCCTGGATAGAATTGAATCAAGTCACTCTCGAAATTTACCTTCATTTTCAGCGCTTTGCCTGATCCGGGAAAGCAACTTAAAAGGTGTCAATTTTGGACGCTGGACCCATCGCGCGATGCTTGCAATATCATATATTGTGACATAGGCTTCCCTCATTCTGCCGCCGCGCGGACCCGGTGCCGGGAGGAAAGGCACCCCGCACCTGGCGAAAACGACTTCAAGCTCGACCTCGAAAAAGAACTCGCCAGGCGGCTTCTTGCATGGGGTCATGCGACAACAAGGGGAACCCAACATATGACCGCTACCACACTCGCCAGCCTCGCCTCGGCCCTGCTTTCAGGCTCCGTCAAGGTCGTCGATCTCACCGCGCCGCTCGGCCCGGACACTCCGGTGCTCTACCTGCCGCCACAGTTCGGCAAGAACACGCCCAAGGTCAAGGTCCACACAATCTCCGAATACAACCAGGACGGCCCGTTCTGGGCCTGGAACTGGCTGGAACTCGGCGAGCATACCGGCACTCACTTCGATGCACCCTGCCACTGGATCACCGGCAAGGACAATCCGAACAACACGACGGATACCATCCCGCCGCAGAATTTCGTCGCTCCGGTCAACGTCATCGACCGCTCCAAGGAAGCCGCCGCCAATCCCGACTATCTGCTGACGGTCGACAGCATCAAGGAATGGGAAGCCCAGCATGGCGCGATCGATGCCGGCACCTGGGTGCTGCTGCGCACCGACTGGTACAAGCGCAACGGCTCGACCGAGGCCTTCCTGAACGCCGATGAAAATGGCCCCCATTCTCCCGGCCCGACGGCCGAGGCGATCGAATATCTGCTGAGCAAGGGCATTGTCGGCTGGGGTTCGGAAACGATTGGCACCGATGCCGGATCCGCCGGCGGCATGAACCCGCCCTTCCCGGCGCACAACCTCATGCACAAGGCCAACCGCTATGGCCTCGCCAGCCTCTCCAATCTCGATCAGCTTCCGGCCAAGGGCGCCGTGCTGATCGCCGCTCCGCTGAAGTTCGTCAAGGGAACCGGCTCGCCGGTTCGTGCTTTGGCGTTGATTGCATGATAGTCTGGGAAGGCTGGGGCCTGGGGTAAATTAGGCCCCTCCTTTCCACTTTATCTTGCCTATGAGGGGCAGCGGCAATGGGCGATCATGATTACATCATCGTCGGCAGCGGCATCAATGCGCTTGTCGCGGCCGCAATGCTCGGCAAAAAGGGCCACAAGGTGCTCGTCCTCGAGCGCAACGACCGCATAGGCGGTTGCCTGCGCACCGAAGAGATCACCGAGCCCGGCTTCATCCACGACGTCATGGCAACGACCATGGTGCTGTTCCTCACCTCGCCCGCCTATGGCGCCATCGGCAAGGATCTCGAGGCGCGCGGCCTGGAATTCGCCCATGCCGACCTTCCCACAGGCGTGCTGCGGCCCGACGGTTCGCATGTCATCTTCTCCAAGGACAGGCGGCGCAATATCGCCACCTTCGACGAATTGTCGCTCGGCGACGGGCAAACCTTCTCTCGTGAGATGGAAGCACTTGCCGCCGACGCGCCATTCCTGTTTTCCCTGCTCGGCGGCGCACTGTGGTCGGGATCGACCCTTAAGACTGTTGCCAAGCAAGGCTGGAACCGCGGCCTGCGCAAGCTGGCTGCCTGGTTTGGCGACGCCTTGACGCCGGCACGCGGCTATCTCGAAACCAGTTACAGGTCCGAGGATATCCGCGCACTTTGGGCGCCCTGGGTACTCCATTGCGGCCTCGGACCCGAAAGCGCCTACTCCGCCGAAATGCTGAAGGTGATCGGCTTTGCACTGGAACTCGGCGGTGCGCCAATCGTCAAAGGTGGCGCCGCGAAACTGCTCACGGCCTTCGAACAACTGATTACCGATCACGGCGGCGAAATCCGTGTTGGCGCCGATGTCGCAGCCATCATTCCAGGCCCTAATCGCCGTGCTGACGGCGTGCGCCTTGCAAGCGGCGAAATCTTGAGGGCCAAATCCGGCGTCATCTGCTCGATGACACCCAACCAACTCTATGACCGTCTGATGGGGGATTGGCCGGATCCGATGCCGGTCGAGGTCAAATCCGGCGTCGCCAACTACCGTTACGGCAAGGGCGACATGCAGATCCACTATGCGCTCTCGGAGCCGCCGCGCTGGAAGGCCGATGCCGAACTCGGCAAGGTTGCGCTGCTGCATCTGACCCCTGGCCTCGACGGCGTCTCGCGCGCCGCCAACGAATGCGAGCGCGGACTATTGCCTGCCGAACCCACCGTCTGCGTCGGGCAGCCCGTCGCGCTCGATCCGAGCCGCGCACCGGAAGGCAAATCGATCCTCTGGCTGCAGCTTCCAGAAGCACCCCGCCATATCAAGGGCGACGCCGCGGGCGAGATCGCAACACCGGAGGACGGCCGCTGGACGGTAGAGGTGCGGGAACGCTACGCCGACCGCATCGAAGCGATGCTAGCAAGCCATATCGAGAATTTCTCCAACATAAAGCTCGCACGGCGATCCTATTCTCCGGGTGATCTGGAAGCGATGAACATGAACCTCGTCGGTGGCGACCCCTATGGCGGCTATTGCGGCCTCGACCAGTTTTTCATCTGGCGTCCCTTCAAGTCATCTGTTAACCACCGCACCCACATATCGGGCCTGTACCACATCGGCGCTTCCGCGCATCCCGGTCCAGGCCTTGGAGGAGGCTCCGGCTTCCTGCTCGCATCATCGCTGAAGTAACAAGTTTCCTAGGGAGCATCGTCGATGGAAGAACGGTTTTCAGGCACCGTTTTGAGGCGCAAGCGGGATGAGAACGCTAAGCGCCCGACCATGGGCGAAATCGGCCTCAATCATTTCGCGCCCTATCTGATGAACCGGCTGATGGCGCGCTGGAACGCCAATCTTTCGGAAGAGCTGCGCGAATACGACATGACGACCGCCAAGATGCGCGCGCTCGCCGTCCTTTGCGTTTCCTCCAGCGTTACCATCAACGAGCTCTCCGTCTTTGCCGTAACCGAGCAGTCGACGATGAGCCGCACCTTGGATTCTCTCGAACAGCAGGGCTACATCCGCCGCCAGCCGCGTGTCGAAGACATGCGCATCCGCGACGTCTCCATCACCGAGGAAGGCCGCGCCGCCTTCGAAAAGGTGTGGCCGACCATGTACGACCTCTTCCTGCAGATGTTCGACGGCGTCGACGAGGCCGAATATCGCACTTTCATCTCGACACTGCACAAAGTGCTGCACAACATCCGCAAGCACGAGATCTGAGGAGGGCTGCTTATCCGCCCCTGGCGGGCGAGATAAGGCTCCGCACTCGCCGCAACCTCAGAGCGTCTCCACAGTCTTCAACGCGCCATCGAGAGCCGTACCCTTCTCGTCCAGCAGCGCCGCCTGCCGCAGTCGCTTCATCCAAGCGGCTCCGTCCTCACGATCGCGCAGCATCGGCAGGGCCGACATGACGCGATCGAACTTCGACAGACCGCGCGCATGCGTATCGGAATAGCCTTTGACAAGGCGGCGGTTGCCGAGCACCTCGACGGCGAGATCGTAGTTCGCCGCCAGCAGGTTGGTCGCGGCCGTGAGCCAGGCTTCGCGATGCTCGACCTCGCGCGAATGACGCAAAGTGCCGCGACGGATACGGCGCAGCGCAGAGACCGTATAGAGGCCGAAGAACCAGAACAGCGTGCCTGTCTTGACGCGCCGGCCCTTATTGACGAAGCGGTCGAGCCGCGCGAACAGGAGCGGCCGGCTCTCGATCCACAGGCCCATGCCCTTCGGCATCGTGCCGCAGACTTCATCCATGCGCGGATGCATGTATTCCGTCATGTAGACGATCTGGTCGTCCTTGGCGCCGACCTCCTTGCGCACCCGCTCGAAGCGCGAGCCGCGCACCTTCAGATCGGCGACGCGAATGACATCGTCGTAAGCCATGGCAACGGCAACATATTTCGCCGCCTGGACGGTGAAAGCGAAGGTTTTGTCCGCGCCCCCGGCTTTACGGTCAAGCGCATGAAGTGCAGCGACACGGGTCAGATACTCATCGGCATAGGCCGGATCCTGATAGTCCGTGAGCCTCCTGGCGCCGGCAAACAGAAGCGGATGAGCCACTTCCGGAAATTCCGCACGGATGCGATTGACCAGCCGGTCGAGTGCCGGGTGGCCGGCCGTGTCAGGCAGAGCATCGAAATGCTTCGTCGGCGTCGCGGAAACCGCATCGCGCGGCTTTTCCTTAACCCTGTCGAAAGCGGCATTGAACGCTTTAAGGCTCGGCTCGATGCCCTTGCCGCCAGCGCGGATCATCGCTTCGAAGGCCTGCTTTGCGAAAGGAAGCGCACCGGAGCCAGCCAGCGCCCCGAACATGGACGCAGAAATCACGCTGCCGTTCCTGACGGCCAGCGTCTCCATATCGAAGGCGATGGTGCGTTTGGCGGCGAAATCCGTGGCGTCGACCACGACTTCCGGGTTGCCGATGCCATCGCCTGGCTTCTCTTTCTCGCCCACCGCGAAAGAGCGATGCGTCGAGGCGATCAGCACGGTTTTGTCCGGCGTGACGAGGCCGCGCAGCACGGAACGGCCGGCCTCCATCAACTCGGCCGCCATGACGACATCGACATCGCCCGGCGTCGGCATCAGCGAAAAGATCGGCGCGTGGCCGTCGCGGGCCGGCAGCATCTCGATATAGTAGATCGTCGCGCCCGTTCGCTGCGCCACGCCGGGCACGGATGTCGTCTGCGCCATCCATCCTTCGGCTTCGGCAAGGCCGACGATCCAGTCGGCCAGCACGCCGCCGCCCTGCCCGCCCATGGCGAGAATGGCAAGTGACAACGGCTTGTCCGTCGAAAGTCTGTTAGCGCCGAGATCACTCATACTTACATGCTCGTTCATATCGCCCTCTCAATCTGCGAAGACGATGCGGCCGGCGCGGCGACGCGCCTGCAACCAACCGATAACGCGGGAACGCAGGCGGGCAACGAAGCGATCCCAACCCGTTGGATTGTGGATGATATCGGCACGGTAGAAGGAGGGACAGAGCGCCGCCGCCTCCGAAACCTCGCCGCAATTCCCGCAGCCGACGCAATTATTGTCGATCGCCGCCACCGGATCGTCCTTCAGCGGATCGTCGGTATGCTTGACCGACAGCGAAGGACAGCCGGAAAGACGGATGCAGGCGTGATCGCCGGTGCAGACGTCTTCATCCACGCCGAAGCGCTCCTTGACCATGCGCTTGCCGTCCTTGACCGCCTTGGCGAATTGCGGCTTCACGCGGCGCTGCTTGTTGAGCATGCATTCCGATGAGGCGACGATGATCTTCGGTCCCGGCTCCTTCGAGGTCAGCGCCTCACGCAGCGTGTCGCGCATCTTGCCGACATCATAGGTCCGGTCGATCTGGCGCACCCAGGTCGCGCCGATGCCCTTGACCGCATTGACGATTGAATTGTTGGTCTTGCGACGCGGATTGAGCGCGCGCGAGGACGGTATGTCCTGCCCGCCGGTCGCCGCCGAGTAATAGTTGTCGACGATGAGGATGACGCCGTCCTGCTTGTTGAAGACGGCATTGCCGACGGAGGTCGCCAGACCGTTGTGCCAGAAGCCGCCATCACCCATGACCGAGATCGCGCGCTTGTCGGCCGCGACATTGAAAGCCGAGGCGGCAGCCGGCCCAAGCCCATAGCCCATGGTCGTGCTGCCCAGATTGAAGGGCGGCAGGATCGAGAACAGGTGACAGCCGATGTCGCCGGAAATGTGGTGCTGGCCAAGCTCGCCTTCGACCAGCTTCATCGCCGCAAAGATCGGCCGCTCGGGACAGCCGATGCAGAAGCCAGGCGGGCGCGGCGGCACGACTTCCGCCAATGCCTTGATCTTCGGGTCGTTGAGGATCGGCGTCGGATCCGGCAGCGGCGCCTGGTTGCCAAGCAGCACGCGCTGATGGGTTTCCAGGAAATTCTTGATGCCCTTCATCAGGACAGGCGCGGTATATTCGCCGCCCATCGGCAGGACATCTTTGCCCGCGACCTTGGTCTGGATATCCCGGCGCCGCAGGATGGTGTTGAGCGACTGCTCGATATATTCGGGCGCCCCCTCCTCGACCATCAACACCGCTTTCTTATTGGCGCAGAATTCGGCCATCTGATCGTCGATCAGCGGATAGGCGACGTTGAGAACGTAAAGCGGCACGGCGGAATTACCGTAGACATCGGCAAGGCCGAGCTGCTGCAGCGCGCGCATGACGCCATTATAGGCGCCACCGAGCAGGATGATGCCGACCTCGCCCTCGGAGGGACCGAAATACTCGTTGAGCTGGCGTTTCTTGATGAAATCGACCGCCGCCGGCCAGCGTTTCTCCAGCTTCTCCTTCTCGTGCAGGAAGGAAGCGGGCGGCAGCACGATGCGGTTGACGTCACGGATCGGCGTCTCCAGCGCCTGCTTCAGCGTATAGGCCGGGCGCTTGTTGTCCTTGGCGACGAACTGGCCGTGCACATGACAGCTGCGGATGCCGACCTGCAGCATGACTGGCGTGTTGGAGGCCTCGGAAAGCTCGAAACCCTCCTCGACCGCCTGCACGATCGACGGCAGGTTCGGGCGCGGATTGAGCAGCCACATCTGCGATTTCATCGCATAGGCGTGGCTGCGCTCCTGCATGATCGAGGAGCCTTCGCCATAATCCTCGCCGATGATGATGAGCGCGCCGCCTGTGACACCGCCCGAAGACAGGTTGGAAAGCGCATCGGAGGCAACGTTCGTGCCTGCCGTCGATTTCCAGGTGACGGCGCCGCGCACCGGATACATGACGGAGGCCGAAAGCATGGCGGCAGCCGCCGCTTCAGATGCCGAGGTCTCGAAGTGGACGCCGAGATCCTCCATCACGTCCTTGGCATCGGCCAGCACGTCCATGAGATGGGAAATCGGCGATCCCTGATAGCCGCCGACATAGGATACGCCGGACTGCAGAAGTGCCTTGGTGATTGCGAGAATACCCTCACCGCGGAAGACATCGCCTTCCCCGAGCTTCAGATCCTCGACCTCGCGCGCAAAAGATCGCTCGGCCATAGATGTTACCCCTTTGCCCTACGGGCTTCTTTTAAATCATTTGCAAAATCATATTTTGAACCTCCATGGGCTGTCAACGAACAAATAGGAGATATCATACGCCATATTGCCATTGTAAGCGGGAACAAAGCAGCCATCTTCGGAAACCGCAACCGCCACACCAACGATTGCCAACGCATATATATGCATACGCATAAAATATAGGCACCTTATCAAGGCACATGACAATCAGGGATCTGGATTTTTTGAAAGGGTCAGAGAAAGCGCTTGCCGCTCCGAAATACGTATTTTAAGATTAAAACATTCCGACAATAAATCGCCAGTGGCAGGCGGGCGTCATGCTTTTTCTGCCGCTTAACAGGGGAACGGAGTGACCATGACAACACTTACTCGGCGCGAGGCCCTGAGCCTCGGCGCAGCAGCATTCATTACTGGGATTCTCGCAGGCCGGACGCCTGTGGAAGCCGCCGAAGCCGGCACGCTGACCATCGCCTTCAACGTCAACCTGCCGTCCTTCGACCCGACTACCGGGCCGTCGGCAGTCAACCCGACGATCCAGGCGATCTATCGCTCGATTTTCGACCAGTTCATCGGCCAGGGGCCGGACCTGAAATTCCAGCCGGGCCTACTCACCGCCTGGGGCTGGAACGACGACAAAACCAAGGTCTGGATGGACGTCCGTGAAGGCGTCACCTGGCATGACGGCTCCAAGTTCACGCCGGCAGACATCGTCTGGTCGCTGGAGCGGGCCGCCAAACAGGAAACCGGCAACCCGATCCAGTTCATCTGGTCGACCGCCAGCAATTATAAGGTGGAAGGCAACCGCATTACCGGCGATGTCGTCCGCTTCGAGCCGACCTTCTTCAAGTGGATGGCGTTCCTCACCGGCTACGTCCTGCCGAAGGACTATTATACCAAGGTGGGTGCGGAAGGTTTCGAGAAGAAGCCCATCGGTACTGGCCCCTATATGGTCGACGCCTATGAGGGCAATTCCTATCTGCGCCTGAAGGCGAACCCCAACTATTTCGGCGGCAAGCCCGCCTTCGACACTGTTATCTTCAAGTTCGTGCCCGACACGACGAGCCGCGTCGCCGAAATCGAGTCCGGCTCGTCCGACGTGACGCTGGAAATCCCTTACGAAGATTTCGACCGGCTGAAACAGAAGTCCGGTCTGGCCGGCGTTGCCACTCCGATCTCCGACATCGGCATGATCTTCATCAGCAACGTCGACCCGATGCTCGATAAGAATGTCCGCCTTGCTGCCAACATGGCGATCGACAAGGACGCGATCATCAAGCGGCTGCTGCGTGGCTACGGCAATCCGCTGTCGACGCTCGAAGCTCCGGAATACGAAGCCTACGATGCCTCCATCAAGACCGCTTACGATCCGGAACAAGCCAAGAAGCTCCTGGCTGCCAGCGGCTATTCGACGAAAAAGCCGGTCAAGTTCACCATCAAGACGACCCGCGGCTTCAAGCCGAAGGACTACGAGATGATCCAGGCGATCGTCGGCATGTGGCGCAAGGTCGGCATCGAGGCTGAAATCGAAGTCTACGAAATCGCCAAGCACTACGAGCTGCGCGCAGCCCACAAGCTCGGGCCGGCGGCTTTCTACAACTGGGGCAACGCCATCGGCGACCCGACGACCTCGACCGGCTTCGCCATGTTCGGCCCCTCGCCGCACTCCGCCTGGAAGACCAAGGATGTCGACGACATGCTGGGGCCACTCTGGGTGGAAAAGGATGAGGCCAAGCGCATTGCCGGCTGGAAAGCGGCGATCAAATACATCGCCGAACAGGGCTATGTGATCCCGCTGCTGCAATATGTTCAGCCGATCGTCTACAAGTCGAGCCTGAAGGTAACGCCGAACGTTTCCGGCGCCTTGCAGCCGACGCTGGTGTCTAAGGGTTGATACGTCTAGCTTTGACCGTGTGGCCTTGCCCCCTCACCCTAGCCCTCTCCCAGCAAGCGGGGAGAGGGGACGACTTTTGTATCCTCGCCGGAACGCGTCGTTAGGGGTAGGCTGTAGATGCCTCTTTCCCCTTCTCCCCGTCAAAACGGGGAGAAGGTGCCCGACAGGGCGGATGAGGGGCTCAGGGCTCTCATCGCAATCAGCCGTGCGATCGGAATTCATAACGAATGATAGCAGTTTCCATTCTCAACCGCCTGATCATGGCCGTCGTTACGCTCTTTGGCGTAGCGCTGATCGTCTTCGTGCTACTGCGCGTCGTGCCGGGCGATCCGATCGCCATGATGATCTCACCGGGCGCAAGCCCCGCGGACATCGCAGCGCTCCGCGCCCATTACGGTCTTGATGCAAGCCTGACAACACAGTTCGGAATCTGGCTGAAATCGGTCCTCATAGGTGATTTCGGGACGTCGATCTCCCTGAAGCGTGATGTGCTATCCCTGCTCGGAGAGCGCCTCCCCGCGACGCTGGAACTTGCTTTTGCGGCCCTCGTATTGGCGGTTCTTCTCGGCGGTGCGGTCGCCATCGTCGGCACGCTTGCCCGCCGCACGATTTTCGAGCCCGTTATCGACAGCCTCAACGGCCTTTTCCTCGCCGTTCCGGATTTCGTCTGGGCTCTAGCGCTGGTCCTGGTTCTGGGGGTCCTGTTTCCGCTTTTCCCGCTCTCCGGCCGCATCGATCCGAGCATCGACGTGCAATTCGCAACCCCCTTCTATCTCGTTGAAAGTCTGGTGACGCTTCGCTTCGGGATCTTGGCCGACATCTGCGCGCATATGGTCATGCCGGTCCTGGCGCTGGGCCTGCCGCTGGCAGCCATCATCGCTCGCGTGCTCAAAGCCGCGCTCTCCGAGGCCATGGTGCAGGACTATATTCTGCTCGCCAAGCTGAAGGGCATGTCCGATCTGCGGCTGGTGCTGCAGGAAGCGCTGCGCAATGCCGTCGGCCCGACGATCGCGCTGACCGGCGTGCAATTCACTTTCCTGATCGGCGGCACCGTCATCGTCGAGCGCATCTTCGCCTATCCCGGCATCGGCAACATGGCCATCGATGCTGTCATCAACCGCGACCTACCGCTGATCCAGGGGCTTGTCCTGGTCTTCGGCGCCATCTTCATTCTTGTCAATCTGGCGGTCGATCTCCTGGTCGCGGCCTTCAATCCGAGGCTCGCCCATGGCTGACGTCACCTCGCCCGCCCTACCGAGACCACCCTCAAGAATGGCGAAACGCATTCGGGCACTGCTCTCCGAGCCGAAAGTGATCTTCGGCGGTGGCTTCATCCTGATCCTGATCATTCTCGCAATCTTCGCGCCCTATATCGCGCCGAAGGATCCGCTGGAGCAGGACCTGATGTCCGGAACATTACCGCCGGCCTGGGTGGATGGTTCCGATCCGGGCTTCCTGCTCGGCACGGATGATCTTGGCCGCGACGTGCTGTCCCGCGCCATCTTCGGCACGCGCATTGCTTTGACGGTCGCTTTCGTTGCGGCAGGGCTCGCGGCCTTCATCGGCACGCTGCTCGGCCTCCTCGCCGGCTGGTACGGCGGCTGGATCGACAAGGTGATCTCGCGCCTCGTCGATATCTGGATGGCCTTCCCGCCGGTGCTGCTGTCGATCCTGCTGGTCGCGGTCTTCGGATCCGGCGTGCATTCGGTCATCGCCGCCATCGTCATCATCGACTGGACGCGCTTCTGTCGCGTCGTGCGCTCCGAAACCCAGGCACAGGCGCAGATGGATTACGTCACCGCCGCCCATACGATCGGCTTTTCGCGGGCAAGAATCCTCTTCAGCGAAATCCTGCCCAATGTGACGCCCGTACTGATCGCCCTCGTCAGCCTGGAAATGGGCATCGCCGTCATCGTCGAAGCCATCCTGTCCTTCGTCGGCCTGTCGGTCGCATCCGACACGCCGACATGGGGCGGCATGATCGCCGAGGGGCGGCAGATGATCTACCAGGGCTGGTGGGTGCTGGTGGTGCCGCTGATCGCCCTTTTCGCGACGGTGCTGGCCTTCAATCAACTCGGCGATGGCCTGCGCCGCGCCCTCGATCCGGTGATGCGCCGATGACATCTCCGCTTCTTTCCATTGCCGGCCTTAGCGCCGTATCCGACCGCGACGGCGGCGCACTGATCCTGCGCGACGTTTCTCTCACGCTTGAGCGCGGCGAAGTACGCGGACTCGTCGGCGAAAGCGGCGCCGGAAAATCGACCATCGCCAAGGCGCTACTCGGCATCCTGCCTCGCAGCGTCCGCATCACCACCGGCTCGATTCTGTTCGAGAACCGCGGCCTTCTCACCCTTTCCGCGAGGGAATTGCGCGGCATCATGGGCAGCGAGATTTCGCTGATCCCGCAAGACCCGCAAACGGCGCTCAATCCCGGCCGCCGTATCGAGGCGCAACTGACCGACGGCCTCCGATTGAAGCGGGGCATGTCATCACGCGATGCTCGGCAGCGCGCGCTGAAACTGCTTGATGAAGTCCATATCCACAATCCCGAACGCGTATTGCGCGCCTATCCCCACGAATTGTCCGGCGGCATGCGCCAGCGCATCTTGATCGCCGCCGCCTTCGCACTGGAGCCGAAGCTGGTCGTGGCCGATGAGCCGACAACGGCGCTCGACGTCACCGTGCAGAAGCAGATCCTGCGGCTGATCCGCGGTCTGCAGGAGGCGCATGGCACCGCCGTCATCTTCGTCACGCACGATCTCGGCGTCGTCGCCCAGATCTGCGACAGCGTGACCCTGCTCTACGCCGGCAAGGTCATCGAAGAGGGGCGCACGAGCGACGTGCTCGCGCATCCCCAGCACATTTACACAAAATCGCTTGTTGCCGCCGGCCCGCGCTACGACCGGCCGGATGCCGGGCTGACACCGGTTCCGCAGGCTGTGTTCGACCAATTGCGCCGCGAGATCGGCATTGCGAAGGAAAGCCGATGAGCGTTTCCGACACCCTCCTGTCTGCTAAGGGCGTTGAGGTCACCTATGGTGCCAAACCACATCTCTTCGGCCCGGCGGGCCATGGCATCAAAGTGCTGCACGGCGTTGATATCGACATCCGCCGCGGCGAGACGGTCGGCATCGTCGGCGAAAGCGGCTCGGGCAAAACGACGCTGGGTCGTGCGCTGCTGCGGCTCGTCGATGTGACGGCAGGCGGCATCCATTTCGACGGCAAGGACATCACCCGCCTGCCCGATGCCGAAATGCGGCCGTTGCGCCGCCGCATGCAGATGATCTTCCAGGATCCGATGGCTTCGCTCAATCCACGCCACACGATCCGCCGCATCCTCGTAGAACCGCTTCTCCTGCATAGACTTGCGGCAGACCGGAAAGGCGCCGAGCGACAGGTTGCTGAAATCCTCGAGCGCGTGACGTTGCCGCAAGCCTGCCTCGATCGCAATCCGCATGAGCTTTCCGGCGGCCAGCGCCAACGCATCGGCATCGCGCGGGCGGCCTTGTTGAAGCCGGATTTCGTGCTTGCCGACGAGATCGTTTCCGGCCTCGACGTGTCGACACAGGCGCAGGTGCTCAATCTGCTGAAGGAACTTTCGCGCGACCTCGGCCTTTCCATGGCCTTCATCAGCCATGATCTCTCGGTCATCCGCGCCGTTTGCGACCGCGTCTACGTCATGCGCCTTGGCCGTGTCGAAGAAGAAGGCGATTGCGAGCGCGTCTTCACCGCACCCGCCTCCGCCTATACGCGCATGCTGCTGGACGCTATTCCCCTGCCGGAAATCGACCCGAAATGGCTTGGGCGCGATGCGGGACAGGAGCACGCAGCCTGAAAAGGCATTTCCGCTATTTGAGGCGGAAACGCTGTATCTTGCCCGATTCCGTCTTCGGCAAAGCCTCGACGAAGATGATGGAGCGCGGATATTTGTAGGGCGCGATCACGGCTTTGACGTGATCCTGCAGCGCCTTGACCAACAGCTCCGAGCCGGAAACGCCCGGCGCCAGCACCACGTGGGCCTGAACGATATGGCCCCGCTCTTCATCCGGCTTGCCGACGACGGCGCATTCCAGCACGTCGGCATGCGAGAGAAGCGCAGCTTCCACTTCCGGCCCGGCAATATTGTAACCGGCGGAAAGGATGATGTCGTCGGAGCGTGCGGCGAAATGAAAATAGCCTTCTGCATCCTGAATGAAGCTGTCGCCCGTCAGGTTCCAGCCGTCACGCACATAATCGGCCTGCCTGTGGTCTGCGAGATAACGGCAGCCGATCGGCCCGCGAACGACAAGCTTGCCGATCGTGCCGCGCGGAACCTCGTTCATCTCGTCATCGACGACGCGGGCCTCATAGCCCGTCAGCGGCTTGCCAGTGCTCTTCGGCTTGGCATCGGAGAGCCGGTTGGAGATAAAGATATGCAGCATCTCGGTCGAGCCGATGCCGTCGAGGATCGGCTTGCCGGTCTTGCGCGTCCACTCCTCGAATATCGGGCCGGGCAGCGTCTCGCCGGCGGAAACCGCAATGCGCAGGGACGAAAGATCCGCCCCCTCCTCCATCGCCGCCAGCATGGCGCGATAGGCCGTCGGCGCGGTGAAGCTGATCGTCGCGCCGTATTCCTGGATGATCTCGACCATGTTCTTCGGCGACGCATTTTCAAGCAGGGCCGTCGATGCGCCGAAGCGCAGGGGGAAGATAACCAGGCCGCCGAGGCCGAAGGTGAAGGCGATCGGCGGCGAGCCGATGAAGACATCATCGGGCGTCACCTGCAGCACTTCCTTGGCATAGGCATCGGCGATGATCAGGATATCACGATGGAAATGCATGGTGGCCTTGGGCACGCCCGTCGAGCCCGATGTGAAGCCGAGCAGCGCTACGTCATCCCGGCCGGTTTTGACCGCTTCGAAACGAACGGGCTTGTTGAGCGCGACGCGATCGAGTTCGGCATCGTGGTTGGCGGTGCCGTCGAAGCCGATGACCTGCTTGAGGAAGCGGCTGTCCTTGGCTGCCGTGACAAGCTCCTCCAGCAGCCGTGTATCGCAGAGCGCGAAGGAGATTTCCGCCTTGTCGATGACCTTGGAAAGTTCGCCTGCCCGCAGCATTGGCATGGTATTGACCGCCACGGCACCGGCCTTCGTCACTGCCAGCCAGCAAGCAATCATCGCCGGATTATTACCGGAGCGGATGAGAACGCGATTGCCGGGTTTAACGCCGAAGTCTTCGACAAGCGCATGGGCAATACGGTTGGTCCAGTCCGCCAGCTCCTTATAGGTGCGGCGACGGCCATTCCCGATCAGGGCCACATGGTCGCCGAAGCCCTTCTCGACCATTCGGTCGCTGAGCTCGAAGCCGGCATTCAGCCATTCCGGATAATCGAAACCATCCATCAACAGCTCGGGCCATTCACCCAAAGGCGGCAGATTGTCTCGTGTGAATGTATCGATGTGACCGGTCGGTCCCAGCATTGCCTCGCTCCCACATGCTTCTCGATCAATCGCCATCATCGCCGCCTCCCCAGGGCGGTATGTGTGACGTCGCTAAAAAGATCGCACCGCCGAATGAAATGTTCAAGCAAGAAATTTTAAGCCTAAAATATTTTTGCCTATCATTTGATTTAAAAGGACTTTTTGAAATTTTCGCGGTATCGTGCAAACGCTCGGCCCCAAGATTCCGGAACGAAATCTCTTGACGAATGCCAGCAGCGAGATATTTTAAACTTAAATGATTTTTCGGAACCAACCTCGGTTTCACAGGAGGGAAAAGCGATGCGCATCGTCTGTATCGGCGGCGGCCCCGCAGGGCTCTACTTCTCGCTTCTGATGAAGAAGCTCCATCCCGAGCATTCGATCCGCGTCGTCGAGCGCAACCGCCCTTATGATACCTTCGGCTGGGGCGTCGTCTTCTCCGATGCCACCATGGTTTCGATGCGCGAATGGGATCCGGAAAGTGCTGCCGAAATCGAGGACGCGTTCAACCATTGGGACGATATCGAAGTCCTATTCAAGGGCACGCGCCAGCGCACATCGGGCCACGGCTTCGTCGGCATCGGCCGCAAGAAGCTTTTGAATATCCTGCAGAAGCGTTGCGAAGAGCTCGACGTCGAGCTGATCTTCGAAACGGACGTCAATTCCGATCTCGATTACCCCGACGCAGATCTGGTCATCGGGTCGGACGGCCTCAATTCCAGGGTCCGCAATCATTATCCGGAAATTTTCCAGCCTGATATGATCACCCGGCCGAACCGCTATATCTGGCTCGGCACGAACAAGCTTTTCGACGCCTTCACCTTCGATTTCCGCCGCACCGACCACGGCTGGTTCCAGTCGCATATCTACAAGTTCGACGACAAGACCTCGACCTTCATTGTCGAGACGACGGAAGAAGCCTATCTGGCCCACGGCCTCGACAAGATGGACCAGGACGGCTCCATCGCCTTCTGCGAAAACCTGTTTTCCGAAGTGCTCGACGGCGCTTCGTTGATGACCAATGCCCGCCATATCCGTGGCTCGGCCTGGCTGAACTTCAACCGCCTGATCTGCGGCAAGTGGAGCCATTTCAACGGCAATTCCCATGTCGTGCTGATGGGCGATGCCGCTCACACCGCGCATTTCGCCATCGGTTCCGGCACCAAGCTTGCCATCGATGACGCCATCGAGCTAACCCGCCAGTTCCAGATCCACGGGCACGAGAAAGACAAGATTCCGGCCGTTCTGGAGACCTACGAGGAAATCCGCCGCGTCGACGTCGCCCGCATCCAGAATGCCGCCCGCAATGCGATGGAATGGTTCGAAGTCGTCGGCCGCCGCTATGCCGACACGCTCGAGCCGCCGCAGTTCATGTATTCGATGCTGACGCGCTCGCAGCGCATCAGCCACGAAAATCTAAGGCTCCGCGACAAGACCTGGCTTGAAGGCTATGAGCGCTGGTTTGCCGAGAAATCCGGCCTCACCGTCGGCAACGATCGGTGCCTGCCACCGATGTTCACACCCTACCGGCTGCGCGATGTCCAGCTCGTCAACCGCATCGTCATGTCGCCGATGGCGATGTATTCGGCTCAGGATGGCGTGATGAATGATTTCCACATCATCCATCTCGGCTCGCGCGCTCTTGGCGGCGCCGGACTGATCTTCGCGGAGATGACCTGCGTGACCCCGGACGCGCGCATCACCCCTGGCTGCCTCGGCCTCTGGAACGAGGAGCAGGCTGCGCAGTGGAGGCGGCTCGTCGACTTCGTTCATGCGAGCAGCGCCGCCAAGGTTGGTATCCAGATCGGCCATGCCGGACGCAAGGGTGCGACGAAACTCGCCTGGGAAGGGATCGACCAGCCGCTTATCGAAGGCGACTGGCCGCTGATCTCGGCATCATCAGTCCCCTACCTCAAACACAGCCAGGTGCCGAAGGCCATGGATCGCGCCGACATGGACCGCGTCAATGCCGATTTCATCCGCTCGACCAAGCTAGCAATCGAGACAGGTGCCGACTGGCTGGAATTGCACTGCGCCCACGGCTATCTGCTGTCGAGCTTCCTGTCGCCGCTGACCAATCTGCGCGACGACGAGTATGGCGGCAGCCACGAAAACCGCGCCCGGTATCCTCTTGAGGTCTTCAAGGCGATACGGGCGATCTGGCCGGCAGACAAGCCGATCTCGATCCGCCTCTCCTGCCATGACTGGACCGATGGCGGTAACACGCCGGAAGATGCCGCGATCTTCGCCGCCATGTTCAAGGAAGCCGGCGCCGACCTGATCGATTGCTCTTCGGGCCAGGTCTCCAAGCAGGAAAAGCCAGTTTACGGCCGCCTGTTCCAGACGCCTTTCTCCGACAAGATCCGCAACGAAATCGGCATTCCCACGATCGCCGTCGGTGCGATCTCGGAGGCCGACCACGCCAATTCGATTATTGCCGCCGGGCGAGCCGATCTCTGCGCCGTCGCCCGCCCGCATCTGGCGGATCCAGCCTGGGCGCTGCATGAAGCCGCCAAGATTGGGCTGACTTCTATTCCCTGGCCGAAGCAATATCTCTCGGGCAAGATCCAGTACGAAACCAACCTCGCCCGCGCGGCCACCGCCGCACCGGCGAAATGAGGATGAAATGACGACTTCGGGCAAACTCGCTGGCCGTCACGCCCTCGTCACCGGCGCCGGCAGCGGCATCGGTGCCGCGATCGCCAGGGCGCTCGTCGTCGAAGGAGCGCATGTCAGCCTGGCCGGCCGCCGCAAAGAGCCGCTTGAAGCGGTTGCCGCCGAAATCGGTGCGCATGCGTTCGTGGTCGATGGTTTCGATGTCACGAGCCCCGACGCCGTAGCCCGGGGCCTCGCTAACGCGCGCGAAAAATTCGGCCCGGTCGATATCCTCGTCAACAATGCTGGCGAAGCGCCGAGTGCTCCCTTCGAGAAGACAAGCCTGGAAGCCTGGAACCATGTCCTCTCGGTCGACCTGACGGGCGTTTTCGTGGTGACGCAGGCAGCCCTTCCCGACCTGAAAGCTCGTGGTCCCGGCGCGCGCATCATCAATATCGCCTCGACAGCCGGCTTGAAGGGATACGGCTACGTCTCGGCTTACGTCGCCGCCAAGCATGGCGTCGTCGGCCTGACCCGCTCGTTGGCGCTCGAACTTGCCAAGACCGGCATCACGGTCAATGCCGTCTGCCCAGGCTTTACCGATACGCCGATCATCCAGCGGTCGATCGAGACGATCGTCGCCAAGACCGGGCGCACGCCCGAACAGGCGCTTGGCGAGTTCACGAAATCCAATCCGCAGGGACGGCTGATCAAGCCGGAAGAGGTTGCCGACACCGTGCTATGGCTGGCATCGCCTGCAGCGGCATCGATCAATGGACAGGCAATTGCGGTTGCCGGTGGGGAGATTTAAGGGCGATGAGCGATCGGGACATGACGATGAAGGGACACCTGAAGCCCTTCAAGGATTACAGGCCGCAGCATTTCCTCTGGGATGTCAGCGAAGACGGACGCGTCGCAACCATCCGCCTGAACCGCCCGGAACGTAAGAATCCGCTGACCTTCGACAGCTATGCCGAGCTGCGCGATCTCTTCCGCGATCTCGCCTATGCATCCGATATCCGCGCCATCGTGCTGACAGGCGCCGGCGGCAATTTCTCCTCCGGCGGCGACGTCTTCGAGATCATCGAACCGCTGACCCGCATGGCGATGCCCGAGCTCCTGGCTTTCACGCGCATGACCGGCGATCTCGTCAAGGCGATGCGCAAATGCCCGCAGCCCATCATCACGGCGGTCGACGGCATCTGCGCCGGTGCCGGCGCCATCCTTGCCATGGCCTCCGATCTGAGGCTCGCGACGCCCGAAGCCAAGACGGCATTCCTCTTTACCCGCGTCGGCCTTGCCGGTGCCGATATGGGCGCATGCGGGATCCTGCCCCGCATCATCGGCCAGGGCCGCGCCGCAGAACTTCTCTATACCGGCCGCTCGATGACGGCGGCGGAAGGACACGCGTGGGGCTTCTACAACGGCCTGCACAACAATGCCGATCTGGAAAGCGAAGCGGTCAAACTCGCTCGTTCGCTGGCAGATGGCCCCTGGTTCGCCCACGGCATGACCAAGACCATGCTGAATCAGGAATGGGCGATGGGTATCGAGGAAATGATCGAATCCGAAGCGCAGGCGCAGGCGATCTGCATGGCGACGCAGGATTTCCGCCGCGCCTTCGAAGCCTTCGCGGCCAAGCGCCGGCCGGAATTCCAGGGGGATTGAGCTGATGTCCACGGCACGCAGCCTCCCCGGCCCGACACGCGATCACCTGGATTGGCCCTTCTTCGAGGAGCGTCATCACCGCTACACCGCGGAGCTCGACGCCTTCGGCAAATCCGCCGCCATGGCCTCGATCGACCATGCCGATGTCGATGGTGCTTGCCGCAAGCTGGTCAAGTCGCTCGGCGACGCCGGGCTTCTGGCCGCTGCGACGGGCACATCCCATGACGATCCCCTGATCGATTCCCGTATGGTCTGCCTCGCTCGCGAAACGCTGGCCTGGCATGACGGCCTAGCCGATTTCGCCTTTGCCATGCAGGGGCTCGGCACCGGGGCCATCGGCCTTTCCGGTTCGCCGGCATTGCGCACCGCTGTGTTGCCCAAGGTACGCTCCGGCGACTGGCTTGCCGCCTTTGCGCTTTCCGAAAAAGACGCTGGCTCCGACGTGGCTGCCATGAGCTGCGCCGCCCGTCTCGAAGGCGATCACTATGTTCTCGACGGCGAGAAGACCTGGATTTCGAACGGCGGCATTGCCGACGTCTACACCGTGTTCGCACGCACGGGCGAAGCACCGGGGACCCGCGGCATCTCCGCATTCGTCATCTTTGCCGATGACCCCGGCTTCTCGATCGCCGAACGCATCGAGGTGATCGCGCCGCATCCCTTGGCAACGATCCGCTTCGAGAATTGCCGCATTCCCGCGTCGCGCCGCCTCGGCGCACCGGGCGAAGGCTTCAAGATCGCCATGCGCACGCTCGACATCTTCCGCGCCTCGGTCGCAGCAGCAAGCCTTGGCTTTGCCCGCCGCGCGCTGGATGAATCGCTCGCCCACGTTCGCGCACGCCCCATGTTCGGCGCCACGCTCGGCGACCTTCAACTGACGCAAGCTGCCCTCGGCGACATGGCGACCGGCATCGACGCGGCAGCATTGCTGACCTATCGCGCCGCCTGGCGTCGCGACGTGCAGCGCCTACCGACAACGCGTGAAGCGGCCATGGCCAAGATGACGGCGACAGAAACCGCGCAGAGCGTCATCGACCGCGCCGTCCAGCTCTTTGGCGGGCGCGGCGTGAGGTCGGGCGAGATAACGGAAAGACTTTATCGGGAGATCCGCGCGCTTCGCATCTATGAAGGTGCGACGGAAGTTCAAAAACTCATCGTTGCGCGCGAACTTCTGAAGACCTAGAGCAGTTCCAGGAGAATTGCATAGCAATTTTCCATCCGGAATTGCGTGAACAAGGAAATTGAGCGGTTCAGGGCTTACGAAAACGCCGAACCGCACCAATGGGAGATAAGAGCATGAGCCGCGAGATTTTCGACTGGGCCGACCCGTTCCGGCTTACGGAGCAGCTGAACGACGACGAACGTATGGTGCTTGAAACAGCGCATTCCTATGCGCAGGAGAAGCTTAGCCCCCGCGTCCTCGAAGCCTTCCGCAATGAAAAGACCGATCCGGCGATCTTCCGCGAAATGGGCGAACTCGGCCTGCTCGGCCCGACGATTGCGCCGGAGTACGGCGGCGCCGGCCTCAGCTATGTCGCCTATGGCTTGATTGCCCGCGAAGTCGAACGCGTCGACAGCGGCTATCGCTCGATGATGAGCGTTCAGTCCTCGCTCGTCATGGTGCCGATCGATGCTTTCGGCTCGGAAGCGCAGAAGCAGAAGTATCTGCCGAAGCTCGCAACCGGCGAGTGGATCGGCTGCTTTGGTCTCACGGAGCCGAACCATGGCTCCGACCCGGGCTCGATGGTCACACGCGCAAAGAAGGTCGACGGCGGCTACAGCCTGACGGGCGCCAAGACCTGGATCTCCAATGCGCCGATCGCCGATGTCTTCGTCGTCTGGGCCAAGACCGAAGATGGCCTCATCCGCGGCTTCATCCTCGAAAAGGGCTGGAAGGGTCTGTCGGCACCGGCTATCCACGGCAAGGTGGGTCTGCGCGCCTCTATCACCGGCGAAGTCGTGATGGAGAATGTCTTCGTACCCGAGGAAAATTTCCTGCCGAACGTTTCCGGCCTCAAGGGTCCCTTCACCTGCCTCAACTCGGCGCGCTTCGGCATTGCCTGGGGTGCGCTCGGTGCGGCCGAGGATTGCTATGCCAAGGCGCGGCAATATGTGCTCGACCGCAAGCAGTTCGGCCGGCCGCTCGCCGCCAACCAGCTCATCCAGAAGAAGCTCGCCGACATGGTGACCGAAATTACGCTCGGCCTGCAGGGCTGCCTGCGTCTCGGCCGCATGAAGGAAGAGGGACATCCGCCGGTCGAGCTGACCTCCATCCTCAAGCGCAACAGCTGCGGCAAGGCGCTGGATATCGCCCGCGCCGCCCGCGACATGCTGGGCGGCAACGGCATTTCGGACGAATTCGGCATCGCACGCCATCTCGTCAACCTCGAAGTGGTCAACACCTATGAGGGCACGCACGATATCCACGCCCTCATTCTCGGCCGCGCCATCACCGGCATCGCCGCCTTTTCGAACTGAGGCCCGCCTTGGCGTTTAAAACCACCAGACCCCTGCGTTTCGGAGATTGCGACCCCTCTGGGATCGCATATTTCCCCTCCTATCTGAACATCCTCGTGGGGGTGCTGGAAGACTACTTTGCCTCGCTCGGCTTCCCCTGGAGGCGATTGATCGATGACCGCCGTATCGGTGTGCCCACCGTGCGGCTCGATCTGACCTTCATGAAGCCGGGCCTGCAGGGCGACGATCTCGAATTCGTGCTTGTCGTCCGCGGTATCGGCCGCTCCTCGCTCGATCTGGAACATCAGGTCTCGGCGAACGGCCATGTGCTGTGGACGGCCAAACACCGCGTCGTCGCCACCTCGCTCGATAACAATCAATCGCACGCATGGCCGGATGATATCCGCGCCGCGCTGACCTCTCATCTGGAGAAGACCGATGCACACCATCCTGCAACCTGAAGGCTGGGCCAAGCCGATCGGCTATGCCAATGGCATGGCGGCAACAGGCCGTATGGTGTTTGTCGGTGGCCAGGTCGGCTGGAATGCCGCCTGCGAATTCGAAAGCGACGATTTCGTCGAGCAGGTGCGCCAGACGTTGAAGAACGTCGTCGCCATCCTCGCCGAGGGCGGTGCCGAACCGAAGCACATCACCTCCATGACCTGGTATTTCACCGACAAGGCTGAATATCTCAGCAACCTCAAGGGCATCGGCCAGGCCTATCGCGAAACCATCGGCCGCCATTTCCCAGCCATGGCCGCCGTGCAAGTCGTCGCTCTCGTTGAGGATCGCGCCAAGATCGAGATCCAGGCAACCGCGATCATCCCCGAATAATATCGCACAGGCGGTCAGGATCATGTCGGCATTGCGCTTTTCGGACACCATCTCGGCGGCGCTCGCCGATGGCGTCCTCGTCGTCACCATAGACAACGCGCCAGTCAACGCGCTCTCAGCCGATGTGAGAGCCGGCCTGATGGCCGCGCTCAACCATGCAGAGAAAGACGGCGCGGTTGCGGGCGTCGTCCTCACCGGCGCAGGCAGTACCTTCATCGGCGGCGCCGACATCAAGGAATTTGGCAAGCCGCCGGTCGAGCCGCTGCTGCCCGATGTCATCTCACGCCTCGAAGCCTTTGCAAAACCCATTGCCGCAGCAATCAATGGCGCGGCGCTCGGCGGCGGCCTGGAAGTAGCTCTTGCCTGCCACCGCCGCCACGCTGCTCCATCAGCCAAGCTCGGACTGCCGGAAGTCAAACTCGGCATCGTTCCCGGCGCCGGCGGCACGCAACGCCTGCCCCGCCTGACCGGCATCGCCGCCGCCATCGACCTCATCGCCAGCGGGCGCATGATCCCTGCCGCTGAAGCCCTCAAGCTCGGCATTGTCGATAGCCTATCCAGCGGTGCTCCGGTCACGGATGCCGTTGCGGACATCAAGGCAACCGACATCTCCGCCCTTCGCCGCACCGGCCTGCTACCCGTCCCTTCGGAAGCAGCAGACACCATCGACAAAGCGGCAGCCGATGCATTGCGCAAGGCGCGCGGTCAACGCGCCCCGTCCGAAGCCGTCCGCCTCGTCCACCTGACAGCAACCTCCTCTCTCTCAGAGGGACTGGCGGAAGAACGCCGCACCTTCGTCGAGCTGCGTGACAGCGAAGAGGCAGCCGCCTTGCGTCATGTTTTCTTCGCGGAACGGTCCGCCGGCAAGGTCGAGGGGCTGGAGGCAGTCGCTCCACGCAAGATCGAAACGGTCGGCATCGTCGGCACGGGCCTGATGGGCTCGGGCATTGCCGTCTCGGCCCTCAACGGTGGCTACCGCATCATCGGCGTCGAGCAGAACGCTGAAGCGGCGGAGAAAGGCCGCGAACGTATCATCGGCCTGCTCGACAAGGCAGTGCAATCCGGCCGCCTCGATGCGGCTGGCCGTGAGGACCGCGTTGACCGGTTGGCGGTAACGGCCGACATGCAGCAGCTGACGCAGGCCGACATCGTCATCGAAGCCGTCTTCGACGATCTCACCGTTAAGACGGACCTGTTCCAGCGCCTCGATACGATCGTCCGGGCCGAGACAATTCTCGCGACCAATACGAGCTATCTCGACCCGGACGTTATCGCCGCCGCCACAGCATGGCCAGAGCGCGTCGTCGGGCTGCATTTCTTCTCGCCGGCGCATATCATGCGACTGCTTGAAGTGGTGAACTGCAAGCAGACGGCACCCGACGTGCTGGCATCAGCCCTTGCCCTGGCAAAGCGGCTGGGTAAACTGCCCATCGTCTCCGGCGTCACCGAAGGCTTCATCGGCAACAGCATCTTTTCCGCCTACCGCCGCGAAGCCGAATACATGCTCGAGGATGGCGCCTCGCCGCAGGAAATCGACGCAGCTCTGGAAGCCTTTGGCTTTCCGATGGGCCCGTTTGCCGTCTTCGACATGGCAGGCCTGGAAATTGCCTGGGCACGCCGCAAGCGGCAGGCCGCGACACGCGATCCTTCGGAACGCTATGTCGTCATCCCTGACCGGCTCTGCGAAGCCGGACGCTTCGGCCAGAAGACCGGGCGCGGCTGGTACGCCTATCCCGACGGCAAGAAGACGATCGATCCCGACGTAGCGGCCATGATCGACGCCGCCCGCGCCGAAAAAGGCATCGTGCCGAAAAAGTTCACCGCAGAAGAGATCGTCGCCCGGCTGCTTAAGGCCATGACCGACGAAGGCAACGCCCTGCTTTCGCGGGGAATCGCCGCCCGCGCCAGCGACATCGATCTCGTGATGATCAACGGATACGGGTTCCCGTCGAGCAAGGGCGGGCCGATGTTCGCCGCCGGCCGCCGCTAAACCGGTTCCGAATAGTCAGGCGGCCGAAGATAGCAGCGTGAATAGTTCCTGCGGCCGGTTGACGCCACGCAGCGCATAACGGCCGACGGAGACAAGATCGTTGCCCCGATTGGTCGACAGCGCCTCGACGAAATTCGACGACATCAGAATGTTGCGATCGGCCGAACGGCACATCGAGGCGATACGGCTGACCTCGTTGACGGCCGGCCCGATGACTGTGAAGTCCAGCCGGTCCATACTGCCGATATTGCCGTAGAAGACATCGCCGATATGCAGGCCGAGATAGACCTCCGTTACAGGCCTTCCTTCGATCTGCCGCTGCGAGTTGAGGTCGCGCAGTCGCTGGCGCAGCAGCGATTCCGCCATCAGCGCGGCAGCACAGGCATCTGCGGAATTCCTGGCCTTGAAAATCGCCAGCGTGCCGTCCCCGATCAGCTTCAGCACATTGCCGCCCGCCTCGTGGATCGAGGAGATGACCGCATCGGCATAGGCATTCAGCATCGGGATGATTTCGTCCGGCTCGGCGGTATCCGAGATGCGCGTGTAATTCGCGAGATCGGAGAACCAGAGCGCCGCCGAAATCCGCTCCGTCTTACCGCGGGTGATCTTGCCTTCAAGGACATGCCGCGCGGCATCCTCGCCGAGATAGACCTCGGCAATGGTGCGGGCGATGCGGCTCATGCCGGTGCACTTGACTGCGAGCGCAAGCGCCGGCGTCAGCTTGCGCAGCACGCGCAAATCCTCTTCCGGAAAACCCACTTCGGCTGCTGTAGCAAAGTTGGAATAGAAGCAGTCCATTTCGCCGATCGTGCCGCCTTCTTCGAAGCGGTGCACCATAGCGATGTAATCGGTATGACCATCGGCCAATAGCGTATCAAGCCCGAAGAAATCGGCAGGCTCGCCAAAACCGATGCGCCGGCGCACCTCGTCCCCGCCCGTCGCCAACAAGTGATAAAAGGCGGAACGCTGCCAATTCTCGGAGGCGATCCCCTGATGCGACGGGCCATATTCGAATTCGCGCTCGATCACCTGGTTGCCATCCCAGCGGAAGGCGCGGCCTTCATATACTGGATGCAACGTATCCATCAGCGCCATGGCCCGATCGAGGTTGAGGCCATGCTGACGGCACTGCTCGCAAAAGCCAGAGAGGATATCGACTTCCGTCATACCCTTGAGACCAGCCTGCATGAGCCAGCTGGCAATTTCGCCGATGTCCTTCGCGTCCATGGATATCTCCCGACCCTCTGAAGGATTCGCTTTAGTACGAAAATCCAAGGCTTGGAATGCCGTACTGCACAAAATAGTTTCGACGAACGTAAGTCATCGCCGCTCCTGTGGCACAGAAGCGGCGATTTGACAGGCTGGAAGGGCGGCGGCGAAGCCTTAGCCCCGGATATGAGGCTTCAGCAGATCTTCCAGACCGATGCGCCGGAAGAGCTCTGCGCGCACCCGATCAGCAACACCATTGACGATTTCCGCACCATCCTCAGAGGGATCTATGTGGGTACGGAAGGGCCGCGTTCCAAACGGCATATCGACGACATCGACGATTGCAGTCGCCACCGAAGCAGCATCGGCGTCCGCGGGCTCCAGCGAAGCAAGCCCCTTCAACGCCTGATCGGGAACGCCGGCATAGGGGCCATTGTCATATTCGGCGGCACGGGCTTTGTCTGCCGGCGAACCGGAATGGGCAAAATGATTGGTGCCTTTGGTGAAGGCGCCGGGCACGATAATGGCGGTCTCGATACCCCAGCGAGTTAGCTCCGAAGCGTAGGAGACGGCAAGCGAATCCATCGCCGCCTTGGCTGCAAAATAGGGAGAAAGATAGGGCGGCGTGCCACCGCGGGTGCTGGACGAGGATACCCAGACGACGAGCCCTTTCCCCTCTTTACGCATGTGCGGCAGCATGGCGCGATTGACGCGCTGGGTGCTGAGCACGTTGATGTCGTAAAGCTCCGCAAACTGCTTGGGCGTGAAAGCCTCAGCCGGACCGAAAGACATGTGGCCGGCATTGTGGATGATGGTGTCGATGTGGCCCTGCTCGGCGATGACAGCCGCAATGCCGGCTTCGACGGAGGCATCCGAAGCGACATCAAGTTCGACGCTTCTGAGATCGACGCCATTCTCCTTGGCAAATGCTTCAGCGGCAGCGACCTGCGCCGCATTGCGCCCTTGGGTTTCGCGGATGCCGGCATAGACCGTGTGGCCTGCCTTCGCGAGAGCCCGCGCCGTTAGAGCGCCGAAGCCGCTCGATGCGCCAGTGATAACGATGACTTGCTTGCTCATGGTCCTGTTCCTTTACTGGATTGGCTGTCGTTGACGATTGATGGGGGAAGATCGGCGGCGGGCATTATCCTGCCGCCTGGTTGGCTCAGATCATGCCGCCATTGGCGCGCAGCGTCTGGCCGTTGACCCAGCCGCCGTCCAGGCCGACGAGGAAGGAAACGGCAGCGGCAATGTCCTGCGGCGTACCCAAGCGCTCCAGCGGGTTCATCTTGGCCATGCGGTCGATGAGTTCATCGCTCTTGCTGTTGAGGAAGAGGTCCGTCGCCGTCGGGCCGGGAGCGACGGCATTGACGGTGATCGACCGGCCGCGCAGTTCCTTCGCCATGATGCCGGTCAGCAGCTCGACGCCGGCCTTCGTCGCGGCATAGACGCCGTAGGTTTCCAGCTTGAGGCCAACGATACTGGTCGAGAAGTTGACGATACGGCCGCCGTCGCGCAGGCGCTTGCCGGCTTCACGCAGCGTATTGAACGTACCCTTGAGGTTGATGGCGATATGGCGGTCGAAATGCGCATCGTCAGCATCGGCGATCTTGGCGAGCTGCATAATGCCGGCATTGTTGATCAGAACATCGACACCGCCGAAGGCAGCCTCGGCTGCATCGAACATGCGGCGCACGGCCTCGACATCGGAAACATCGGCTTTCGCGGTCAGCGCCTTGCCGCCCTTTTCTTCGATCTTGCGAGCGAGTTCCTCGGCGGCGGCCTCGCTGCCGGAATAGTTGACGACGACGGTGAAGCCATCCTCGGCCAAACGCTCCGCAATGGCGGCGCCGATACCCCTGGATGCGCCGGTGACGATCGCTACCTTGTTGGAATTATTGCTCATTTTCCTCATCCTTCATTGTTTTGCGCTGTAGCGCGTTTCGATGAGGAGAAAATGCCTCTTTTCAGAAGGCGGATAATCAGCCATTAATTGGCATCACTATCCGAAATTAGCGAACAGATAGATGGACAGATTCGATGCCATGCGGGTGTTTTGTCGGGTCGTGGAACGGCGCAGCTTCACGCTTGCCGCCGAAGACACCGGCCTGCCCCGCTCGACGGTGACGGACGCAATCAAGCAGGTCGAGGCACGCCTCGGCGTGCGCCTGCTACAGCGGACGACCCGGCACGTGAGCCCGACCCTCGACGGCGAGGCCTATTACCAGCGCTGCCTGCGCATCCTCTCCGACATCGAGGATGCGGAAGGCGCCTTTGCCGGCGCCAAGCCGAAGGGCGTGCTGCGTGTCGACGTGCACGGAACGCTTGCCCGGCACTTCGTCCTACCGAACCTGCCCTCCTTCCTCGAAACCTATCCCGATATCGAATTGCAGATCACCGAGGGCGACCGGTTCGTCGATCTGATCCGCGAGGGGATCGACTGCGTGCTGCGCGTCGGCACGCTGCAGGATAGCGACATGATCGGTCGTCGCGTCGCGATGCTGGAAGAAGTGACGCTAGCGGCACCCGCCTATGTCGAACGGTTCGGCATGCCCTCCCATCCGGATAGGCTTGACGGCCACCGCATGATCGGCTTCCGCTCCTCCGCAACGGGCGGCCTGCTGCCGCTGGAATTCCAAATCGACGGCGCGGTCCGCGAGATCACCCTGCCGGCGACCATCTCCGTCAATGCGGCAGAGAGCTACTTCGCCGCGGCCAAGCTCGGCCTCGGCCTGATTCAGGTTCCGCGCTACCACGCCGAGGAAGCGTTACGATCTGGCGAGCTGCTGCATGTCCTTCAGGACTATCCACCGACACAAACGCCTGTTTCGATGCTCTATCCGCGCAGCCGGCAGCTTTCGCCGCGCGTGCGCGTCTTCATAGACTGGCTGGTCAAGGTTTTCGCCGGACAGAACGGCGTCGAAACCGAGGCCGGATGAATATTCCGCGAAAGCGATCAAATAAATGAAATCGGCTCTTTGAATGCGCGAGGAGCACGCCTACGTCGTAGGGCATCATTCCGCTCGCGATGCCGTTTCGACGTCGTGACAGCCTGACGATTTTCGAGAGGGAGCCGATGACCGAACAGAAGCAATTGAAGCTCGGGGCCTTCATGCGTCCCGTCAGCCTGCACACCGGTGCCTGGCGTTACCCCGGCGCCTATCCGGACGCCAACTTCAATTTCCAGCACATCAAGAGCTTCGCACAGGAGCTGGAAAAGGCGAAATTCGACGCCTTCTTCATGGCTGACCATTTGGCGGTCCTCAACATGCCGATCGAGGCCCTGAAGCGCAGCCAGACGGTTACCTCTTTCGAGCCTTTCACCCTGCTTTCGGCGCTGGCAGCCGTCACCGACCGGATCGGCCTCGTCGCCACCGCCTCCACCACATTCGACCTGCCCTATCACATCGCCCGCCGTTTCGCCTCGCTTGATCACATCAGCGGCGGCCGCGCCGGCTGGAATATCGTGACGACATCCAATCCCGATGCGGCGCTTAACTTCGGCATGGAAGAGCATATGGAACATGGTGAGCGCTATCATCGCGCCCGCGAATTCTACGATGTCGTCACCGGCCTCTGGGACAGCTTCGCCGATGACGCCTTCATCCGCGATCCAGAAAGCGGCATCTTCTTCGATCCAGAGCGGATGCATGTGCTTGGGCACAAGGGCGAGGAGCTTAGCGTTCGCGGCCCGCTCAACATCGCCCGCCCGCCGCAGGGCTGGCCCGTTATCGTGCAGGCCGGGCAATCCGACGCCGGCCGGCAGCTTGCTGCCGAAACGGCGGAGGCGGTCTTTGCCGCTCCCCGCAATCTTGCCGACGGCAAGGCGATCTTTGCCGACATCAAGGGACGCATGAGGGCGATTGGCCGCAATCCGGACCATCTGAAGATCCTGCCCGCCGCCTTCATCGTCGTCGGCGACACGATCCAGGAGGCAAAGGCCAAGCGCGCGAAGCTCGATAGCCTCGTCCATTACGACAGCGCCATCGCATCCCTCTCGATTGCCCTTGGGCACGATGCCTCCAAATTCGATCCGGACGGCCCGCTGCCGGAGATTCCGGAGACCAATGCCAGCAAGAGCGGCCGCGAACGCGTCATCGCCCTTGCCGAAGCCGAAAAACTCACCGTGCGCCAGCTTGCCCAGCGCCTCGGCGGCTATGCCGGCCTCGCCTTCGTCGGCACGCCGCAAAGCATCTCCGACGAAATGGAGCAATGGTTGCACGAGGAAGGCTCGGACGGTTTCAACGTCGTCTTCCCATTCCTTCCGCAGGGCCTGCTTGACGTAACGACCCGTGTTGTTCCAGAGCTTCAACGTCGCGGCATCTTCCGCCACGACTACGAAGGCACGACACTGCGCGAGCACCTCGGCTTGCCGCGCCCGGAAAACCGCTTCTTCAAGGCAACGGCTGCAGCTGCGCAGTAAGAGAGAATGACATGAGCCATATCACACCGATCGACTACGAAACCGCTTCGGAGGCCGTGCGCGCCGAGCACGATCGCGAGGTACAGCTGCGCGGCCGCATGACGAACATGAAGCGCACTCTGCTGCATTCGCCGGTGGCGCATCGCATCTATGCGGAATGGTTTCCCTTGCGCGAAGAGCTGCGCCCGGCGCTGGACGATCGCGCCGTCTGGCTGCTTTGCCATGCCATCGCGCTGGAATGCCGTTCGATCATCCCCGTCGGCTTTTTCCGGCGCGCGCTGATCAATGCCGGCCTGACGCCGGAGACAATCGTGCCGACCGAGGATGAGGCACTGCTGATCGAGTTCGGCAAGACCATCGTCAGGGATTCGAACGCCATTCCTGAAGACGTCTGGGCACGGCTGAAGGCGCGCTACGACGAACCGACCCTTGCTAATCTCGTGGCTTTCGCGGGGATCATGATCGCGACGGCAATCTACAATAACGCGGTGAAGATCGATATCGATCCGGAGCTTGGGCCTTATCTTGAAGGGGTTGAGTTTCCGGCGAAATAGCGAAAGGCCCCTCACCCCAGCCCTCTCCCCGTTTTGACGGGGAGAGGGAGCGATCTCGCCTAGACCTCTTCTGACCGCGCGCAGAAGGAGGAAGAATGCGCACCCTCGCCAACTCAGCGCTGAAAGAGGGAACGGTGATGGCGCCGCTATCCCCTTCTCCCCGTCAAAACGGGGAGAAGGTGCCCGACAGGGCGGATGAGGGGCTCTCGCCACCTACTCCAAAGTTACCCCGAAATCGTCGTTGAAAACTGCGGATTGCCCCGGATCGTGTTGCTCACGGTGCAGATCTCATCTTCGGCGGCATGGGCAATCGCGTTGCGGACCTCGTCGCTAAAATCGCCCTTGATGGTGAAGGCGATGTTGAACTTCTCGACGCGGGAAAGGCCTTCGGTCGCCTTTTCGCCTGTTACGACGGCGGTGACTTCGGTGAGCCTGTCGAGCACGCCGAGGCTGCTGGCCGCCATGCGGGCGCTCAGAACGAGGCAAGCGGACAGCGACGAATAGAGCAGATCGAGCGGGTTGAAACCGGGCTGCGACGGCGAGGTGACGATGTCGATCTCGCCGCCGGTCACGGACGTCACATGCGGAAAACCGGTACGGCCGACCGTAGCGGTGGCGCCCGTCTGCCTCGTCTTCACTTTCAGTTCGGCCATTTCGAAAATCCTTGAAATAAAAGCGTGAAACCCTTTTCCTCTACATAGGGATTCATCGTGCCGGACACAATTGCAGTTCCAACCCCTTGCGTCTTCGAACCAGTTAAGCCACCAAGTGGTTACACGCTCATCGCAAGACAGGCAGCTAGACATGACCGTTTCCGATCCTCGCGCCTTCCTGACCTCGCTGTTTGATGCAGCCGTTCGCGCCGCCGATCCGCTGACCGGTATCCGCGCCAATCTGCCAGCAAAGCCGAAGGGCCGGACGATCGTCATCGGCGCCGGCAAGGGCTCCGCCCAGATGGCGGCCGCGCTGGAGCAATGCTGGGATGGCCCGCTGGAAGGTCTGGTGGTGACGCGTTACGGTTTCTCCGCCCCCTGCCGCCAGATCGAGATCATCGAAGCCGCCCATCCCGTACCCGACGAGGCCGGCCTCGTCGCCTCCCGCCGACTTCTGAAGCTCGTTGAGGGCTTGACGGAGGACGATCTGGTGATCGCCCTGATATCAGGCGGCGGCTCGGCCCTGCTGCCCTCGCCGGCCGGCACGCTGAGCCTCGACGACGAGATCGCCGTCAACAAGGCGCTGCTCGCATCCGGCGCACCGATTTCGACGATGAATGTCATTCGCAAGCATCTGTCGACCATCAAGGGAGGCCGGCTCGCAGCCGCGGCCTATCCGGCTAGGGTCGTCTCTCTCGTCGTCTCGGACATCCCCGGCGACGATCCGGCGCTGGTGGCATCCGGCCCGACCGTGCCCGGCGCGGGCACGCGCACTGAGGCGCTCGACCTCATCCGCCTCTACCGCATAGAGCTGCCGCCGGCCGTTCTCGCCCATATCGAGAAAGCCGAAGCGGATGCGCCGCGCCCGAACGACCCGCGCTTTGCTGGCAATGAAGTGCATCTCATCGCATCTGCCGGCGTCTCGCTGGAGGCTGCTGCCGAAGTGGCTCGCGCTACGGGTATCGAAGT
The DNA here is from genome assembly GCF_050577975.1 of Rhizobium sp. BR 315. Classification (NCBI taxonomy): domain Bacteria; kingdom Pseudomonadati; phylum Pseudomonadota; class Alphaproteobacteria; order Hyphomicrobiales; family Rhizobiaceae; genus Rhizobium; species Rhizobium sp. BR 315. The sequence continues at coordinate 7,524 of NZ_JARWKZ010000038.1, read as the reverse complement.
GGCCATACTCTCCGACGCCATCGAGGGCGAGGCTCGCGAAGCCGCCCATGTCCATGCCGCAATCGCCCGCGAGGTGCTGCATCGCAATCGCCCCTTCACCAAGCCCGTCTTGCTGCTCTCCAGCGGCGAAACGACGGTGACCCTGAAAGGCAAAGGCAAGGGTGGCCGAAACTCGGAGTTCCTGTTGTCGCTGGCAATCGATATCGACGGCCACACCGGCATTCACGCCATGGCTGCCGACACGGACGGCATCGACGGCAGCGAAGACAATGCCGGCGCCTTTGCCGATGCCGGCACCGTGGCGCGATTGCGCAAGGCTGGACTGGTTCCCGCCGAGCTGCTGGCAAACAACGATGCCTGGACGGCTTTCAATGCGATCGGCGATCTATTCGTGCCCGGCCCGACGGGAACGAACGTCAACGACTTCCGCGCTATCCTGATTGTGTAGGCTCGCGTAGCAGGCTGGCGTCGCTGCAATCGTCGCAGCGCCAATAGGCAGCAGCCATCGATGACCATCGGAAGAAGTGCCGCCTGCAATGGCCGCACTCGATTTCAACGACATGCGTCTTTTCAGAAACGACGAGTGGCTTGACCTGCGTCTTGCGCTCGCTTTTCCACCGTTCAAGCCTCGTCACGGTCATCAACACCCCCAACGCAATACAACTATCTTGCCCGAAGACGCCCTAAAATAGATTCAACTAATAAAAGAAATATTACAGATGCCGGGTCGTCAACTGCTCTTGCGCCTCGGGAAGAATGGAATTGATCCAACGCTCGCATCTGCTCGATTTGACGCGCTTCCGCAGCGCATTCGACATCGGCAGCACCAGGCCCCGTGAGAGCCTGCACATCTGTTACCGGCTCTCATCGCAACGGCGCCCTCGAAAATTTGCAACTGAGGATATCGCCATTTCCGCCGGGGACGCCATTTCAAGGATGGGCTACGTTCCCAAGCCAATAATGTGAGGCATTATCATGCGCCATTTCCGCCATCGAGCGATTTCGTCGGTGACCCTGCTCACCTTTGCCCTCTTCTCCGTAACAGCCAGAGCCGCCGCGCCGCCGCCAGTCGAGGCCGAACATGGCATGGTCGTCACGGCGCAGCATCTCGCCACCGATGTCGGCGTCGAAGTGCTGAAAAACGGCGGCAATGCCGTCGATGCGGCCGTTGCCGTCGGCTATGCACTGGCGGTGGTCTATCCGACCGCCGGCAATATCGGCGGCGGCGGCTTCATGACCGTCCGCATGCGGGATGGCAAGACGGACTTCCTCGATTTCCGCGAGCGCGCACCGCTGGCAGCCAAGAAAGACATGTATCTCGACGACAAGGGCAATATCGTCAAAGGCGCAAGCACCGATGGCTATCTCGCCGTCGGCGTGCCGGGCTCGGTCATGGGCCTCGAAACGGCCCGCGAGAAATACGGGACGAAATCCCGTCAGGATCTCATCGCGCCGGCCATTCGCTACGCCAAGGAAGGCTTCACGCTGAACCAAGCCGATGCCGCAGAACTGAACGAAAACAAGGATTGGCTTTCCCGCGATCCGGCCGCCGCCGCGATCTTCACCAGGGCGGACGGAAAGCCCTTCGCGACAGGTGACAGGCTGATCCAACCGGATCTCGGCAACGCTCTCTCCGGCATTTCAGATCAAGGACCGGATGGTTTCTACAAGGGGCCGGTCGCCAACGCCATCGTCAAGGCAAGCCAGGACAAGGGTGGCATTCTCGCGAACCAGGATTTCGAGCAGTACAAGGTCCGCGAACTCGAGCCGGTTAAGTGCGACTATCGCGGCTACCAGATCATCTCCTCGCCGCCACCTTCTTCTGGCGGCGTCATCATCTGCGAAATCCTCAATGTATTGGAAGGCTACCCGCTGTCCTATACCGGCTACGGCTCGGCCGACACCGTGCACCTCATGGTCGAAGCCATGCGCCATGCCTACGTCGACCGCAATTCCACGCTCGGCGATCCCGATTTCGTCGACAATCCCGTCAGCAAGCTGTTGGACAAGGATTATGCCAAAAAGATCCGCGACAGCATAGATCCCTACAAGGCCGGCGTCTCCAAGGATCTGATGCCGAAAGGCCTCGGCGAAAGCCATGAGACCACGCATTATTCCATCGTCGACAATGACGGCAACGCAGTCGCCGTCACCTACACGCTGAACGGTTCCTTCGGCGCCGGCGTTGTCGCGCCCGGCACGGGGATCCTCTTGAACAACGAGATGGACGACTTCACCTCCAAACCCGGCGTGCCCAATCTCTACGGCCTGGTGCAGGGCGAGGCCAATGCCATCGAACCGAAGAAGACGCCGCTGTCTTCCATGAGCCCGACGATCATCGCCAAGGATGGCAAGCCCTTCATGGTGATCGGCAGCCCGGGCGGTTCGCGTATCATCACCATCACGCTCGAGGCGATCATCAACGTCATCGATTTCGGCATGAACATTCAGGAAGCCATCGACGCGCCGCGCATCCATCATCAATGGCTGCCGGATAAGGTCTACATGGAGCCGCATGCGCTTTCGCCCGATACGATCAAGCTGCTGGCCGGCATGGGCTATACGGTTCAGGTCGATAAGGATTGGCCGATCTGGGGCCAATCGGCCGGCATCCTCGTCGGCGGCAAGAGCCTCAGCGATATCGCCAAGGGCGGTGGTGCCCGCTACAACGGCGCCATGGACAGCCGTGCCGGCTCCGGACTAGCGGCTGGTTACTGATAGCGGCGCGCCTGTCGACTCAATGAATCAGGCCGGTGCCGCACACGGCGGCGCCGGTCTTTTGACATCCAAATGCCTGCCGAAACGAGCACATTATCTTACGCCGCAAAACCAACCGTGAGCATTTCAGCGCCATATTGCGCTATTCATTCACTTCGCGTTCATTTGCCGCTGCGTTCACGCTTATGTGAGCCATTTTTTCCATTCCGATCAATAGGATTTGCGATTTCTGATATGGCATTCGCGTCCGAGCGGGAGTATACAAGCGGCCGTTCAAATAGGCCTTCGCGCCGTGACCAGACTTGCGGTTCTGTCTTAGGACCCCACCGCACCATCGAGAGCGATCCCCGACAATGTCGGATCAGATATTCCAGGCCGCCCCCACCCGGCGGGCCGCACCGAATTTTCGTGTAGTAGCACTTATCGTAGCAAGTGCGATGTTCATGGAACAGCTTGACGCGACCGTGCTCGCAACAGCCCTTCCGACCATGGCAAGAGACTTCGGCGTCAGCGCGCCGGCCATGAGTATCTCGCTGACGTCATACCTTCTCAGCCTCGCAATCTTCATTCCCGCAAGCGGCGCCATCGCCGACCGCTTCGGGTCGCGTACCGTCTTCCGATCCGCCATCGCGGTTTTCGTTCTCGGCTCGCTTCTGTGCGCGCAGGCGCCAAACCTGTTCTTCCTCGTCCTTGCACGACTGCTGCAGGGTCTCGGCGGCGCGATGATGCTGCCGATCGGCCGTCTCGTGCTGATGCGTAGCGTCGCCCGCAAGGACATGGTCAATGCCATGTCCTGGCTGCTGATCCCCGCGCTCATCGGCCCCATCCTCGGCCCGCCGGTCGGCGGCATGTTCGTGACCTATCTCGACTGGCGCTGGATCTTCTACATCAACGTGCCGATCGGCATCATCGGCTTTATCCTGGTGACGATGTTCATCGAGGAGGTGAAGGGGCCACGCATTGGCCGCTTCGATCTCTCGGGCTTCATCCTCTCGGGTATATCGCTGGGTTCGCTGCTCTTCGGCTTCGAAATGTCGAGCCGCGAGGGCGAAGGCTATCTCGCTATCTTCCTGATCTCGATCGGCCTTCTGTTTGGCATCGCCTATCTGCGCCATGCCCGCAAGCATCCTTCGCCGATCATGGATTTCTCGCTGATGAAGGTGCCAACCTTCCGCACCTCGGTTATCGCCGGTTCGCTGACGCGCATCAGCCAGGGCGCCCACCCCTTCCTGATCCCCTTGATGCTGCAGCTCGGCTTCGGCCTTTCGGCGGCCGCAGCCGGCCAGATCGCCATTGCGACCGCGCTAGGCTCCATGGCAATGAAACCCTTCCAGGTTCGCATCCTGCGCACCCTCGGCTTCCGTACTGCCCTCATCATCTTCGGCCTGATCGGCACGCTTGGCTATGGCCTATGCGCCATCTTCAAGCCGGATTGGCCGCTGCCGGTCATCTTCGTGATCCTGTTCTTCTGCGGCTTCTTCATGTCGTTCCAGTTCACGGCCTACAACACGATCGCCTATGACGAGATCGAGCGCGACCGCATGAGCATCGCGACCAGCTTTTACTCGACCTTCCAGCAGCTGATGCTTTCACTCGGCATTTGCGTCGCCGCCCTTGCTCTGCATGGCTCGACGCAGTTCCTTGGCCATGCGAAGCCCGAGATGGTCGACTTCTCAGTCGCCTTCATCGTCGTAACGGCCATTGCGCTTCTCGCGGTGATCTGGAACGCCAGCTTCTCGCGCACAGCCGGCTCCGAGATCAGCGGCCATCGCCGCAAGTCGCTGGAAGACACCCTCGGCGAGCATTGAACTGGCTCAAGCTGCCCCTGATGTAAAGTCAAGAAAAAGCGCCTATCATCTCTCAACGCTTCGATCTCGACGAACGGCTTTATCCGCCCTGCCGAAGCAGGGATGAGGACAAAACAAAAAGGCCGGGTCAACCCGGCCTCTTCCTTCATTGTCTCAACGATCTATGCCGGCACATCCGTGGACAAAGACCGGAAACAAATGGCTTACATGGCTTCCAGCTGATCAGCCGACATCTTGCCCGAACGCTTGTCCTTGACAAGCTCGTAAGAGATCTTCTGACCATCGCGCAGCGTGCTCATGCCGGCGCGCTCAACGGCTGAAATGTGCACGAAAACATCCGTCGCGCCATCATCGGGCTGAATGAAACCAAAACCCTTGGCTGCATTGAACCACTTTACAGTACCTGTGCTCATAACGATGACCTTTCAATCACTCATACTAAGATACCAATCCAGGTAACCTCCGGATGGCAGTCGACCGATTTTGGGAGGTAAGTTCGTCAATGTCGCACGGAGTGCATCGAGGCAAAGCTCATTCACAAATATCGATGGCTAATTTGTATCCGATAAGCACACCCTTCACAAGTAGGAACATCTAAAGTATCAGAAGGTTGGACGGCTCGCCTGAAAATGGCATAGGCGACGTCGACCGGTATCGCAATTTAAGATTGAATATCAACAGCCTTACCTTTGGGCCTCCTCTCCTCTTGCCGCGGACGACGACAGACTTCTATCGCTAATGCAGGGCGTCCACCGCCAAAGGATGAGATTAACGTCTTGTACATGTGGCCGATGAGCTTAGGCTTGAAGCCAATACCGATACCTATACGAGCCCAGGAGGCCAGTATGACGCCACCGAATAAAGACAGCCTGTTTGGCTCCAAAAAGCAGGCGCCGTCAGCGAAGGCCGATCACCTCGATTCCACGGTCAAGGAAATTCTTGCCAGCGAGCATTCGATCCGCGAGAGAAAAACAGCTCGCCTGCGTGAGCTTCGTCTTGAGAAGGAAGCGTCGCAGTCGCCGCCTGAGCCCAAGACAAAATCCAAGCGAAAGACTGCAAAAACATCCGGAATGGGCGAAACCGATTCTGGCAAGTAGCGTAACGCGACAAACGACGTTGCGCTTTTTGTGAACACTGCCTCCACGGACTGCGCATTGCATTGAACAATAGCCGCGGCCTAAATAGTGACCAGAATGAAATAACAGTCTGGAGCATCCCATGGTCGCCGGCATCCATCACATCACGCTGATCACCCGCAAGGTACAGGCGAATGTTGATTTCTACGTCGGCTTCCTTGGCCTGCGCCTCGTCAAGCGCACTGGCGGCTTCGAGGACGCTACGCAGCTTCATCTCCTTTACGGCGATGCCACCGGCTCGCCCGGCTCGCTGATCACTTTTCTCGTCTGGGAAGACGGCTCTCCCGGCCGCGCCGGCGTCGGCCAGGTCGGCGAAATCTCGCTCGCGATCAATCCGACGAGCATCGGCTTCTGGCTGACGCGCGCGCTGACGGCCGGCCTCAAGCCGGAAGGCCCTTCCGAGGAATTCGGCGAGCCGGTCCTGCGATTGAAAGATCCGGACGGCGTCATCGTCAAGCTCGTGGGAACCACGACCTTGCAGGCGGCGGCTCCGTGGACGGTCGACACCATTCCGCAGGAACACGCCATTGCCCGCATCCGCGGCGCAACGCTGTTCAGCGAAACGCCCGAGGAAACACAGGCGATCCTGATCGATCACTTCGACTACCGGCCGCTGGCTACCACCGGAGCGGTCAGCCGGCTCGTCTCGGCACCGGGCGACATCCTCGATATCCGGGATGCGCGTGGCTTCTGGGCAAGCGCGCCGGGCACTGGCACGGTCGATCATGTCGCCTTTCGTGCTACCGATGATGCCGAGTTGCAGTCGGTTCGCACCGCGCTGCAGGCGATCAATTCCTGGCCGACGGCGATGCATGACCGCAAATATTTCCGCTCGCTCTACGTCCGCGAGCCCGGCGGCATCCTGTTCGAACTCGCCACGGACGCACCGGGCATGCTAATCGATGAGGACGAGGCGACGCTTGGCACGCGCCTCTTTGCCCCAAGCGACAGTCCGGCACTTCTGGCCGAGTTGAACGTGGTGTTGCCGCAGTTCTCCATGCCCGGCGAACCGCGCGTCATCTATCGCGATCTGCCCTTTATCCATCGCTTCTTCACACCCGAGCAGCCGAACGGCAATATCTTCATTCTGCTGCACGGCTCCGGCGCCAACGAAACGACGATGCTGCCGGTCGCCCACAAGATCGACGCCGGCGCAACATTGCTCACGGTGCGCGGCCGTGCACTCGAGGAAGGTGCGCCGCGTTGGTTCCGTCGCAACGGGCCGATGTCCTTCGATCAGGCCGATATCGCCAGCGAGGCCGAAGTCTTCGCCGCCTTCATCGATGGCGCGATCCATGCCTACGGGCTCGATCCGGACCGCATCGTCTATATCGGCTATTCGAACGGCGCCAACCTGCTGAACGCCATGCTTTCGCTGCACCCGCACGTCATCCGCCGCGCCGTGCTGCTGCGCTCCATGACCGCTCTCGAAAATCCGCCGGCGGCTGATATGTCAGACGCGGAAGTACTCGTTGTTGCTGGCGAGAAGGATCTATATGGCCCTTACGCTCAGCCGTTGGCCGAGCGCTTGCGTGAAGGCGGCGCCAAGGTCGAGCTTGCGACGGCGCCTGCCGGTCATGAGTTTGACGATGCCGACGTGCCTGTCATCCAGGCATGGTTGAACAAGTCTGCCTGAGGCGGATCTTCTGAGCATGAACGACAAAAGCCCGCCGGATGGCGGGCTCAGACTGCTGACAAACCTCTGGCTTTGGCCGGAGGTTTTTGATTCAATGGGACATGTTGAAGAAACCTTGTGCCGAACAGACGGCTCTCGAGATGGTGACGCTCGACAGCCTGGTGCCGAGAGATCATCTGCTTCGCAAGATCGATGCGGTGATCGACTTTACTTTCATCCATGATCG
>NZ_JARWKZ010000037.1:0-59973 GCF_050577975.1 Rhizobium sp. BR 315 | reverse complement strand
CCACCTGAGAAGGCCGAGGAGGAACTCGAGACGGGCGCGGGAATCGTCGAGGCGATGGTGGAGGCCATTGAGGAAGAGAAATCACCGATCGTTCCGCCGATGCTGCCCGGGCGGAAATCGCCCGAATACCAGATCGGCGCATAGGCAGCGGCCGCAGTCGCACCGGCAGCCGTCGCGAGCCATGTCTCGAAGGCGCTCGACCAGGGCTTTTCGACGCCGAGCGCGACCGCATAGGGCAGCAGCTTTTCGAAATGCTGCGGCGACATCTGCGGAGCGCCCTGCATGTTCATACGGTCGCGTTCGGCGAGCGTCAGATATTGCCTGAGGCCGGCGATGCCATCCATCATCTTGCGCCCGAGCGGCGTCGGCGCACCCATCAGGAAATAGAAGACGACGTTGAGCGCGAAAATGCCGACGATGCCGGCCACCAGCGGCAACAAGCCCGCTTCCCATAGCGGCATGACGGCCGCGGCAAAGCCGCTAACGGCAATCGAGACAAAAACGAAGCCGAAGAAGGCAAAGACCAGCACGGAAAAAATGCGCTGTGCGAGGCTGGCGCTGTGCCTGCGGAACCTGCGGCCAATCGAACTCGCGAAAATCGTGACGAATATCGACAGAAATCCAGGTACGAAGATGAGCGGCAACGCATTCTCGTGCAGGCGGCCGAATATGACGATGGAGGCCAGGATGAGAACCGATAGCGCGATGCCGGCGATGACATAAATTGAATTGGCCTTGTAATATTCGCCGCGATGATCGCGCTCGATGGCGCTGCGGAACTTCGAGCCGAGTTGCTGCACCGCCTCGCCGTTTTCCCTGTCGATGACAAGCGGCGAGAATGGACCAACGGCCTGCATCAGCACCTTGTCACCGCCGCCCAGATCGCTACCCGCCTTGCCCGTGGGGCGGATGACCACCTTTCCCTTCAGGTCATCGAGAATGACATAGCCGCGCACGGCAAGATCGATTGCCGTTGCCGAAAACGCCGTCCAGCTCGAGCTGGCGAAGCCTTTATTGTCGATATAGTTGACCAGCGCCGGGGAAATGCCTTCGGGCGGATCCCAGCGCGGAACCATGACGCCGGGCGAAGGATCACGGCCGACCGCAATCCAGCTTCGCAGGTAATAGACGAACAATACGATCAACCCGCCGATGGCAATGCTCGTGTCGAGATGATCCCGGAGAAACCAGCTCCATTGCTGGCTGCCGCTCGGCGGCGCGATCGCTCCCTTGGCAAGCTTGATGGCGATCGTCAGGCCTTCGGCACGATCAAGCGGGCGGGTTGTGACGAAGGTGGCCGTATTACGCTGAGTGCTGGCGTTAGCATTCTTACCTTGCGCGCCGAGTGGGCCGGTAAAAAAGGCAAGTTGTTGCGGCTGCACGCCATCGGGCAATGTGACCAAAGCCTTGGCATTCATGATCGGGAACAGCCAGCCATTGCCTGTCACGTTCCAGTAAAGCTCGTCATGATCGTCGAAATAGCGCATCTGACGATTGGTGTCATAGGTAATGCGGAACGTATGCGGGCCTGGGTTCAGGACACGATCGGCGTTGCCGATATAGATGCGCTCGCCGCCGCTGATGCGCTCGGTGCGCCAATCCTCCGGCTGGCCGTCGCGTTCGACGGAGACGACCTTGAAATCCACCAGGATCTGACGGCCGTTGGCATCGGTCATTGTCAGCGGGAAATCGCGGAAGATGCCGCGACGGATATCACGTCCTTCGGCATTCACGGAGATCGTCTCGACCACCCGCATGGAACCGTCGCGGTGCAGGGCGATCGCCTGATCGAAATTGGTGATGATCTCGGCCGCAGTTACCGCCGTTGCGCAAAGCAGCAGGCACAAGGCCAGGAAGAACCCGCAAAGCCGTGTCATCACTCCCCCAAGAGATACGCGGCGCCGTTGCGGGCGCCGCTTCACGTCAAGATGCTTCCGCGCCCCGCCCCTCTTTGGGATGGCAGAACGTCAGTCTTCGTAGGCGACGCCGAGCGACGCCAGCACATCCCAATAGGCCGGGAAGGTCTTGGCAACGCAATCGGGATCGAGAATGGTGATGCCGCCGATCTTCAGGCCGGCAAGGGCAAAGCTCATGGCGATGCGATGGTCGGCGAAGCTATCGATCTCGGCCGGCAGGATCTTGCCGGCCAAGCTCGGATCGGAAGCGACGATCAGATCATCGCCCTCTTCCGTGCCGAGGTTCGGAACAATGCGCGACAGGCCGCTCGACAGTGCGCGGATACGATCGCATTCCTTGACGCGCAGGTTCTCGATGCCGACGAAGCGTACCGGCGTTTCGTTGAAAGCGGCAAGGACGGCAAGCGTCGGGATGGCATCCTGCATCTGCGAGCCGTCGATGACGGCCGGAAGATGCGGGAACTTCGAAATCAGATCATAAGCTTTCGCATCCGGCTGCGAGAACTGTTCGGCCGGGGTGCCAAGATCGATCTTGCCGCCGCTCAGCACTTCAGCAGCCCAGAGATAGGTCGCGGCAGAGGCATCCGGCTCGATCAGGAAATCAGCGGCATGATAGCCGGTGGGCTCGACGCGCCAGGCGACTGGGCTCACGCGCTCGACCTTGGCGCCGAAAGCACGCATTGCCGCAACCGTCAGATCGATGTAACCCAGGGCGCCGATATGCTCGCCGAGCAGCTCGACATCGACAGCGCGGTCGCCGCCGGCAGCCATCATCAGCAGCGCCGAAACATACTGGCTGGAGAGGCCGCCATCGATCTGCACGCGGCTTGCCTCGAAACGGCCGGTGCCGTTAACGGTCACAGGCGGGCAGCCGGTTTCAGCCGAAGCATCGATGCCGAGCGAGCGCAGCGCGTCAACGAGCGGGCCGATCGGCCGCTTGCGCATGTGCTCATCGCCATCGACGATGACTTTGCCGTCTACCAGTGCTGCAGCCGCCGTCAGGAAGCGTGTCGCCGTTCCGGCATTGCCGAGAAAGAGAGGAGCCGCAGGCGCCTTCAGCTTGCCGCTGCCGGTCACGATGAAGGTCGTGTCGTCGGGTTCGTCGATGACAACGCCCATGGCGCGCAGCGCTTCGGCCATATAGCGGGTATCGTCGCTCTTCAGCGCGCCGGTCAGGCGGCTCGTGCCCTTGGCGAGGCCTGCCAGCAGGAGCGCGCGGTTGGTGATCGACTTCGATCCCGGCGGCATGGCGCGCCCGGTCAAAGGCTTGCCCGGCGGGATAATCGTGAGTTTGGCTCTACCCATCATCATTCTCTTTGGTCAGTCAGGAAAACGGCCGATGGCCGGCGGTCGGCATCCTTTACCGCCTTGCATGAAAAACCGATAGCGGAAATCTCAGAACTTTACCGCGGGAACGGCGCGATCCGCTTCGTTGGTGATCTCGAAATAGGCTTTCTTGACGAAGCCGAAGGGGCCGGCGATGAGATTGTTGGGGAAGGTCTCGACCTTGACGTTCAGATCGCGTGCGGCACCGTTGTAGTAACGGCGCGACATCTGGATCTCGTTTTCGGTCGTCTCCAGCGATTGCTGCAGCTCGACGAAGCCCGTGTTGGCCTTCAGGTCCGGATAGGCTTCGGACACGACCATCAGACGACCGAGCGCCTGGCTGAGAATGCCCTCGGCGGCGGCGCGACCGGCAACGTCGCCAGCGGGCACAGCCTGGGCGGCAGCCCGCGCCTGTGTGACCTCGACCAGCGTCTTGTTCTCATGGCCGGCATAGCCTTTGACGGTCTCTACCAGATTGGGAATGAGATCGGCGCGACGCTTCAGCTGCACGTCGATACCGGACCACGCTTCTTCCGCGACCTGGCGTGCGCGAACGAGCCCGTTATAGATGAAGACGACATAGAGCGCGGCCAGCACTATAATCGCTAGAAGAATAAACATCTCGAATCCCCATGGCGACTGCAACCATGGGGACACTAGGCAGATTTGCCGGCAATGTCACCCGGCTTTAGCGACAACAGAAGCAAGATCAGGCCAGCTTAGCCCAATCCCGGGGAAAGCCGTGCCGGAATTGCCAGACATCATCATGGCTTTAGGGAGCGCGAACACGCCGCCCTCTTCGGCCGCATTTCAGACTCAGGCGGCCTGCTGGTTCCAGTTGATGCCGCCGGCATCCGTCAGCAAGAAGGCCTCGCCGCAGGCCTTGGCCAGCGTGCGCACGCGCAGGATGTAGCTCTGGCGTTCCGTCACCGAAATGACGCCGCGGGCGTCGAGCAGGTTGAAGACGTGGCTCGCCTTGATGCACTGGTCGTAGGCCGGGAAGACGCACTTGTGCAGGCGCCGGTTATCGCTGTCGCCGGGGGCGCCGGCTGCCAGCAAGGCCAGGCATTCCTTCTCGGCATCGATGAAATGGCGATGCAGCATCTCGGTATTGGCATATTCGAAATTATGCCTGGAATATTCCTGCTCGGCCTGCAGGAAGACATCGCCGTAGGTGATCTTGTCTTCGCCTTCGAGGCCGTTGAAGTTCAGATCGTAGACGCTGTCGACACCCTGAACGTAAGTCGCCAGACGCTCCAGACCATAGGTCAGCTCGCCGGCGACCGGCGCGCATTCGATGCCGCAGACCTGCTGGAAATAGGTGAACTGCGAGACTTCCATGCCGTCGCACCAGCATTCCCAGCCGAGGCCCCATGCGCCGAGCGTCGGGCTTTCCCAGTCGTCCTCGACGAAGCGGATATCGTGCAGAAGCGGATCGAGACCGATCGCCTTCAGCGAACCAAGATAAAGCTCCTGCAGGTTCGGCGGATTGGGCTTCAGGATGACCTGATACTGATAATAGTGCTGCAGGCGGTTCGGGTTCTCGCCATAGCGGCCATCGGATGGGCGGCGGGACGGCTGGACATAGGCGGCTCGCCAAGGCTTCGGACCCAGCGCACGCAGCGTGGTCGCGGGATGGAACGTGCCGGCGCCGACTTCCATGTCGTAGGGCTGCAGAACCGCGCAACCCTTGTCGGCCCAGTAATTGTGCAGCGTCAGAATCAGCGCCTGAAAGGAGCGCTTCGGGTTCATATGGTCGGGCACGTTGGCAGTCATGAGAGCTGATTTCTTCTGCTAGCGAGTTGTTTGGCGGACAGGTGCCACGGCGGGACGAAAGGGTCAAGACTTCGGCGCGCAAACTGTCGCCTAGCCGTTGTCCGCCCCGCGGCGGCTGCAAATGCTCACTCGTCGTCGCGCTTCACATGATACTCGCCGGTCTTCGGATCCTTAACCAGCGTTCCCATGGCACCGGTGCGGCGTTCCGTTTCGGCGCGGCGGGATTTTTCGGCGAGCTTTTGGGCATCGCGCACGAAGCGCCGATACAAGAACCAGATGCCGCCGACGGCGATGATGAAGAAGATGATCTGGGGCATTACCCAGCGCTCCCGATTACAATCCGTACCTTCCCCACAATGCCTTTTCCTCTGCCGCTTCCGCAAGCCCGGACGCAAGACCGGCGCCGAGACCGTCCATGCCGCCAAGCGAAATGCCCGGAGCCTTGCGGCCGAAAAGGCTGCGAGGGGTGGTGACCAGCGTAAGCTTGACCTTGTCGCCGAAACGCTTCCTCAATTCCTGACGCATATCGCCGAGGCCATCGATTAGGCCGAGCTCCAGCCCGCGTCCGCCCGTCCAGAACAGACCGGAGAACACGGTTTCGTCCGATGTCAGCTTTCCCGCCCGACGTTCGCGCACCATGTCGATGAAGACCTTGTGGATCTCGAGCTGCAGGCTCTTCAGATATTCAATGTCCTTCTCTTTCTCCGGCTTGAACGGATCGAGAATCACCTTGTTCTCGCCAGCGGTATAGACGCGGCGCTCGACGCCAATCTTCTTCAACAGTTCCGGAAAACCGAAGCCGCCGGAGACGACGCCGATCGAACCGACAATGGAGGTGGCGTCGGCAATGATCTCATCGCCTGCCAGTGCAATCATATAGCCGCCGGATGCAGCGACATCCTCGACGAAGACCAGAACCTTCTTCTTTTTCTCGGCGGCAAGATCGCGAATGCGATTGTAGATCATCCGGGACTGCACCGGAGAGCCCCCCGGCGAGTTGACGACGATGGCAACGGCTGGCGCGGCCTTTATCTCGAAGGCCTTTTCAAGCGCCTGGGATACGCCCGCCAGATTCAGCGATTGTCGCAGCGGGCCGCCGCCGGACGAGATGACGCCGCTCAGACGAACGACGGGTACGATCACTCGTTCCTTGCGGAAGCGCTTCGGAAGCATACGTCTCAAGAACCCAACCATTCGTCATCCCTGAATCATGATATTTGCTGCTCCGTGATGTATGCATGGAAACGGCAAACGCAACATTGCGGATCGCATTTCACGTCTGGATTTATGTGGGCAGGACGCTATCGGCGCGGATATGGGGCGCGGCCATTGTTCATGTCATCGACGAAATCGGTGAATTTATGCGTTCCTTCGCCGTGCATCGTCAACGGCGCGCGCAGCACCAATCTCGCCCTCGACCCCTTGATCGCCGTCACCAGAATGCGCACCGCATTTTCGCCTTCGCGCGGATGGATCGATGTAATCTCGATACCGCCGAAGCGTCGGCCGCAGGCGGCGATGATCTCGCCGATCGATTCCGGTCGTGCAATCAGCGAAAGCTGGCCGCCGGGGATCATGATGGCGCCCGCCGTGCGTATCCAGCGCTCGAACAGCCCCTCGGTCATGGCATGCGCCTCGGCCTTCAGCGCATCGGGCGTCAGCCGGTCGCTGGCGTCGTTGAAAGGCGGGTTCATGATGACGTGATGGAAGCTGTCGTCGACCAGGCCCGCCTCGTTGCGATCCTTGCCGGTCAGCGTCACGTCGGCCTCGATAACTGAGACACGCTCGGCGAAACGGGCATTTTCCGACAGCAAAAGACTTTTGCGGGCGAACTCAGCCATATCGGGCGAACGTTCGAAAAGTACGACCTCCGCACGAGCGAGCCTGGACGCTACTGCCATTCCAGCCGCCCCTGCTCCCGCGCCGAGATCGGCGACCCTGATCGTGCGCTCGTCCGCCACGAGCGCTGCGAGCAGCATGGCATCCATGCCCGAACGATGCCCCCTGCCCTTCGGCTGGACGACATGGAAGGCGCCGCGATGGAAGGCATCTATCGTTTCGGAGGGGCTGACGACCATGGCGGATCTCAAGTCTTCGCCGGGCGCAACTCGTCGCCGAGACCGGCATCGATGAGGATACGCCGCGCCTGATCAGCGCGCGCTTCTTCCACCAGAAAACGGCGCGGCAGCATGCCGAGCGAGCCCTCAAGGATGCTCATGGCCTGATCCGCAACGAAGCAGTGAATCCCAGCATCCTTCATCAGACTCTCCGCAAATGAGAGGATGACCGGGTCGTTGGTGCGGATCAGCTCGTGCATAAGCCTTAGAATTCCTGTCAAATTTATGCGACGAGACATTTCGCCTCTTGCCGCTTGTTTCGCCCCTTCTTATTGTGCTTTGCAGAAAATGAACAGGAGTCCGGATCGTTGGGCGTCGTGATACCGCTGGAAGAAAGCAAGAATAAACTGGCATCCATCAAGCCATTGGTGGATCTGACCAAGGCGGACATGGAACGCGTCAATCAGCTCATCCTGTCGAAGGCCGGCTCCGATGTGCAGATGATCCCCGAGGTTGCGGAGCATCTCATCTCCTCCGGCGGCAAGCGCCTGCGGCCGATGCTGACTATCGCTTCCGCCGCACTTTACGGCTATCAGGGCGACAATCATATCAAACTCGCGACATCTGTCGAATTCCTGCACACGGCTACGCTGCTACATGACGATGTGGTCGATGAAAGCGATCTGCGTCGCGGCAGGTCCACCGCCCGCATGATCTGGGGCAACCAGGCAAGCGTTCTGGTCGGCGACTTCCTGCTCGGCCAGGCCTTCCGCATGATGGTGGAAGTCGGCTCGCTCGAAGCGCTCGACGTATTGTCGTCGGCCGCCTGCGTCATCGCCGAGGGCGAGGTGCTTCAGCTCTCGGTTTCCAAGAACATGGAAACGACTGAGGACGATTATCTCTCGGTCATTCGCGCCAAGACCGCAGCGCTTTTTGCCGCCGCGGCCGAGGTCGGCCCGATCGTCGCCAATGCCGGCAAAGCCGAGCGCAATGCGCTGAAATCCTACGGCACCAATCTCGGCCTCGCCTTCCAGCTCGTCGACGATGCGCTCGATTACGGCGGCAAGGCTGCCGATCTTGGCAAGAATGTCGGCGACGATTTCCGCGAAGGCAAGATCACGCTTCCGGTGATCCTCGCCTATCGCCGCGGCACCGAGAAGGAGCGCGCCTTCTGGCGCGACGCCATCGAATCCGGCAACAACAGCGACGAGAATCTCGAAAAGGCCCTCGGGCTGATCACGAAATACGGCGCGCTGGCCGACACGATAGCCCGTGCCGTCCACTACGGCACCATCGCCCGCGACGCCTTGGCACCATTGCCGGAAACGCCCTGGAAATCGGCACTTCTGGAAGTGATCGATTTCTGCATCGAACGCGTTAATTGATAGCGGCGCCCGAATTTGTTGCAGGGCCGCTTCAAAAAAGCCATCCTGTTGTGAATCAGTTGACACGAATGCGTTATGCCGCCGGCGACTTCGCTGGCCGTCCCTCGATGAAAGGCTTTCTAATGCGGCAAAGACTTGCCATCCGTTTCCTCTCGGGCGTAGCCTTGGCGGCGGTCCTTTCGGTGTCCGCCCTGAGTGTCGCGCGGGCTGAGGACAAGCCGGCAAAGCCGGAGGTCAGCGCCCCGGTTGCCTTCGATCCGGATAGTGTCGATACTTTCGCAGGGGCTTTCCTGGCTGCCCGCACGGCCGATGTCGATCACGACTACGATACTGCCATCGCGCTCTACAAGAAGGCGCTGATGATCGACCCGGGCAATCCGGAAATTCGTCAGCGGCTGATGATCTCGCTGCTTTTGAACGGCAATCTCGAGGAGGGCGTCAAATACGCCAACGAGCTGAAAAGCGATCCCTCCGTCGAGCGCGTCACCACGATCGTGCGCGGCATGGACGCCATTCGCCGCCACGAATACCGGGCAGCGCAGGACATCCTGAAATATAACGGTCCGAACGATCTCGACCGGATGATGACCAACCTGCTTTCGGCCTGGGCCCGCGCCGGCGCCGGCCGCGGCAAGGAAGCGATCTCGATGGTCGACAAGATGAAGGGCCCTGACTGGTTCAACATCTTCAAGAACTATCATGCCGCCGCCATCGCCCTGACGATCGGCGATAATAAATCGGCGCGCTCGCACCTGAACGACGCGGTCCTCGATAAGACCGGCGGCGCCACCGCTCCGGACACCTTCATGCGCGCCGTCATGGCGCTCGCACGCCTTGAAGCCAAGGCCGGCGACAAGCAGAAGGCCCTCGACGCGATTTCGGTCGGCGACAATCTCGTCAGCAATTATGCGCCGCTCAATGCGCTCCGTGCGAGCATCAGCAAGGGCGATACGCCCGACCAGCAGGTGACCAACGCCAGCGAAGGGGCAGCCGCAGTGCTCTTTAGCATCGGCGCGGCGCTGAACCGCGACGGCGCCGAAGATGTCGTCTCGCTCTACCTGCAGATTGCCAATTCGCTGGACCCGAAGGCTGCCGATACGCTGGTTCTGCTCGGCGGGCTGGCCGAAAAGCAGGAACAGACCGATCGCGCCATCGCCTTCTACAAGAAAGTGCCGGACAATTCGCCGATGGCCCGCATCTCCGAGCTTCAGCTCGGCCTTGCGCTCGCCCAATCCGGCAAGGTCGACGATGCGCGCAAGCATCTGAAGGCGCTGATCGATTCCGATCCCAACGATGTCCGCAGCTATCTCGCCTATGGCAGCGTCCTTTCCGATGCCAAGGACTTCCAGGCCATGGCCGAGAACTACGACAAGGCCGTGCAGATCATCGGCCCCGCGCCGAGGCGCAGCGACTGGGCCGTGTTCTTCCAGCGCGGCATCGCCTACGAGCGGCTGAAGAAGTGGCCCGAGGCCGAGCCAAACTTCAAGAAGGCCCTCGAGCTGAACCCGGATCAGCCGCAGGTGCTGAACTATCTCGGCTATTCCTGGGTCGACATGAACATGAACCTCGACCAGGGTCTCGACATGATCCGCAAGGCCGTCGATCTGAAGCCGGATGACGGCTACATCGTCGATTCGCTCGGCTGGGCCTATTTCCGTCTCAACCGCTTCGACGACGCGGTGAACGAGCTGGAGCGAGCAGCGCAGCTCAAGGCCGGCGACCCCACGATCAACGACCACCTCGGCGATGCCTACTGGCGCGTCAACCGCAAGCTGGAAGCCGTTTACCAGTGGAACCGGGCCTTGGCCTCGAAGCCGGAAGAAGCCGAGATCCCGAAGATCAAGGAAAAGATCGAGAAGGGCCTGCCTGCGCTCGACACCGACCCGAAGACCGTCGACAAGAGCAAGCAGCCCGATCCGGTGCCGGCTCCCGCGCCTGATTCGAAAGCGCCGGCTCCGGTCGACAAGAAGTCCTAAAACTTCTCATGAACGCGATCTTGGCAACGGGCGAATTCGACCTCACGGAGGAGGCGCCCGCAAAGATCAATCTTGCGCTGCATGTCACCGGTCGCCGCGCCGACGGCTATCATTTGCTCGACATGCTGGTGAGCTTTACCCGTCACGGCGACCGCCTTGGCTTTCGCGCAGACGAGCATGATGAATTCAGTCTATCCGGACGCTTCGGCCCGCTTCTTTCCGCCGACGCCGAGGCTGGCGACAATCTCGTGCTCAAAGCGCGCGATCTTCTGCGACAGGCAGCTCACGCGTCCGGCTTCGATGCGCCCGCTGCCCATATCCATCTGGAAAAGAACCTGCCGATCGCCTCGGGCATCGGCGGCGGCTCGGCGGATGCGGCCGCGACGTTGCGCGGGCTGATGCGGCTCTGGCGCTTCGTCTTGCCGGAAGAGAAGATCAACGCCATCGCCTTGAAACTTGGCGCCGATGTGCCGATGTGCCTTGCCAGCCAGCCGTTGATAGCGCGCGGAATCGGCGAGGCGATCGAGTTGCTGCCGGCATTTCCCTCTTTTGCCATTGTTCTCGGCAATCCGCTCGTCGGCGTCTCCACGCCGGAGGTCTTCCGTCAGCTGGTCCGCAAGGACAATCCACCATTGCTGTTTCCATCGCAGATGCCGCAGGGATACGGCGAATGGATCGACACGATCCGAAACCTGCGCAACGACCTCGAACCACCGGCGCGCTCGATCTGCGGCGAGATTTCGGTGCTTTCCGGCCTGATCGAAAGCCAGTCTCCGATCGTGACGCGCATGTCGGGCTCCGGCGCGACATGCTTCGGCATCTTCGTTGACGTCGAACAGGCAAAGGAAGCGGCCGCTTCGCTTCACGGACTGAAGCCGGACTGGTATTTCCAGGTGACGGAGACGATTGCGGGAGACGTATGATGGCAGGTTCAGTCAGTGAAAGATCCTTCATTCCCGTCGGCATCGCCGTGCTGACCGTTTCCGATACGCGCACGCTGGCCGACGACAAATCCGGCGACACGCTGGTTGCGCGCATCGCGGACGCCGGCCACAGGCTTGCCGCCCGCGCCATCGTTTCCGACGACAAGGAGCGCATCCGCGCGCAGGTGGAAGCCTGGACGAAGGACGATGCCATCGACGTCGTAATCACCACCGGCGGGACGGGCTTTACCGGCCGCGATGTCACGCCCGAGGCGCTGGAGCCTCTGTTCGAAAAACGCATGGACGGCTTTTCCGAGGTTTTTCATCGCATCTCCTACGACAAGATCGGCACGGCGACGATCCAGTCGCGGGCAACCGGCGGCGTCGCCAACGCCACCTTCATCTTCGTGCTGCCGGGCTCCCCCGGCGCTTGCAAGGATGCCTGGGACGGCATCCTCAAGGCGCAGCTCGACTATCGCCACATGCCCTGCAATTTTGTTGAGATCATGCCGCGCCTTGACGAGCATCTGAGGCGCGGCGCCGGCCCCAAGTAGGCCTCGCTGGTTCGCAATGCTTACCAGGACGCTATGCCTTCTCCCCCGGCAAAACAGGAATTGATTCCCAGCCCTCGCCGCTGAGGATGATGCAGCTACGGCCGGAAGCGTCGCTGAGCATCAGCGTCCAGTTGCCACTATCGGCAGCATAGATTTCAACGATCGTGTTGGGATCGAGCTTACCGACGGCCGAAAGCCGTTCCGAGAGGTGGTCTCTGAGGAAGACAACGATATCGACACGCTTGGCGCAAGCGAGTATCGCCTGGGAAGCGGCTACGCCGGGGTAAAGGATTGCTGTTGCTACAAGGACCATTGCCGCGAGGCGTGTGAGCATCGTGCGTTTCATGACGCACCTCCTTTCGCCGGTATCCCGGCAGACAAGGAGTGTTTTGCTGACCTATTCCGCCGCATATCGGCATTTCATGGTCGGTTGCCTGACGCGACACGCGAAAGGTGCCGCCACAGAAGAATTATCGCAGCTATTTGTAACTTTTCAAATGAAATCTCGGATCGGGCAAGGCGCCTTACCGTGCCGCGCGCGCCACCCAGGAGGGAATGAGCTCGCTTGAAAGCCGCCGTCCCTTCTGTCCCTTGGCGAACTCCGCCAGCCGCATGCCGCTTCTGGCGACGGAGATAGCCTGATGTTTGGAAAGCAACAGGCCGAGTTCCAGCGGCGGAGTGCTGCGGCCGATTCTCTGCAGGAGGGGCCGGCGATAGCCTCGTGAAGCGGTGAATCGCGCCGGGACCTTGTTCAGAGAGACATATTCGGCGATCTCATCGATCCAGCCCGCCTGCGGCCGCGCGCCCGGCTCGACCAGCAGCAGCCATTCGCCACGCGCCGAACGCAATATGTCCTCGATATCCCATTGCGAATGGAAGCGACATCCCGCTGCATCCGCGACCTGCGACGTGCCGTCGCTGCTGCCGTGATCGAGCACGACCACATCGCTGACCAGCCCCTCGACCGCGCCTGCCACCAATGCCGCCAATGTCTGCGCCAGCTCGGGTTCGTGATCCTGGCATTCGATGATTACCGTCAACATTGCCCATTTATAGAGCGACGCACAATTTATTGCCAGCGTATAAGCCGTCACCCCGACTGTTTGAGCGAGGGCTTATGGACGGATATGAAGCGCCTCCACGGCCACCTTAAATCTCGGAGGATGTTGCGCCGCAGCCGCTTGGTTCGAGATTTTGTTCTTGCAATGTTCTCGTTTGTCGGATAGGAATTTAATCATCTTAGACGCGGCATGCAATGGCATGAATCGCC
The DNA here is from genome assembly GCF_050577975.1 of Rhizobium sp. BR 315. Lineage (NCBI taxonomy): Bacteria > Pseudomonadati > Pseudomonadota > Alphaproteobacteria > Hyphomicrobiales > Rhizobiaceae > Rhizobium > Rhizobium sp. BR 315. The sequence continues at coordinate 46,790 of NZ_JARWKZ010000037.1, read as the reverse complement.
CTGGAGCTACCGATGAACGAGCAGTCCCTTGCAGGGCAGGCCGCATTTGCGCCTGCCAATACGGCAGACGTTGCCAACGCCTTGATCGCCGATGCCGGCCTCAGGGTCGAGGCCGAACGCCGACGCGGGCGCGGCGCCGGATTGAATCCGAGCGGCCGGTTCGAACCGCAGCAGCGCGAAGCCATCGACGACGGCTGGCAAAACTGGGAGGAGCTCCCGCCGTTCAAGACCGAGGTGCAGGTGGAAAAGCCGCGCACCGCAATCACGCGCAACGAATCGCCCGATATTCCTTTCGACCGATCCATCAACCCTTATCGCGGCTGCGAGCATGGCTGCATCTACTGCTTCGCGCGGCCGACGCATGCCTATATGGGCCTGTCTGCGGGGCTCGATTTCGAATCGAAGCTATTTGCCAAGCCGGATGCGGCGAAGCTGTTGGAACGCGAGTTGGCAAAGCCCGGCTACAAGCCGCGCGTCATCGCCATCGGCACCAATACGGACCCCTATCAGCCGATCGAGAAGGAATGGCGGATCATGCGCCAGATTCTCGAGGTGCTGAACAGGGCGAACCATCCGGTTGCCATCGTCACCAAATCGGCGCTGGTCATGCGCGATATCGACATCCTGAAGGAGATGGCTGCCAAGAACCTGGTGCGGGTGGGATTGTCGGTGACGACGCTCGACCGCAAGCTGGCGCGCGCCATGGAACCGCGTGCTGCGACGCCGCCGCGGCGGCTGGAGGCGATCCAGGCCCTGAACGAGGCGGGCATCCGAACCTCGATCATGGTGGCGCCGATCATTCCTGCTCTCAACGACCATGAGATCGAACGTATCCTCGATGCCGGCAAGGCCGCCGGCGCGCAGGAGGCAAGCTATGTGATCCTGCGGCTGCCGCTGGAGGTAAGCCCGCTGTTTCGCGACTGGCTGCTGCAGCACTATCCGGACCGCTATCGCCACGTCATGTCGCTGATCCGCTCGATGCGCGGCGGCAAGGATTACGATGCCGAATTCGGCAAACGCATGAAGGGTGCCGGACCCTATGCCTGGCAGATCAGCCGACGCTTCGAAATGGCGACGCGGCGGCTCGAGCTTGTGAGGCGCAACATTGCATTGCGCGACGACATGTTCGTGCCGCCCGACGGCAGCGGCGTCCAGCTGTCGCTGCTCTAAAGCGCATCGCGATTTTTCAGATTCGCTTCTTGCGCTTTAGGTCTTTGATTTCTCGCATGTCGTCATCGCAAAACCGCTGCACGCTTTTGCGCGACATGCTCTGACCTTCCTCGCGGGTTTTCCCTGTACCCGCCGGAAAAGCCCCCTGGTTCGCCGCTCTGATCCACCGGGGGCTTGCAGGAGATCGGGTGGTGTGCGAGCTTCGCCGCATGCCACGCCGCACATCACCCGATTCTCCCATGCTCTTTGACGAGGGGCCGATCGTTCCGACCTTCGAGCTGGAGCTGATCGCCCGACGCGCCGGCCATTGGCCGGTTGCCGGTGCCGACGAGGCTGGCCGCGGGCCGCTCGCGGGGCCTGTCGTGGCAGCGGCGGTTATCCTCGATCCCGACCGTATTCCGCAGGGATTAAACGATTCGAAGCAGCTGACCGCCGCCAAGCGAGAAGCGCTGTTTACCGAAATTCTCGCAACGGCGACGGTGTCCATCGCCTCCTCAAGCGCCACCAGCATCGATAGGACCGACATCCGCAAAGCAAGCCTCGATGCGATGCGCCGTGCGATTTGCAGCCTGGCGATGCCGGCAAGCTATGTGCTGACCGATGGCCTCGATGTGCCCGCTGGTCTCGCCTGCCCCGGAAAGGCCGTGGTCAAGGGTGACGCACGCTCCTTCTCGATCGCCGCCGCTTCGATCGTCGCCAAGGTGACGCGCGACCGGATGATGACGCGCGCGGGCATTGTGTTTCCCGATTATGGTTTCGCAGCGCATGCCGGCTATGGTACTGCCCGGCATCGCGCCGGCATCGCCCAGCATGGCCCCTGCTCCCTGCATCGCATGAGCTTTCGCCCTCTGAAGAAGGACAGCGCCTGAGGCAGCGCCTCATTCGCAGAGCCCCGCAATGATCTCCGGCGACCATTTCGACACATAGGCAATGTCGAGACGGTAAATGTTATCGTGCCCGTCCTGCAAGTCACGGCGATATCTCTCGACACCGCGGGCCGCCTCTTGCTCCATGAAGGTCAGCAGTGCTTCCAATCGCGCGATGATGGTGTCCGGCATGAGGCTGCGTTCGGCGACGGGCAAGCCATAGGCATCGAGAAGGATGCGGGCGCGCCGGATCTGATCATCCAGCCTGCTCAGACCCTCCACGCGGCTCTCCGAGGACAACGGCGCCCAGCGATAGACGGCATAGGCCAGATCCCAGCATCGCGGGCCAGGATGAGCCGTCTCGAAATCGATGATGCCGGTCACCTCGCCATCGTTCAAAACGACATTGTAGGGTGCGAAATCCCCGTGGCAGATGACCTCCGCCGGCGCGCGGGCCGGCAATTGCCATAGGCCATCGACCGCGAGGTCGCGCAGAGGCAGCCTGGAGCAATCGTGGTAACGCCGAAGGAGCGATGCTGCAGATCGCAGAGCCCGTTCGGAGCGCATTTCTTCATTGTCGTCGAGGTCGCCGGTCGTCCCGGGCAGATAGGCTACCCTCTCCCAGACCTCATCAAATCCCTGAGGCAGAGGCGCCGCAGCAAATCCATGCCGCCGCAGGGCGGCCAGCAAAGCGTGAATGCTCGCTGTCCATGGGCGAACCGGCCGCAGGACGCTGTCGCCCTCGCGAAATGGTCCCAGATCGTTCGATGCCTGCATCTACCGCCCCCAACCCCATGACGGGATCTACGCGTGCGAAGCCCCTTCGTCAAACGCCAAAAGGCAGCATGCGAAAACAAAAAACCCCGCCGAGGCGGGGCTTTCGAAGCATGATCTCTCACACGCTTAGTTCAGGCGGGTCTTCACTTCATTGACTGCGTCGTTGAAGAGACCGGATTGAACGCTTCCATCAGCCTTCTTCGCAAGCACGGTCTCAGCAGCTGCGATCGCCAGATCGACGGCTGCGGAACGAACCGCCTTCATCGCATCGGCTTCAGCCTGCTTGATCTTCTGCTCTGACAGAGCCGTGCGGTTGGCGACGAATTCCTCTGTCTTCTTGCGGGCTTCAGTCGTCAGCATCTCAGCTTCGCGCTCTGCGGCAGCAACGATATTCGCTGCCTCTGCCTCCGCTTCCTTGCGCTTGCGTTGGTATTCGGCCAACAGGTGCTGGGCCTCTTCGCGCAGGCGCTTGGCTTCCGCCAGTTCGTTGCGGATCTGGTCGGCGCGGTCGTCCAGCGACTTTGCCATCATGCCCGGAACCTTGAGATAGACGATCAGGCCAAGGAAGATGATGAGAGCAACAAAAGCGAAGAAAGTTTCGTCAAGACCGAATGTCATGGATCAACCCTCCTGCTTCGCGGATGCTGCAGCAACGGCCGATGCGACATCTGCCTTGCCAGCGACATTGCCAACGAGCTGCTCGACAACGGCCGAAGCCGTTTCTTCCGCAATCGCGCCGACATCGCCAAATGCCTTCGCCTTGATCTCGGCGATGCGAGCTTCAGCGGCCTTGAGCTTTTCGGAAAGGCTTGCTTCGATGGTCTTACGATCTTCCTCAGCCTTTACCTTGGCAGCATCGCGAGCGGTCGCGCCGATTGAATTTGCCTTGGCGCGTGCAGCGGCCAATTCGCTTTCGTAGGTCGCCACGGCTGCATCGGCCTCAGCCTTCAAATGAGAGGCTTCCTGGATATCCTGGGCGATACGGTCATGCCGGCTCTCCAGAATATTGCCAACGCGCGGAATGACGATCTTCTGCATGGCCACGTAGAAGATAACGAAGGTGATCACCAGCCAAAGCAGCTGTGACGGATACGTCGTATGGTCGAACGGCGGGAAAACGCCGGCGTGATGGCCTTCATTCGGCGCACCCGTTGCCGTGTGCACCGCACCGGCGGCCGGCGGTGCTTCGTCAGCATATGCCGGGGTCACAAACATGCTCACCTCCAGGTGGTCTGCAAATACAAAGAATCACGGCTCGCTACCCGCGAACCGTGATCTATGACGCCGCTGATATCAGACGGCGAAGAGCAGGAGGAGAGCGATGAGCAGCGAGAAGATGCCCAGAGCTTCCGTAACGGCGAAGCCGAATACCAGACGGCCGAACTGGCTGTCAGCGGCAGACGGATTGCGCAGTGCGCCGGACAGGTAGCTGCCGAAGATATTGCCGAGGCCAAGAGCCGTGCCGGCCATACCAAAGCAAGCCAAACCTGCGCCGATGAACTTTGCTGCTTCCGCGTCCATGTTGAACTCCTTTGAAATGGTTGTGCGGTGAATGACTGACGCCCTTAGACGCCAATGTCTTTATCCTTAGTGGCCACCCGGGTGAACTGCGTCGTTGAGGTACATGCAAGTCAGTACCGCGAAGACGTAGGCCTGGAGAAAGGCGACAAGGAACTCGAGACCGGTTAGGGCGACGGTCATGATGAGGGGAAGAATTGCGCCACCGATGCCGAGCGCGCCGAGGGCTCCAAGCGAGGCGACAAAGCCTGCGAACACCTTCAGCGTGATATGACCAGCCAGCATGTTGGCGAAAAGACGAACGGAGAGCGAAATCGGCCGGGACAGGAAGGAGATGATTTCAATCACCACCACCAGCGGCAGAAGAATGCCCGGAACACCATGCGGCACGAACAACTTGAGGAAGCCAAAGCCGTGCTTGATGAAGCCGTAGAGAATGACCGTCAGGATAACCAGCAGCGCCAGTGCGAAGGTGACGATGATCTGGCTGGTGACGGTATAGAAATAGGGAACCATGCCGAGCAGGTTTGCCGTCAGCACGAACATGAAGAGCGAGAAGACCAACGGGAAGAACTTCATTCCCTTCGTTCCCGCCCCTTCTTTCAGCATCGAGGCGATGAACTCATAGGCCATTTCCGCAACCGACTGCGAGCGGCTCGGGATAACGCTGCGCGGTGCGCAGGCATAATAGAGGAAGCCGGCCGAGATCACTGCAGAGGCGACCATGAACAGGGAGGCATTGGTGAACGAAAAATCAATTCCGCCGATATCGATCGGGATAATCTTGAAGATCAGGAACTGATGGGTAGGTCCGTTTGCCACCGCTTGTTCTCTTTCATTTTTCCGCTCGAGCGAGCGGATGCCTCTCACTTGGAAACAGCGCCGCAGCGTTGTTTCCGCTCATTTCTTGTCCGAGCGACGTTCCTCGAGCGCCGGTGTCGCCACCTTGCCTGCGGAACGCAGCACATTCAGTACACCGGCACAGAATCCGAGCAGCAGCAAGATAATCATGCCCCACGGCGCCGTACCGACAAAACGATCGAAGACGTAGCCCAGAACAGCACCTACGATGATAGCGGCTATGAATTCACTGGAAAGCTTCATCGCCTGAGCATAGCCTTTACGGCTTTCCTCGGCGCGAACCTCCCCGTCTTCATCCTCTCTCATCGCAGCGCGCTTGCTTGCCAATTCGGCATCCAGCTGCGCACGCCGCTGTTCCAGACTTTTGTCGCGGTCATCCGTCATGGTGATGTCCTCTCTTTCCGTCGCGCGCTATCCCAATCCCCGGTCAACGCGCAAACGAACAGCAGGTTTCGCCACCTTTCGGCCCGTTTTGAAGTCGCGCGCAACATAGTTTTAGCAAAAAGCATAGTCAAGGCGTAGACGGCATCTGTCCAGCCATAAATTAGCCCAATTAAATCATGACGTTAAATTGAAAGAACCATCAGAGGCGAAAACTGAGCCGAAGAATCCTCTTCAGCCCACGCGTTGCTGCGGCTTTTTTGTCAGCCACCGGGGCGTTCGAAAGGTCGAAATCTGCAAGCCCGGACGGTTCAGCTCCAGCCGCCGCCATAGGTCCTATAGAAGATGTGCATGCCTATGCGGCCGACCTTCACCATTTCGGCCGCCCAATTCGGCCTGACATAGACAGCATGATAATTTGTGGCTGAGCCGACTTCGGGCAACCAGATCTTGCCGGCGGTAACCGCCATGGCGACCTGGCGTGCGATACGCCAGTGCTCCGGCGAGTTGACCCGCTCCTTGACGTTGTCGCAGGCAAAGGAAAACTGGCAGGCATTGTGCCAATCCTCATTCTGATAGACGACACCGCAAATGGTCTTGGGATAGGCCGGGTTGCGGACGCGATTGAGAATAACCTGGGCAACGGCTGCCTGCCCCTTCACCGATTCCCCGCGCGCCTCGAAATAAATGCCTGTCGCGAGACATTGCTGCTCATCCGAGGAGAACACCGAGGGTGGCAGGACATTGGCGGCCCAGGAATGATCCTTCGGCCCGATCTGCGGCACGAAACGACCTTCACCGTCCTGATCCTTGGCAAGGATGGAATCAAAGGGAGAGGTCCGGGCGTAGTCCGGCGTCGGCGGCGCATAGGCGGCCGCAAGAATATCGGCATTCTGATTGGTAACGAGGTTAGCCAGGTAGGCCGGTACGCTGCCGTCCGGCTTCGGCGGCTGCTTCTTGTAGAAGGCAGTGGCAATCTGGATCTCCTTGCCGCCCAACTTCGGCTTCAGGAAAGCGGTACGCTCGCCGGTCTCGGATTCGGGACGAAGCAGCATGCTGTTACGCTGCAGTACGGAACCGGCGGAAAAATCCTTCGGCGGCAGCATCGGCGCGACGGCAACCACCCGGCCCTTCGTTGCCTGACGGTTGATGCGCTCCTCATCCGGCCTGGGATCGCTGCCCTTCCGTTCGGACTGGAAAGCGACGCGGCTTCCATCCGGCAACAGCAGGCCGCCATCGCCGATGGCTGCGGCCGCACTTGCATCACCGAAGGCGAGTTCCGCCTGGTGGGTGGAACCGGCCGGCGAATTGGTCATCACCATGCGCCAGTTGGCCCCTTGCCTGTCTATGCCCGCAAGCAGACCGGCAAGATCTCCATAGGCCGCGGGCGATGGAAAGATCAGCCATGCGCAAAGCCCGAAAACGGCTGGAGACGTCCAGTTTTGCGGCAGAAACCGCAATTTTCGACTGACATGACGCGAACGAGACAACACCGAACTCCAAACGGCACTCGAAACCAGGAGCCGGAATAATCTCCCATTAACCTTGATGGATGGTTAATTCGGGTGAAGACGTGTCACGAACGTGGCAGGCCTAAACAGAGGAAAGGCTCGGCGGATATCCGCCGAGCCTTCCAACAAACAACGATAGCACCCGCCTCAGATGATGACGTGCGAGCCCAGTTCCACCACGCGGTTGGCCGGCAGGCGGAAGTAGTCGGAGGGATCCGTCGCGGCATTGGCGAGTGCGATGTAGAGCCGGTCTTGCCAATGCGGCATGCCAGACTTCGCATCCGGCACCAGCTTGCGGCGGCCCAGATAGAAGGAGGTCGACATAATGTCGAACTTCAGGCCAGTCTTGCGAAGGGTCGCCAATGCCTGCGAGACGTTCTGCGATTCCATGAAGCCAAAGCGCAGTTCGACGCGTGAGAAGCGTTCGGAAACCTTCTCGACCGAATAGCGATCCTCCTGGACGACACGCGGCTTGTTGGTGGTGCGGATCGTCAGGATGACGTTCTTGTCGTGCAGAACGTGGTTGTGCTTCAGATTGTGCAGCAGCGCGGCGGGTGCCGATTCCGGATCGCTGGTCAGGAAGATCGCGGTGCCCGGCACATGCGCGGGAGAATGATCACTCTTGCGCTCGATCGAGCTGACGAAGGACGACAGCGGAATATCGGTGTGACGCGTCTTTTCCATCAGGATCCTGGTGCCGCGGCGCCAGGTCCACATGATGACGGTGAAGGCCGTTGCGATCGTCACCGGAACGTAGCCGCCGTCGTGGATCTTCAGCAGGTTGGCGCCGAGGAAGACGAATTCCAGCAATACCAGCGGCGTTAGCACGGCGGCCGCCATCGGCAGCGACCAGTTCCAGCGAACACGGACGAATTCGAAGGCCATGATCGAGGTGACAACCATCGCGCCGGTGACCGAAATACCATAGGCCGTCGCCAGGGCATCCGAGGTCTTGAAACTTAGCACCAGGAAGATGACGCCGAAGAACAGCACGGTGTTGACCGACGGCAGGAAGATCTGGCCGGTGTTGGTTTCGGAGGTAAACAGGATTTCCATGCGCGGCAGGAAGCCGAGATGGATGGCTTGGCGCGTGAGCGAGAAGGCACCCGTGATGACGGCCTGGCTGGCGATGATCGTCGCGAGCGTGGCGAGAATGACCACCGGCAGGATCGCCCAATGCGGATACATCAGGAAGAACGGATCGGACATGGCTTCGGGCTGGCGCAGCACCAGGGCGCCTTGGCCGAAATAGTTTAGGGTCAGCGACGGGAACACCAGCACGAACCACGCCCACTGGATCGGGCGGCGACCGAAATGGCCGAGGTCGGCATAGAGCGCTTCCGCACCCGTCACGGTCAGGAACACCGCACCAAGCACGACGACGCCCAGAAAACCTTCACGCAAGAGAAAGCTGACCGCATACCAGGGATTGAGCGCTGCCAGAATGCTGTAGTCATCGGAAATGTGCATGATGCCCGCAACGCCCATGACGATGAACCAGAGGGCGGTGATCGGGCCGAAGAAGCGGGCGACCGCGCCGGTGCCGTGCGACTGGATCGCGAAAAGCAGCGCCATGATCGCGACCGATATAGGCACGATATAGTCCGACAGTTGCGGTGTGACGAGTTTCAGACCTTCGACTGCCGAAAGAACCGAAAGCGCCGGCGTGATCATGGCGTCGCCAAGGAAAAGTGCCGCGCCCAGCAGGCCTAACAGCATCAGAATGGCAGTATGGCCATTCGCCGTCTTCATCAACAGGGCCAGCAGCGACAACGTGCCGCCTTCGCCGTCGTTGTCTGCGCGGAGCAGAAAAAGGACATACTTGATGGTGACGATGATCGTCAGCGTCCAGAACATCAGCGAGATGACGCTGATGACTTCGCCGCGGGTCAGCCCGTCGGCAGCCACCGGTTTCAGCGCTTCGCGAAAGGCATAGAGGGGGCTCGTACCGATATCGCCATACACCACACCGATCGAACCGAGGGCTAGGTAGGCAAGCTTACGAGCGTTCATTGTCCCGTCGGGAGAATGATTGGTTTCGTTAGACATTCAGGATCACTAGACTCTCAGAGCCAGCCTTTCCAGCGAAAAAAGAAAAACGGGACGACGGCGGATACGACCATCAGCGTCAACGAAGCCGGGTAGCCGTAAGCGAAATGCAGTTCGGGCATACGCTCGAAATTCATGCCATAAACGGACGCCACGAGCGTCGGCGGCAGAAACACCACGGAAGCGATCGAGAAGATCTTGATGATGGCGTTCTGCTCGATATTGATCAGCCCGAGCGATGCATCCAGCAGGAAAGTGATGTTGCCTGCGACGAAAGAGGCATGCTCCGACAGAGACTGAACATCCCGCGACACATTGCGGCAGAGCTCCCTGGCCTCGGTGTCCTGCTGCATTGCGGGGATGGTAGAAAGGAAGGTCAGCAGCCGGGACAGGGAACTCAGGCTGTCACGTACCTTGCTGATCGTACGGTGATAGCCAGCAATGTCCTTGAGCTTTTCTTCCAGATAATTCGACGGACGGCGGATCTTCTTCAAGCGATCGCCGAAGACATGCACCGACAATATATCGATGCTGGCGGCGGCCTGTTCAAGAACCTCGGCAGTACGGTCGACGATCGTTTCGAGCAGCTTGGCAAGGAGCGCCACGCCCGTGCGCCGCTCCTGCGGAATTCGCTGCAGCGCTGCAATGAACAACGCGAAGGATTTCGGCCGTGCGTAGCGAATGGTGACCAGCCGATCTCCCGTCAGGATGAAGGCGACATCGGTCAGCATCGGCAGATTGGTATCGGCCTTCCACAGCAACGAGCCGGTCAGGAAAACCGAGCCGTTCTCGATATAGAGGCGGCTCGACGGCTCGATATCCTTCATGTCTTCGCGCGTCGGCACTTCGAGCCCAAGCAGGCGCTCAATGTTGGCTTCTTCCTCGCGGGACGGCTCGACCATGTCGATCCAGACGGCGTTGTCGGGCAATCGGGCCGCGGCCGAGAGATCGGGAAGCTCAAGCTGCTTGGAATCTGAGCAATAGGCAGTGATCAACTGCGCGCTCCCGCGGCGTAGACGGAACGACGGCCGAAGCGCGTTACGGACGCCTGCCGCGATCCCAACAATGACCAACGAAAAAAGCTCATAAAACCCCGGCCTTATCCCGCCGGGCCGGCCGGGAATCCGTGTCCACGTTGCACTGCGCTGCTGTACCAATCAATTGTCCGTCCCGGCGAAGCCGCCTGACCGGACGAAACGGAACCACCATTCGGCGGAGGGCAATCATCGGAAATAACCGACCAGCTCCACGCCGGCGGCGCATATGCAGCAAAGCTCGCAAAGAATCAAGTCACAACCCCTTTACCGTGCGCTTTCACCGCAGATTTCACAATCCGGCGAAGTCATAGCACAGGATACAGGCAAGACAATCCGTCGCTATACAGAAAGCAGACAAGGTGCCGTGAATTATTCAAACACGATCGAGGGGGCAGAACGCTGCGGCGTATCGGCTATTTGCTTCCAAACCTTGGCGGCGATCTCGCGGTAGATACCGGCGACGACGCCGTTCGGCTCGACCGCAACCAGCGGCGTTCCCGCATCCGAGCTCTCGCGGATACCCATGGTCAACGGCACCTCGCCGAGGAAGGGGATGCCGAGCCGCTCGGCCTCCTTGCGCGCACCGCCATGGCCGAAAATGTCGTAGCGGGTGCCAGTGTCCGGAGCGATGAAATAGCTCATGTTCTCGACGATGCCGAGGACGGGAACCTCGACCTTGCGGAACATGTTCAGCCCCTTGCGGGCATCGATGAGCGCCAGATCCTGCGGCGTCGAAACGATGACCGCGCCGGCAAGCGGCACCTGCTGCGCCATGGTCAGCTGTACGTCTCCGGTGCCTGGCGGCATGTCGACGACGAGCACATCGAGCTCGCCCCAGGCGACTTCGCGCAGCATCTGCAGCAGTGCGGACTGCACCATCGGCCCGCGCCAGATCATGGCGGTTTCCTCTTCGACGAGGAAGCCCATCGACATGACCTTCAAGCCGTAATTCTGCATGGGATTGATGATGCGGCCATCGATCTGGGTCGGCCGACCGGAGATCTTGAGCAGGCGCGGCATCGACGGACCGTAGATGTCGGCGTCGAGTATGCCGACGCGCAGGCCATTGGCCACCAAGCCGAGCGCGAGATTGGCCGCCGTCGTCGACTTGCCGACACCGCCCTTGCCCGAAGCGACCGCGATGATGGCGCCGACGCCGGGAACGCCAATCTTGGCAGCGCGCGGCTGCTGCTGACCGTGCGGATGAGTATGGCCATGAGCATGAGGGGCAGCCTGCGACGGAGGCGGAGGGGGCGTCGGGCTGCCGGCTTTCTTGTCGGCGGTCAGAGCAACCATGGCGCCCTTCACACCGGGCATGTCCTTGACCACACGCTCGGCCGCAAGACGCATCGGCTCGAGATCCTTGGCTCGCTCGGCGGGGACGGTAATGGAGAAATACACCTTGCCGTCCGAGATGAAGACATCCGACACCATGCCAAGCTCGACGATATTGTGCTCGAGATCCGGGCCGCGAACCGTCTTCAACGTTTCCAGCACCTGTTCCTTGGTGATGTCTGCCATGCCATCCTCACTACGCGCTGCATCGAGAGAGCGCCATTCACAGCAAACTCTCGACATCCATCTGGCTTAGATAGTGGAGTGGCAGGACTTCGCCAAACGAAATTCGGCGCAGTCGTTAAAAAGCGTCTTGGTTGCGGCCGGCAGGTCCGCCGGGTCTATGACCCTACCAGCCGCAACACTCTCCCAAACGGGAAGGACGTTTTCGCGGGCGGACATAGGGCAGGCAGCCGAAAGGAATAAGGCAAGAATGCGAAAATCGCCCAGTGAGCGCCACTGATCTCGGCCGGCGTGCCAAATAAGCAACAACCGCCGCCGATACTTTTCGCCGAAAAAACTTCGACAAGGGCATCGGCGACGGTCATTTGATCCGCGCACGTTGTTCGGCGCTGTTATCAAAGTCCCCTCCGGACTTCTGCCACTTAAGAAGCAGGAAGCGTGCCACTTTTCACAGGACCGCGAAAATCGATGCATTTCAATCATCTGGCGGCAGTCGGCCCACTTGACCTGTCAGCCGCAGAGCGGCGCTTCCGCATATTTTATGCGCAACATGCCAGATTCGGGCACAAAGCTGCTCGAATCTCGATCATCGGGCTCTGCCATTAAGACGCCAGCGAAGCTATCGGCCGGAAAGGCTGCTACTTGATCAATCCCACCCGCAAGGCCTTGGCGACGGCCTGCGTGCGGTTGACGGTGTCGAGTTTCTTGGTCGCTCGATTCAGGTAGTGATTGACGGTGTGCTCCGAGAGCGCAAGGATTTCGGCGATCTCGGCACTGGTCTTGCCCGCCGCGGTCCAGTTGAGACAATCGATCTCGCGATCCGTGAGCGCATCGACGACCCGCACATCCATGCTGCGGATCTCCGCAAGCCGGTCATAAACGTGGATCGCAACGTAGCAAAGATCCTTGATCTCCTCGGGCGAAAAGGGTTCGCGATCGCCGGCCAGGGAGACCGCGCCACGCATGCCGGATGCATCATGGGTCGGCAGGCAGATGAAGCGCGTCATGCGAAACTTCTCGAACAAGGCGATGACGAGCTGGGATTTGCTCGCCTCGCGGTTCGGGGCCAGCGCCAGGTCATAGACAAAGGGCAGCGTGGTGCGGCGCAGACGCTGCAGCACGGGGCTGGTTGGCAGCAATCCCTCCTGATCGTAGGTCGAAAGAAGCTCTGCCGGCCAATTGTTGATCACGGTATTGCTCTGCAATTCGAAGGAGGTGATCGGCGGCAGGTTGACGACCATGAAGGCCCGGCAACGATAGGCTTCGGTCAATCCCTTCATGAAACGAAACACATCAAACTGTGTCTTCAGCCTGCCAATTTCCTCAATAAAATCTTCGCCTCGAGGAGACGCTCCCGCCTGCATCAATGCTGCCATTTGCTAGTCTTCTTTATGTAAAAGAGGAAAAAACGAGTAACTTCTGTCGCCTTTTCCCTCGACGTCATCGTACCGGCGCCGGATAACCGGCGTTTGCGCAAATATAAGATTTACAGGATTCCGATCGCTTCAACGTTCATTACTACGATGTCCGTCTGCCATTCCGCCAAATCCTTTATGATCTCAGCAATCATGCGAGGATAATGGCAGTTCTTACGCACATCTCAATAATCAAATTTAAGTTAAATACGCAATTTCGCTAAGGTCCGGCGCGAACAGCGATAAATTGACGAATTTCATGTGATGGCTGCGGCAAACGGGCACCGGATTATCGCTTCGGACCCATCCGATTGCGCATATCAGTCATAATCGAATCGGCAGTTGCGACCACCAGGGGCGCCCAATCCTGCAGTTTCCCCGACGTGACACGATAGGCGGGACCGGTTACCGAGACACCCGCCAGCATGTGATCGCCATCGGAGCAGATCGGCGCGGCAACGCAGCATATGCCGCTCTCATGCTCTTCCCGATCGAATGCATAGCCCCGCACTCTGATGTCGCGGATATCCGCGAGCAATTCAGCGGCGCTCCGCAGCGTGTGCTCGGTATAGGGTCGAAATTCGAGGTCGGCGATCCGCTCGGCAAGTTTGGCATCGTCGAGCGCAGAGAGGGCTGCCTTGCCGACGCCGGTGCAGTACGCCGGGGACGCGTTGCCGATCTGGGAATACATGCGGACGGACTGCCGGCCCTCGACCTTGTCGAGATAGATCACTTCCGAACCGCGCAGGACGCCAAGATGCACGGTTTCGCCGGTGACCTCCTGCAGGCGTCGCAGATGCGGCTCGGCAACGGCGCGAAATTCGTTGCGCGCCCAACTGCGCGAGGCCAGTTTCAAGAGCCTGATGCCGATGAGGTAGCGCCCATCGCGATCGACCTCCAGGAGCCCTTCTTCGACGAGATGCGACAATTGCCGGTGCAGCGTGCCCCGCGGCTGATCGGACAGGGAAAGAATATCGGTGAAGCGCATTGGACCTTCGGCGAGCGCAACGAGGTCGAGCAGTGCGACGAGCTTTCCCAGCGTGCCGGTTTCCCGCTCGCGACGGCGATCTGCCTTTTCGCTATCCGAACTCAGCTCCACATCCTTTCATTTATCGCTCGCACTGGCGCGGTATCCTTGACACGATGGAAGTGTAATCAGATAATTCCACATAGTCAAATTTTGTTCCAAATAATGGAACTAATTCGCAAACCGAGGAGGAGACACCTTGGCTGAGACACAGGCGCAATTTCCCGATCTGAAGGATCGTACGGTGCTGATCACCGGCGGCGGCTCCGGCATTGGCGCAGCACTCGTCGAAGGGTTCGCCCAACAAGGCGCGAAAGTCGCCTTCATCGACATTGCGGAGGAGCCGAGCAAGGCGCTCGCCGCGAGGCTCTCGTCGCAGTCGGCGCATCCCGTCTCCTTCTACCACGCCGATCTGCGCGATGTCGGCACGATCAAGAGCACGGTTGCGGCAGTGGAATCCGATCTCGGTGCGATCCGCGTGCTCGTCAACAACGCGGCCTGGGACGACCGGCACGATATCGACACGACGACCGAGGAATATTGGGACAACAGCCAGTCGATCAACCTCAAGCAGGTCTTTTTCGTTTCGCAGGCTGCGGCACCCGGCATGCGGTCGGCCGGTGGCGGATCGATCATCAATTTCTCCTCGATCGTCTTCAAGATGAACCCGCCGGCGCTTTCTTCCTATGCAGCGGCGAAATCCGGCATTATCGGGCTGACGAAAAGTTTTGCCGGTCGCTTCGGTCCGGAAAACATCCGCGTCAACGCCGTCTTGCCCGGCATGATCGTGACGGAGCGACAGCTCGAGCTGTGGCTGACGGCGGACGGCATGGCCAAAACCATCGAGCGGCAATGCCTCAAGCGCGTGCTGAAGGCCGAGGATCTTGTGGGACCCGTGCTTTTCCTTGCGTCCGACTGCTCGGGCGGGATGACGGCACAATCCGTTATCGTCGATGGCGGCATTTTCTAATGAAAGACTTGGAGCATTTCTCATGACTAAGCCCGCATTTATCGCGGTGGACTGGGGCACCAGCAGTTTCCGGCTGTGGCTGATCGGCGAAGACGGCAATATTCTGGCGGAACGCCGAAGCGGCGAAGGCATGACGACGGCAGCTCAAGCCGGCTTCGCCAATATCTTGCAGGCGCATCTGGATGCCATCTCCGCGCCCTTGGATCTTCCTGTCATCGTCTGCGGCATGGCAGGTGCGCGCCAGGGCTGGGTCGAAGCCGGCTACATCGATACGCCGACATCGCTGGCAGCTATTCTCACGGGCGCAGTTGTCGTTCCCGGGCAGTCGCGCGACGTGCGCATTTTGCCAGGCCTGGCGCAGCGAGCCAAGGACGCTCCGGATGTCATGCGTGGAGAAGAAACGCAGTTGCTCGGCGCGATTGCCGCCGATGCCAAAGGCGAGCAGATCGTCTGCATGCCGGGAACGCATTCGAAATGGGTGCGCGTTGTCGACGGCCGGGTGACGGGCTTTTCCACCTTCATGACGGGCGAACTTTTCGACGTCATCACCAAGCACAGCATTCTGTCGCATGCCGTGGCCGGCGCCGCTGACATGCCTGCCGACACCACGGCCTTCGAAGCGGCCCTCAAGGCTGCATTCGAAAAGCCGCAGCTCGTCACCAATCTGATGTTCACCGCCCGCTCCGGCCAGCTTCTCCACGGCACAACGGCGGCCGGGGCGCAGGCGCTGATCTCGGGCACGCTGATCGGCGCCGAGATCGCCGGCGCTCTGTCTTCTGCCGGGCAAGGAGCCGCCATCACGCTCGTCGCCTCCGGACGCCTGCAGACGCTCTATGAAGAAGCGTTCCGCAGCCTGTCCCTCCCCTACCAGACCATCGACGCCGATGCTGCCGTTCGTCGCGGGCTTTCCGCTGCGGCCGAAGCGATCTGGCTCAAGAACGAAAGCAAAAGCTGATGACAACCCGTGTCCCCTTTCCGCCCATGAAGCGCCCGCTGATTGCTATTCTCCGCGGCATCAAGCCAGAGGAAACCGCCGATATCGTCGGCGCGCTGATCGAAACCGGTTTCACTGCCATCGAAATCCCGTTGAATTCGCCCGAGGCTTTTCACTCGATCAAAATCGCTGCCAAGATGGCGCCTGCCGGTTGCCTGATCGGCGCAGGCACGGTGCTGACTGTGGAAGATGTCGACAGGCTGGACGGCGCCGGCGGCAAGCTGCTGGTGACGCCGAATGTCGAGCCCGCGGTGATCAGCCGCGCGCGCGACAAGGGCATGGTGACGATGCCCGGTGTCTTCACCGCGACCGAGGCGCTTTCGGCCGCCCGTGCCGGCGCTACCGGCCTGAAATTCTTCCCCGCCGGCGTGCTCGGCGCTTCCGGTATCACAGCCATTCGCGCCGTTCTGCCGCCGGAGCTTGTTATCGCTGCAGTCGGCGGCGTTTCGGACAAGAATTTCGCCGATTACACCAAAGCTGGCATCCTGGCCTTCGGTTTGGGAACCAGCCTTTACAAGCCGGGAATGACGGCCGCAGAGGTTGCCGAACGCGCCAAGACCACCATTTACGCCTATGACGCCGCCATAGGAGCCTGATCTATGACCGATATTCATGATTTTCAGGGAAATATTCTCTGCAATACCTCATCCGTCCTTGGAGAAGGCCCGACCTACGATCCCGATACGGACACTGTCTGGTGGTTCAATATCCTCGGCAAAGAGTTGCATGAGCTGCATCTGCCGACCGGCAAGAAGCAGGTCCACGAGCTGCCGATGATGGCGAGCGTGCTTGCCCGCGTCGATGCGGAGCGGCAGATGATCGCCACCGAAGAAGGCCTGTTCCTCCGCGACATCGCGAGCGGCGAATTGAGCTTCTATGCGGCAATCGAGGCCGACAAGCCGGAAAACCGTTCCAACGATGGACGCACGCATGTTTCCGGTTCGCTCTGGATCGGCACCATGGGCAAGCGCGCCGAGATGCAGGCGGGCGCCATCTATCATGTCGCCGGCGGCAAGGTCACCAAGATCTTCGATCAGATCAGCATCCCGAACTCGATCTGCTTTTCACCAGATGGCACCATCGGTTATTTTACCGACACGCGCGTCAGCCAGCTGATGCGCGTCCTCGTCGATCCGGAGACCGGGCTTCCGGCGGGCGAGCCGATCGTCATGGTCGACAGTATGGAAGATCCGGGCGGTCTCGATGGGTCGGTTTGCGATGCCGACGGCTATATCTGGAATGCTCGCTGGGGATCCGGCTTCGTCGACAAATACAGCCCGGACGGACTGCGCATCGAGCGCTATCGCGTGCCTGCCATGCAGCCCTCCTGCCCCGCCTTCATCGGCAAGAATGCCGACCGGTTGGCGGTGACCACCGCTTGGGAAGGGCTCGATGACGAAGCGCGCTCCATGCAGCCACAGGCCGGCGCGCTTCTGGAGCTCGGCCCGACTGTCCGGGGCGTCTTCGATCCGCCCTACAAGCTTTGATTGACCTTCGCCTTCGCGCTCGGGTGCGAAGGCGATTTCCGCTATGCGGATGGCGCCGCCGCGATCAGGTTATATGTCGTAAAAATAGGCGCAGCCATATTTCGACGCAGCTGACGCGTTTAAACTTTCGGACCGCATTGGTAAATCAACGCATTGTTTTCTCATAACATTATCCCCGTTTGCAACCTCGAGACATCGACTTTCTGCAACTTTTGACGGAACCAAAGCTTCCCTGAGCCATTTGCCTTACGACCGGTACGATGATGGTCAGTAATCAGGAAATCCACTCGCACTGGTATGCATGCCTGTCACTAGGCATGCCCATCAGAATGAAAGGTAGGTTCACGATGACTGGGAAACTCTTCACCTCCGTCGCTGCAGGCGCAATCTTTGCCGCTGGATCCGTGCTCTCGCCGATGGCTTTCGCACAGGCGCAACAGCCGTCGAACGGAGGCACAGGCAACAGCGGCAATGCGCCGCTGACACAATCCGCTCCGGCGACGCCCGGCGCCGCAAAGCCGGATAGCCCAACGCCGCAAACCAAGGCTCAGGCTCCCGCTGCGTCAACAGGCTCAACGGGCACCGAGCAGGCGGGCGGCTATCTGACCACGCAGTCCGCGGATCAGATCAGTGCCAGGACCTATATGGGCCAGTCGGTCTATAATGGTCAGAATGAAAGTATCGGCAGCATCAACGACCTGATCCTGCAGAAGCAGGGCGGTGTCGTCGCAGCCGTGGTCGGCGTCGGTGGCTTCCTCGGCCTCGGCCAGAAGAATGTCGCCGTGCCGTTCAGCAAGATCAACGCCACCCAGAATGCACAGGATGGTACAATCAAGCTGACGACGACGGAAACGGCCGCCGCGCTGAAATCGGCGCCCGAGTTCAAGACGCTTATGATGCAGGCTTCGGAAAAGGCGGCGCGTTTGGAGGGAACGACAACCATGCCGGCGACCGACAACATGACGACGTCGTCGACCAGCAAGTAACAGGATTAGCCTGATCAAAAAGAAAGCGGCGACCCTTTCCGGCCGCCGCTTTCTTTGGACATGCTTGCCGCCTCAAGCGATCTCGCGCTCGCTGCCGAGTTCGAAATAATGTGTTTGCAGATAGCGAAGCGTCGCAGCGCTATCGGCCGGCTTGCCGAAATAGTAGCCCTGCCCCATCGCGCAGCCGAGCGCCCTCAGCTTCGCGGCCTCCGAATTTTCTTCGATGCCTTCAGCGACCACGCGCAGCTCCAGCCCTTCGCACATGGCAAGAACAGCCTTGATGATGTGCTCGGAGGCCCTGTCGGAATTCATGCGGGAGACGAAGGCCCGATCGATCTTCACCTTGTCGAAGATGAATTCGCGCAAACGGCCAAGGCTCGATTGACCGGTGCCGAAATCGTCGAGGGAAATGCGGACTCCGGCAGCCCGAAGATCGGCGATGATACGATGCGCGGTTTCGGCCGAGCTCATTACAGCGGTTTCGGTGATTTCGAGCTCGAGGCGATGCGGATCCAGGCCGACGCGGGCGAGAATGGCAAGGACGCTGCTGCTGGTGCCGGGATCCATCAGCTGTGCCGAAGACAAGTTGAAGGACAGGAAAAGCTCGCGCGGCCAGGAGAGCGCCGCCTCCGCCGCCTTCCGCAGAAGCGTTTCGGACAGCGCGTCGATGAAGCCGCGCTCCTCGGCGAGCGGCACGAAGACGGCAGGAGAAACGAAGCCGAGATCGGGATCGTTCCATCGGGCAAGAGCCTCGAAACCGAGTACCATATTGTTGGCGAGCGAAACGATCGGCTGGAAATGCACGTCGATAGCGTCGGAAATGATGGCATTTCGCAACGCCTGCTCCAGCTGCGTCGCCCGCTTCATCTCCTGGGCGATCTCGCGGGAATAGACGGTGATCTGGCCGCGGCCGCGGCGCTTGGAGCGGTAGAGTGCCGTTTCGGCGTTCTTCAGGAGATCGTCGAACTCCTCGCCTCCGAAGGGATGGATGGCGAAGCCGAAGGAGGCGGATAGTCGAACGTTGCGATCGCCGAGATCATAGGGAGCCGACAGCACCTCGCGGATCATCTGCCCGAATTTCTCGGCGCCGAGACGCTCGAAAACCAGGGGCAGGACGAAGGCGAACTCGTCGCCATCATGACGGGTTACAGCCGCCCCATCCGGAATGCATGCCTTGAGGCGATGCGCAACCTGACAGAGGATTTCGTCCCCGGCTTCGACGCCGAACAGATCGTTGATCGGTTTAAAGGAGTCCAGATTGACAATACCGACGGTGAAGGGCGCGGGATCGCTGGCGCGCTCGAGCGAAAGCTGGCGCGTGCGTTCGCGCATGCGATGGCGATTGCCCAATCCCGTCAGCGGATCGGTATAAGCTAAGGCCTGCGATTCCTGACTGACTGGCCCAAGCAGCATTTCAGCCGATTTCATATTCGGTTCCGATGTTTTCTCCACCCTGGAAAAAGCATGAAGGCGAAGTCTTAACAAAGGATGGCAAGACGACGGTTATTCGACGCCCACAATAACCCGCCGCCGAATGTGGTATCATCGTAACATCTACCTGCTCTGTACCTTGCGGATATTGCGCATGTATTTCTGGAATACAGTCTCGATAATATCCGGACTGACCGGTTTCAGGATGACATCGTCCATGCCGGCATCGGCGCATTCGTTGCGATCGCGCTCAAAGGCCTGGGTGAGCACGCCGATGATCGGCGTATGCGAGCCGCTGCCCTTTTCCGCACCTCGGATCAATCTTGCCGCCTCGAACCCGTTCAGGCCCGGCAACGAGATGTCCATCAGGATCAGTTCGGGGCGATGTTCCTGCCAGAGGCGCACGGCGTCATCGCCGCTGGCGGCAATGACATGGCTATATCCGAGACCTTCGAGGATCTGCGCGAAGACGATCTGATTGATGTCGTTGTCTTCGGCGACCACAACCTGCACGCGGCGGTCTTCGCCGCTTCCGTGCCGCCACTCCTGCGCAAGCGCAGCTCCTTTGACGTCTCCGAGCTCGCCGCGAATATTGCGGTTGAAATGGCGAGCGATCAGGAACGGCAGCTCCGTGGTGAGCTGCGAGCCATCCAGCGACAGGGCGGGCACGTTCTGCCGCTCCGCCAGCTCGATGCCGCGCTTGCCGAGCTGATTGTCGACGATGACGAGATCGATCTTGACGTCGTGGGCGCTTGCCACATCCAGAAACGCGGCCTCCTCGTTCTCGTCGTGGACGACACAGGCGTCGAAACCATATGTGCCGAGAGTCTTCAGCGCCGCCGTCTCGGCGGCAAAATCTGACGTGACGACGAGAATCTTGCGACCGCTGAAATTCTCCGGAGCGAAGGTCTCCATCGCGGCGGGACGACGCGAAATGGTCTGCAGGGCAGCCATCGGAACATAGGCGCGCCGATAGGATCGGTCGCCGTTTTCCTTGATGTGCGACGCCAGCGCAAACTCGTCGAAATCGGCTCCGGCCTTCGGCAGGTCCTGCATGGTGCCGACCAGGAAATAGCGGCCGGGCTTGCCGATGCGTTGCTTGCGCGTCACGATATCGCGCTCGACGCCATCACGGGCGATCTGGCGCTGGCGCGAAATCGACATCTCTCCGGTGTCGATGACGTGCCGGTCGCTCTCGTCGAAACGATGGGCAAGGTCAGTAGAGAACAGATCGACGCCCTTGCGACCGCGAACCTCGTCTGCCGCGGTCTGGAATTTATCGCAAAATGCTCTGTTGACCGCGACGTAGACCATGTTCTGGTCCTTGACGAAAAGCGGGAAAGGCAAGTTGTCGAGAATATCTTCCGTGAGCTGCACCCGCTCCATGTCGATGCGCCACTGCTCTTCGCGCTTCTTCATTTCCGAGACGTCGGAGAGGATGCAGAAGCCGATCCCGGACGAAAGCCGCCGATTGATGATGCGGATCCGACGATCGTCGACGAAATGTTCGGTCATCTCGACGCGCTCACGCCAATGCGAGGCGATGCGTTGCGAGATCCAGCCGTCACGGTTGGCCGGAGATTTGCCTTGATTTCCCTGGCTCAGCACACCGCTATCGAAGACCGCGCCCAGGAAATCGCGCAATCGCGTCGAGGATTGCAGGAACTCGGGCTGGATTGGAAAGAAGTTCAGAACCTGGCGGCTGGCAAACAGCAGGAGATCGTTCTTGTCGTAGGCAAAGAAGGCGCTGGAAAGTCCGTCACAGAGAGCGTCGAAGAACATCGGGTGCAGAACGCTGCCGGAAGGTAGATCTTCCGTCATCATTGCCAAAGCTGCCTTCTCAATCTCGGCAGTCATTCGTTCGATTCCTACACTCAACCAGTTTCACAGCATGGCAAATCGGCAGGGCGCCGCTCGCTCTGCAGGGCAAATTTATGAAAATATCATGTTGGCCTGGGCACTTGAAACAGATGGAACTTAGCTCGTGGAAGTTGATGGCCGCCAACCTGCCATCAAGAGCCCTCAGCGTGCACGAGGCGCGCCACCTGCAGTCATTTCAAGTTTATTGCCTCGCAACCTGTCATCATTCCCTTAAACATTGATTAAATTCCTTAACAAAGTCCGGGGTGGAAACGCGTGGATGAGAACGGCCGGACCGCCTTTCCTCTTCCCTCGCCGCCGCGAATCCACGAGAATGACAACATGGCCATCAAGCAACTTTCCGAAACCCTGATCAACCAGATCGCCGCCGGCGAAGTCATCGAGCGCCCGGCGAGCGCCGCAAAGGAATTGATCGAAAACGCGCTGGATGCCGGCGCGACGCGCATCGAAATTGCGACGGCCGGCGGCGGCAAGGCGCTGCTGCGGGTGAGCGACAACGGCTCCGGCATGGAAGAAGCGGACCTCGAGCTCGCGGTCCGGCGACACTGCACCTCGAAAATTTCCGAGACGCTGGACGATATCCGCACGCTCGGCTTCCGCGGCGAGGCCCTGCCCTCCATCGCTTCCGTGTCGAAACTGTCGATCGCCAGCCGCAGGGCGGGTGCCGCCGGTGGCGCCGAGATTGCGATTGCCGGCGGCAAGGTGTTGCATCTGCGTCCGGCAGCGGCCAATCCCGGCACGATCGTCGAGGTGCGCGACCTGTTCTTCGCCACGCCGGCCCGGCTTAAGTTCCTGAAAACCGAGAAGGCGGAAGCAGCTGCCATCACCGAAGTCGTCAAGCGCATGGCAATCGCCTTCCCGCAGGTGCGCTTCGTGCTGTCGGGCAGCGACCGCTCGACGCTGGAATTTCCGGCAACCGGCGACGATCATCTCGCCCGCATGGCGCAGATCCTCGGCAGCGACTTCAAGGACAATGCCATCGCGCTCGACGCGGTGCGCGAGGATGTGAGTCTCACCGGCTTTGCCGGCGTTCCCACGTTCAATCGTGGCAACTCGGCCCATCAATATGCTTTCGTCAACAGCAGGCCGGTGCAAGACAAGCAGATCCTGTCGGCGATCCGCGGCGCCTATGCCGAAACCATTCCCGCCGGCCGCTATCCGGTCGCCGTTCTCTCCCTGACGCTCGACCCCGCGCTGGTTGACGTCAACGTGCATCCGGCGAAATCCGACGTACGCTTCCGCGATCCCGGCCTCGTGCGCGGCCTGATCATCGGCGCTGTCCGCGAGGCCCTGGCACGGGAGGGGGATCGCGCCGCGACCACAGGCGCGGATGGCATGTTGCGTGCCTTCAGCGCCGGCCGTTCCGGTTTCCAGCCGGGATGGCGGCCATCGCCACCAGCTGCACCCTGGACGCAGGAGACCTCGCCATCCCGCCCCTATGAGAGGCCCGCACCCGCGGGAGGATATGGTTTCGGAGAAAAGTCTCAAGCTGCCTTTGAAGGACTTATCACGCCCACAGCACGCGCCGAAGCCACCCCGCCGGTTGAATCGGTGCGGGCAGAAGAAGCGGCCGGCTTCCCGCTGGGTGCCGCGCGGGCGCAGCTGCATGAGAATTACATCGTTGCCCAGACGGACAATGGCCTCGTCATCGTCGATCAGCACGCTGCGCATGAGCGGCTGGTATTTGAGGCGATGCGTAAAGCCTTGCACTCGAAACGGCTGTCCTCGCAGGTCCTGCTGATCCCGGAGATCGTCGATCTTCCGGAAGAGGATTGCGACCGGTTGATGGTGTTTGCAGAGGAGCTTGGCGAACTCGGTCTTGCCGTCGAGCGTTTTGGCCCCGGGGCGATTGCCGTGCGCGAGACGCCGGCCTTGCTCGGCGAGGTCGATGCGCAAGGGCTGATCCGGCAGTTGGCCGACGAGATCGCGGAGTGGGATACGGCCTCCGGGCTTGCCGCCAAGCTCGAATATGTCGCGGCGACGATGGCCTGCCACGGTTCCGTGCGCTCGGGACGGCGCTTGCGGCCCGAGGAGATGAACGCGTTGCTGCGCCAGATGGAGGCAACGCCGGGTTCGGGCCAGTGCAATCACGGCCGGCCGACCTATATAGAGCTGAAGCTCACGGACATCGAGCGGCTCTTCGGACGCAGCTGAAGACAGCCGGCTTCGAAGGGAGTAGAGTGTTCCATGCATTCCAGACGGAAAATCGCTGCGCACTTTTCCGGGAAATGCTCTGGAAAAGTCCCGTCCGGCGCTGTATGGCAAACAGGTGACAGAGATCGAGGACGGGCAGCATATGAATCTTTTCGAGGGACATGGGAACCGCGAGGCGAAAATTCGCTATCTCGACGGCGATTTCCAGATCCTGATGCCCGGCTCTCATGTCATTTGCGCCGTGACCGGCCAGCGCATCGCGCTGGATGAGCTGCGCTACTGGAGCGTCGCCCGCCAAGAGCCTTATGCCGACGTGATCTCCTCGCTCGAAGCCGAAAAGCGCGCCGGCGCGCTTCCCAATCAGAAGCGCTGATTTCTCTTCGCGCGTCCGCATTGCACGGCAATAGCGCTCTAGCCAGTCTTTATGCTGCTTCCTTCGCCTAGACGCCGCTCGCGGGCGGCTGCGATCGCCCTGTCGATGATCAGGCCGGGCGCTTGCGGATCCTCGAAGACCATATCGATCTCGATCACCCTGCAACGCCTCAGCAATTCGTCGACGCGGCCGTGATGGCCGATCAAGCGGACGTAATCCTTTGATGTGGTGACGATCTCCAGACCTTCGCGGGAGGCGATGTCGAGCATATCCGACACTTCATCCTCGCCCGGATGCTCGTGATCTCC
The DNA here is from genome assembly GCF_050577975.1 of Rhizobium sp. BR 315. Lineage (NCBI taxonomy): Bacteria > Pseudomonadati > Pseudomonadota > Alphaproteobacteria > Hyphomicrobiales > Rhizobiaceae > Rhizobium > Rhizobium sp. BR 315. The sequence goes on along the minus strand of NZ_JARWKZ010000037.1, from coordinate 22,076 downwards.
AAAAGTGCGGGTGACCGCAATGTTCGCCCCGAGCGCCTCAACCGTGCGGAAGAATTTGCTCGGGTCGGCGATGCCGGCGAAGGCAAGGACGTTTTGGCCGCGCAGATCCTCTTGGCCACGTACCTTGACCGAGGCAGTGAAGAAAGGCTTTCCGGCCCGCGCTGCCAGCCGCACGACGCGGTCGGCCGCAATGCCCTCGCCGACCTTCAATATGCCAGAGGCATAAAGAAGCTGTGTGCGCAGCGGCGCTCGCACCGGGCCGGCGGGAACGAGATAGCCGTTGCCGATGCCTCGGCCGGCATCGATCACCACGAGGGCGTAGTCGATGGCGAGATGCGCGCTCTGGAAACCGTCATCCATAATGATGAGGTTCGCGCCTTCACGCACGAGCCGTTCTGCCCCTTCGGCACGGCGACGGGCGATGACCGTCAGTGCCTCGCGGGCAAGCAGCAGCGGTTCGTCGCCGACCGCCGTTGCGTGGTGATGTGCGGGATCGACGATCGTGGTGACATCGAGCGAGCCGCCATAACCGCGGCTCAGAAAGCCCGGTGTCAGACCCTTGGCTTTCGCAGCCTGGGCGAGAGCAAGCGCCGTCGGCGTCTTGCCGGCTCCGCCGACAGTGAAATTGCCGATGCAAATGACCGGCACCCGCACGGAGGCGCGGCGGGCATGCGCCATGCGATGTCCGGCAATGCGGCCATAAAGAAAGGAAAAGGGCGAGAGCCCCCAGGCACGCCAATCCGGTTTTCGCCACCAGAAGGGTGGTGCTTCCGATACCATACTCTAACCCCGTCTCGCGCCTGCGACTTCAGCAAGGCGGCAAGAAAGGGCAGATTGCGTGAAAAAGCAAGCCTTTGCCAAGATTACGCCAACTGGGCGACCGGCATGAGCAGGCTTTCCAGCTCCGTAATATCGTTGAGGCAATAGTCGGAAGCGGCAGTCAGCGTCTCGCGCGAACCGGTACCGGTCAGCACGCCGACGGTCAGGCCCACGCCGGCATTGCGCCCCATATGGAGGTCATGATTGTTATCACCGACGACGGCCACCTGGGCCGGAGAAAGACCGGTTGCCGCATAGAAGCCGAGTACCATGCCCGGCTCCGGCTTGGTGCCGAAACCGCTGTCGTAGCCTGCGATATAATCGAGATAGTCGATGAAGCCGAAGCGGCGGGCGGTCTGGCGGATGGAGCGTTCATTGTCGCTCGAGGCCACCCCGAGTTTGTAGCCTCGCTGATGCAATCTCTGAAAGAAAGAGGCGAGGTCGGTAACCGGCGAGGAGAAATCCGCCGCGTGCGCAAAGAGTGCATCGAGCTTTCCTACCAGCTCCGAAACAGCCACTTTCGAGCCGGCGGCCACGAGGCCCTCGGAAATCTGTCTGGTATTGCCGGCCGCCAGCAGGCTGTCGGGGACGATGTGACCGGTGATCGGATCCATGCCGCAGGCGGAAAGCAGATGATCGGCGAGAATGGGATCGTCTTGGGCGGCAATTCTGGCCAGCTCGCGATTGACCGGCAACCAGCTCGCGTCATAGTCGAGCAGCGTGCCGTCCTTGTCGAAAAGAATACCCGCAATCGCTCCCAGCTTGACCGCTGCCATGCCTTTTCCTTCTTAACCGTTTGCCATCGTCTTCGGCATCAACCGCGCCTTCACCGAAAGCGGATTGATGTAGGGTTCCAAACCCTTGACGGTTGCCGCCAGTGCACCGCGCATATCATGCACGGCAACGAAGCCGGCATCGATCATAGTGCGCCGCGCCGTGTCGTTGGTCAGCAGATAATGCACGCCCCGCGCCAGCATCTCGGTATCGCGCACCATGCGGGCGCTGCCGCGGCGGGCGAGCACCTGATAGGCATCGCGGAAATTCTGGACATGGCCGCCGGTCAGGATCGCGCAGCCGAGCATTGCCGGCTCCAGCGGATTCTGGCCGCCCTCGTTGAACAGCGATTTGCCCATGAAGGCGACTTCGGTCATGCGCAGATAAAGCCCCATCTCGCCGATCGTATCGCCGAGGAAGACATCCACATCCGCTGACAGGATATCGTTGCGGGTTCGGCGGGCCACCTTGAGGCCCTGCTCCACGAGCATCGCCTCGATCGCGTTACAGCGATCGGGATGGCGTGGCACGATGATGGTAAGCTGACTGTTATGCTCCTTGAGCATGGCGTGGACAGAGGCGGCAGCCCCCTCCTCGCCCTCGAAGGTCGAAACCGCGGCCCAAGTCTTGCGATTGCCGATCTGCTTCATATAGCTGGCAAGCGTCGGCGCGTCATAAGACGGCGCGTCGGTATCCACTTTGAGGTTGCCCGACTTGAGCACCTGCACGGCGCCGAGATCGCGGAAACGCTCAGCATCGAGATCTGACTGTGCGACCACCAAAGCAAGATTTTCGAACAGCGCCTCGGCAAGCGACGGATGCTTGCTCCAGCGGGCAAAGGAGCGATCCGACATGCGGGCGTTGACGAGGATTTGCGGGATGCGACGGCGGCCGAGCTCCGTGATCGTCGTCGGCCAGATCTCGGATTCGGCGAAGATGGCGCAATCGGGCTGCCAGTATTCCAGGAAGCGCTTGATAGCGGGTTTGAGATCGAGCGGCACGTATTGATGGATCACCTCTTCGCCGAGGCGCTCATGCGCCACCTTGGCGGAGGTGATCGTGCCCGTCGTCAGGATGACGTGAATATCACGGCGGCGGATTTCGCGGATCAGCGGAATGACTGCCGAGGTCTCGCCGACGCTTGCGGCATGGAACCAGATCAGCGGTCCTTGCGGGCGGTTGGCGCTCGCGTAGCCGGAACGTTCCAGGTTGCGCGCACCATCTTCCTTGCCCTTCGCCGCCCGGACGGCGAGATACGGCCCGATAAACGGATAAAGGGCGATGCCGCCAAGACGATAGGCGCTCAAGGCAAGACGCGCCCTGAGGCTGCTCATCTCGATCGACTCCTATCCCAGCTGATCATCATCGATGCCAAATCCCGATTGTCAAACGGCCGAATAAACGGCCGATTTTTCGTTTTTATTGTGTCAAAGATACTGCTTCATATCCGGTTTTAAAGCGAGAACGCCTCTCCGGACGAGAATATCAAACGCTAATTTCGGTGTTAGGCAGCTCAGGACGCCGCTTTTTCCATCGGATCGAGCAAACGATGCAGGTGAACGATGAAATAACGCATGTGGGCGTTGTCAACGGTTTGCTGCGCCTTGGACTTCCAGGCCGTCAGTGCACTCGCATAATCGGGATACATGCCGACGATGTCGAGTTCGCTGAGATTGCGAAACTGGACGTCTTCGAGGCTTTCCAGCTCGCCGCCGAAGACGAGGTGCAGGAGTTGCTTTTTGCCGCTGGTATCAGTCATTTTCGTCTCTTTCTACTGTCGTCCCCCTCCGCCCTTCATCTGAGGGATTTTGACCGAAAGGTCAACCGTCTCGTCTGTGTGAAAGCTGGCGGAGAAATTCGGGAAGCTGCGATGCAGGGGCGCCGCAAAGTTCCTCATGCGAGACTTCCGGGCGATTATAGAGCAAGGCATCGCCCGAGAGGTCCACGAGTGCTCCGCCTGCCCGCTCCAGAATGAGATCGGCAGCGGCGAGATCCCAGTCGTGCGAGTTGCGCTTGACGAGCGTCGCCTCCAGCCTGCCATCCGCCACCATGGCCAAGCGATAGGCGAGCGAAGGAATGTGTTTGACCCGCTCGACGGTCTTGCGGAAGTCGGGATCGAACCCCTTGAGCATATCTTCGCCGGTCGCCAGCCGTTGAAGATCGTCGCCAAGCCTTTGAGACACGTTGATGGGCTTGCCGTTCTTCAGCGCCTGGCCGCCAGCGGTCGCGACGAAGAGTTCATCCAGCGCAGGGGCATAAAGGACGCCTGCCACCGGCCGGCCGTCGGTCACGACGGCGACGCTGACGCACCACAAATCCGATCCCGAGAGGAAGCCCCTGGTGCCGTCGATCGGATCGACGACGAAGACGGTCGCGTGCGACAACCGTTCGGCATCGTCATCGGTTTCCTCGGAAAGCCAGCCATAGTCGGGCCGCGCCAAACGCAGAGCGGCCGCCAGGCTTTCATTGGCGGCAAAATCGGCCGCGCTCACGGGCGACTGGCCGTTGTTCTTCCACCAGACCTCCGGCGATTGCCGGAAGAAGCCGAGAGCGATCCTGCCTGCCTCGAGCGCGGCCTCGACAATCAGGTCCACATCGCTCGGCCGGCCGGCCTTCTGGCTATCGCTCATTCACAACTTCCAATCTCAGCTTGTTCCTCAACGTCCGGCCAGCGTCATGCCTTCGATAGCGAGCGTCGGGGCGGCAACGCCGAAATCGCGGTCGATATCGTTGGCCGGCGTCACGCGCATGAACATCTCCTTCAGGTTGGAGGCAATCGTCACCTCCGAAACCGGGAAGGTCAATTCGCCGTTCTCGATCCAGAAACCGGTGGCGCCGCGGCTGTATTCGCCAGTGATCATGTTGACGCCCTGGCCGATCAGCTCGGTGACGTAGAAGCCGGTTCCGACACTGCGGATCAGTTCTTCCGGGGATATATCGCCGGGTTCCAGCGCCAGATTGGTGGAGGATGGCGATACGGCCGTGCCGCCGCGCACGCCGCGGCCGTTGGTCTTCAGGCCACCGCCGATCTCGCGCGCCGCCGAGGTGGAGAGGAACCATGATTTCAGCACGCCGTCCTCGATCATGACGAGCCGCTTGCCCGACACGCCTTCGCCATCGAAGGGGCGCGAAGCCGGACCGCGCACGACCAACGGATCGTCGGTGATCGAAAGCCCGGCCTTCAATACCTGCTGCCCCATCTTGTCGCGCAGGAAGCTGGTCTTGCGGGCGACGGAGGCACCGTTGATGGCGCCGGCGATATGGCCGACGAAGCCGCGCGCGACGCGCGGATCGAAAACGACGGTGACATTCTTGTCTGTCGGAACCTGGCGCGGATTGACGCGCTTGACCACACGCTCGCCGGCGCGGCGCCCTATCTCCTCAGCCGTGTCCAGATCGGCGAAATAGAGGCGGCTGTCAAAATCGTAATCGCGCTCCATGCCGGTGCCCTCGCCGGCAATCACGCTGACGGAGCGCCCGAAGCGCGAGCCCATATAGTGGCCGGCAAAGCCATGCGACGTGACGAGCACCAGGCCGCCCATGCCGGCCGAAGCACCGGCCCCGGAAGAATTGGTGACGCCGGAAATGGCGAGCGCTGCCGCTTCGGTCGCCAAGGCCGCTTCGCGAAGCTGCTCCGTGGAAACCTCGGTCGGGTCGAACAGTTCGAGATCGGGGTAGCTCTTGGCCAGATCCGCCTCATCGGCCAGACAGGCAAAGGGATCCTCCGGCGAGACCTTGGCCATGGCCACGGCGCGCTCGGCAAGGGCGTTCAGGTCGAAGCCGGGATTGGCCGAAACGCTGGCGACGCGATTGCCGACGAAGACCCTGAGCGAGAAGTCGTCGCTCTCGGAGGACTCGGTGCCCTCGACCTTGCCGAGGCGCACGCTGACGGAATGGGCGCGCGATCGCACGACGACGGCATCGGCCGCATCCGCCCCGGCTTTCCGGGCGAGATCGATCAACTGGCTGGCGCGGGAAAGCAGAGTGGCGGAATCGATTTCTGAGGTCATGATTTGGCCTTTCCTTCGCGTTCCATTTATTGTGCACTACATGAAGCATCAAGGGCGGCAAAGCCGATTCTTGTTCTAATCCCTTCACGCCTGGTTGTTTACGATGGCCATGTGTCGCAATACCGCCTGCTCTACGGAAAGAAACAGACGATGTCCGCCCCCAATAGTCTCTTCACCGAAACCCTGATGCTGCTCGGAGGCACTGTCGTCACCGCGCCGATCTTCAAGAAGCTAGGCCTGGGCACAGTGCTCGGCTACCTGGCGGCAGGCGTCGTGATCGGGCCGATCCTGCATGGCATCGGCGATAGCGAGGCCGTGCTTGCGGTTGCGGAACTGGGCGTCGTCTTCCTCTTGTTCATCATCGGCCTTGAGCTCAAGCCATCGCGGCTTTGGCAGATGCGGCGCGATATTTTCGGCCTCGGCACGGCGCAGGTCATCCTGAGCGGCTTGGCTCTGACGCTTGCCGCCTATCTCGGCAATATTGCCGGCTGGAAGGGCAGCATCATCGTCGGTTTCGGCCTGGCGCTCTCCTCCACGGCCTTTGCAATGCAGATCCTGGAGCAACAAGGCGACGTCAACACGAAATACGGCCAGCGCTCGTTCTCCATGCTGCTGCTGCAGGATCTTGCCATCGTGCCGCTGCTGGCGCTCATCACCGTTCTCGACGGCGCGAAGGAAACCTCAAATCCTTTGCCGGACCTTGCCATCGCCCTCGGTGCGGTTGCGGCTATGGTCATTGCCGGCCGCTACCTGTTGACGCCGCTGTTCCAGGTGATCGCCCGCACCGGCGCACGCGAGGCGATGATTGCCGCCGCCCTGTTCGTCGTCATGGGATCGGCGACCTTGATGCAGCTTGCCGGCCTCTCAATGGCGATGGGCGCGTTTCTTTCCGGCGTGATGCTGGCAGAATCCTCTTACCGTCATGAGCTGGAAGCCGATATCGAGCCCTTCCGCGGCGTGCTGCTCGCCATTTTCTTCATCGCCGTCGGCCTGTCGCTGAAGCTCGATGTCATCCTGGACAACTGGTTGCTGATCCTGCTCGCCGTCCCGGTCGTGATGATCATCAAGGCTGTCGTCATCTATGCGCTCTGCCGCGTGGCAGGCTCATCGTACAATGACGCCGTGCGCATTGCCGGACTGCTGCCGCAAGGCGGGGAGTTCGGCTTCGTCTTGTTCAGTGCGGCCAGCGCCAGCGGCGGCCTGTTTTCGGCCAGCACGGCATCGATGCTGATCGCGATCGTCACGCTATCGATGGCGCTGACGCCGCTTGGCTCGGCGCTCTCGAAGCGGTTGGTGAAAGGTGATGCGCAGGAGGAGCTGGACGAGGATTTCGAAGGCGCCGGCTCCGATGTGCTGATGATCGGCTTCTCGCGTTTCGGCCAGATCGCCGCGCAGATCCTGCTTGCCAGCGGACGGGACGTGACCGTCATCGACTTCTCCGCCGACCGCATCCGCCAGGCATCAAGCTTCGGTTTCCGCATCTATTTCGGCGACGGCACCCGCAAGGACGTGCTGCGCTCCGCCGGTATCGATCGCGCGAAGATCGTCGTCGTCAGCACGCATCTGCGCGAGGTGACGGACAAGATCGTCGAGCTCGTGCAGACGGATTATCCGCACGCGCGCATCTTCGTCCGCTCGTATGACCGCGTTCATTCGATCGAACTGCGCCACAAGGGCGTCGACTACGAGCTGCGCGAAACGCTGGAATCCGGCCTGCTCTTCGGCCGCCGCACCCTGGAGGCGCTCGGCGTCAGCGAGACCGAAGCCTATGACATCGGCGAGGATATCCGCAAGCGTGACGAGCAGCGGCTCGTGCTGCAGGTGAGCGAGGGGCTGCAGGCCGGAACCGACATGCTCTATTCGCGTCCGGTCAAGCCGGAACCGCTGGTCAAGCCGAAGCGCGCAGCCGACACCTACAGCGATGCCGACGATCTCGTGGCCTTGCCGCAGGAGGAACCGGAGCGGGCTTAGCCCCTATCGGTTGCGCAGCGCCGGGGCGAAAGGCGAAAGGCAAGGCTCCGGTTGAATGTTCTCAGTTCTTTGCCGTGATAACGCGGTCGAGGGCGAATTTCAGCTCGTCCTTGACGCCGGCCGACATGGCGAGAATATCGCGCGCCTTCAGGAAATCGAGGACGCCGGTGCGGCCGACGGCCGGGCGCAGGAAGATCTGCGGCGCCTGCAGGCGCAGCTTCAGCGCGATGTTGGACTGCATCGTCAGCTGACCGGCACCAAACAGGCTTTCGATGCGATTGGGAATATGCCGGCCGCCACCTTCAGGGCCGCCGACGACGTCGACGCCGATGATGATATCGGCAAGCCCGGCCAGATGCTCGTAGGGGACCGGGTTCATGATGCCGCCGTCGATCATCACGCGCTCGCCGAGCCTGACCGGCATGAACACGGCGGGAATGGCGGCGGAGGCGGCAAGCACCGGAAAGAGCTCGCCCTTTTCGATCACGACCTCGGCCTGATCGTAGTAATCCGTCGTCACCACCTTCAGCGGTATGTGCAATTCCGAAAAATTCTCCGGAAATGTGGTCGGCAGGAAGGTGCGCAGGATGCGTTCGAGATTGAACTGGCCGAAACGGATGCTCCGCATGCTGATCGGCCGCAAGCTCCAGATCTTGTTGAGCACTGCGGGGCGATTGCCGACGGTTGCAAGCGTATGATCGCGGATTTCGGCGCCGCTCATGCCGACCGCCATGGCCGCACCCATGATCGAGCCGATGGAGGCGCCTGCGATCGCAACCGGGCGGATGCCGAGTTCGTCCAGAGCTTCTATGATATGGATATGGGCAAGACCGCGGGCGCCGCCGCAGCCGAAAGCGACTGCGACGCTCGGCGTGCTGGAGGCAGCAAGCGGATAGTCGCTGCCGACGAAATCAGCATAATCGCCCATATCCTTCTCCTTCCACCGTTAAGCCGTTTGCGGCTGATAGCGGAAGAAATGCATCTTGCTGTCGCCGAAGGTGCGCACTTCGAGAAACAGGAAATCCGACGGCACGGAAACAGTCACGTCGGCACGCTCTTCGAGGATCGCCAGAGCGCCAGGAACCAGCCAGCCTCCGGCGGCGGCAGCCGCAAAAGCCTTTTCGCCCAGACCTTTGCCATAGGGCGGATCGGCAAAGAGAAACTCGAAAGGCTCGAGGTTGCCGACGCTGCCGAGATCGGTCGCATCACGCCGCAACATGCGCGTGCGGCCGTGCAGGCCGAGCGCGTCGATATTTTCCCAGAGAAGGCCCCTGCCCTCGACGCTGCTTTCCACGAAAAGCACATGGCGGCAGCCGCGCGAGGCCGCTTCCAGCCCGACCGCGCCGGTGCCGGCGAACACGTCCATCATCCGGGTGCCGTCGATCGATCCCGGAAAGGCATGGTTCAGGATATTGAACAGGCTTTCGCGCGTGCGGTCCGCCGTCGGCCGAATGTCGTTCGACTTCGGCGCTGCCAGCGAACGACCGCGAAACTCACCGCCGACGATCCTCACAGCGCGTTAACCCCTTCCACCCTTGGGACCGCCTCTGCCGGCGCCACCACGACCGGGACCACCGCGACCGGGGCCACCGGACGGACGGCCTGCGCCACCTGGCTTGCCGCCAAAGCCGCGCGAGCCGCCGGGCTTACCACCCGGCTTGCCGCCAAAGGATTTGCCGCCGCCCGGCTTTTTGCCGAATGGTTTGCCGGCCGGCCGATCACCGGAAGAGCGCTCGCCCTGCGGACGATCACCAAAGGGCCTGTCGCCACGGGGTGGACGATCCCCAAACGGGCGATCGCCGCGAGGACGTTCGGAGCGCTGTTCGCCGCCGAAAGATTTGCCGCGGGGACGCTCGTCTCCCTCGGCACGCGGACGCCGGTCGCCACGGGGCTTGTCTCCAAACGGACGATCACCGTGCGGTTTGTCGCCGAAAGGCCGATCGCCGCGCGACGGGCGATCCCCGAATGAGCGTTCGGAACGGGCTTCACCCTGGAAGGACTTCGCACGAGGGCGATCACCACCCTCAGGACGCGAGCCACGTTCGCCACGCGGACGATCGCTAAACGCTCGATCACCGCGGGGACGATCGCCAGACGGACGATCCCCACGAGCAGGCCGGTCGCCTTGCGGGCGATCGCCGCGGGAGCGCTTGCGATCGAAGCCCTCGTCATCGCCACGCGATCTGCGCGGGGCTTCTTCGCTCGAACGGATCCATTCGCCATCGCCTTCGTCGACGCGATTGATGCGGACGCGAGGGCCTTCGTCGGAGCGATCGAAGCCGCTGCGCTGCGGGCGCTCCGTTTCGCCGCGCTTTGTGGCGGTCCTTGCATTCTTGGCAGCCTTTGCAGCTGCCTTTTCGCCGAGCGGACGGGCGCCGGGCGCCATCCAGACGTTTGCGCTGCGGCGGGGGCCAACCGGCTGATGCTTCGGCCGATCATCATCCTTGCGGCCGCCTTCGCGGCGCCCCTCATCTCGACGGTCGTCACGCTTGGTGTCCAGGCGGCTCAGGGCGCGCTCGCGCTTGTCTTCGGGACGCTCGCGACGCGGGCGCTCCTCCTTGGCCGCGCGCACAGGCTTCACCTCCGCCTCTTCTGCATCGGCAACAGCCGGAGCATTATAGAGCGGCGCGTCAAAATTCGCCTTGGCATCTTCGACCAGGCGCGGACCGAGCTGATCGCGCAGCGTGCGGCCGCGCACCTCGAGTACACGGCCTTCCGGCAGCTCGCCGAGCTGGAACGGGCCGTAGGAAATGCGGATCAGGCGATTGACCTCAAGGCCAAGCGCACCAAGCACGTTCTTGATTTCGCGGTTCTTGCCTTCGCGCAGGCCCATGGTGATCCAGACGTTGGACCCCTGCGTGCGGTCGAGCGTCGCTTCGATCGAGCCATAGAGCACGCCGTCGACGGCAATGCCTTCCTTCAGCTTGTCGAGCGCTTCCTGATCGATCTCGCCATGGGCGCGGACGCGATAACGGCGCAGCCAGCCGGTCGTCGGCAATTCGAGAACGCGGGCCAGGCCACCGTCATTGGTCAGCAGCAGCAGACCTTCGGTATTGATGTCGAGGCGGCCAATCGACATGACACGCGGCAGGTCTTCCGGCAGATTGTCGAAAACGGTCGGGCGCCCTTCCGGATCGGCATTGGTGGTCACCAGACCGGCCGGCTTGTGATAGAGCCACAGACGCGTGCGTTCGATGCCGCGGATCGGCACGCCATCGACCTCAATCTTGTCGGAAAGGGTCACGTTGACCACGGGCGTATCGAGCAGCACGCCGTTCAGCGTGACACGGCCGTCCATGATCATGCGCTCGATGTCGCGGCGCGAAGCCACGCCGGCGCGTGCCATCACCTTGGAAATACGCTCGGCCTTTCCATCTCCGGCCGCCGCCTCATCCGCCACACCGGCGGCAGAGGCCTTTGCCGGTTTCGCGCCATCGCGCTTTATCGTCTTCTTGTCGCCGCTAAAGGGTTTCGGCCCAGGCCGCTTGGGCTTGTCATCCATTGTCATTTGTTGTTTGCCTGAATTTTTAAGGCGTGTTCCTATCAGGTCGCGCCCCTGCGGTTAAGTGGAAAATCTTGAATGGCGGCTACAAATCATTTCATGGAGCTTGCTTTGGCCGAAGCACGCAGCGCCGGCAAGCGTGGCGAAGTGCCGATCGGCGCTGTTCTCGTGCTTGACAACACCATCATCGCCAAGGCCGGCAACCGCACTCGCGAGCTCAACGACGTTACCGCCCATGCCGAAATCGTCGCCATCCGCCTGGCCTGTGAGGAACTGGGGCAAGAGCGTCTTACCGGTGCCGATCTCTACGTTACGCTGGAGCCCTGCACCATGTGCGCCGCGGCCATTTCTTTTGCGCGCATCCGCCGCCTCTATTACGGCGCCGAGGATCCAAAGGGCGGCGCTGTCGACAATGGCGTGCGCTTTTACAATCAAACGACCTGCCATCACGCACCGGAAGTCTACTCAGGCATCGGGGAAACGGCATCCGCCGGCATCCTCAGAGATTTCTTTCAAGCGAAACGCTCCGAAGACTGAAAAGCAGCAGTTGATGCTGCCGCTTTGCAAATTGCTTATTGGAAGGGCTTCCACCAGCTGCTGTTGGTGGACTGCTGCGCAGCTTCCGCATCCTTCTTGCGCTTCTTTTCCTTCTTCGATTCGGGGGTGCCGACGTCGTTGAGGGCTGCCTGATCGGAAACCTGACGATATTGCTGCGGCGGGTCGATCAGATAACGGCGCTGGTCGATGTAGGTGCCTGCCTGATCCTGGCGCGCGGCGCGATAGGCCGCCGTCTGCTGCGCTTCGGTCATGTGGTTCTTGACGCTATCGGCCTGAGCCAGCGGCGAGCGATAGTTGACGTCGTTTTTCTTCTGGTCAGCTTCTGAGGCAAGACGCTTGCGGGCCTCTTCAGGCGATTCCAACCAAGCCGGATTGTCCTTGCTTGCCAGCGACTGCTGCGGCGCGGTCAGATTGTCCTTGTCGCCCCCCACAACCAGACCGGGGCGATTCGGATACTTAACGCCCTTGTCCTTGGCCGTTGCGGCCGAGATGGAAGCCATGTCCCCGATATCGTCCAGGAGCTGCACGCCAGCCGTCTTGTCAGTGCCGTAAGTCGGGCTGCTGAGGCAACCGGACATCACGCCACAGCCAATCACAAGTGCCGTCAAGCTGACGCCGACACGAACGCTATGCATCGCTCTCATGAAAACCCTTCCCAGCTATGCCGGAATAAACTTAACAGGACCCCATTTGACGGCAACTGCCGTAAAAATCAGGCCATTTTCAGGCAGCTTTTACCGGATGAGTGCCGCAAAGGCAATTCACCCGGTAATATTCTTCAGTTTACAGCCGCGAGTTCGCGCAGTGCCAAGGCGTCACGCGCCGACACATCCGGGTATTCCGGGTCCGAGCCGACATCGGTGGTGATGCGCCAGGAGCGGGCGCATTTGCGGCCTTCGGCAAGCTTCGGCAGGACGCTGACCTTGGCGGCATCGTCAAGACGGAATGCGTCGGCGGGGCCTTCGCCGCCCTCGATGGCAATGCCGGACGTGATGCAGATTTCCGAGAAATCCTGCCCTTCGAGCACCTTCAGCAGCTCCGGATCGGCGATGTAGACGACCGGGGCAGCTTCCAGCGAGGAGCCGATGCGCTTGTCCTTGCGTTCGATTTCCAAAGCGCCGGTGACGACGCTGCGCACGGCACGGATCTTCTTCCACTTCTCGGCCAGCGCTTCGTTCTTCCATTCGGTGGGAACGGTTACGAACTGCTCGAGATGAACCGAGGTTGCCGACGGATTGCGTGACAACCACGCTTCTTCCGTGGTGAAGGGCAGCATCGGCGCCAGCCACGTCACCATGCAATCGAAGATCGTGCGGATGACGGCGAGCGAGGCGCGGCGGCGCAGGCTCGACGGGGCATCACAATAGAGCGCATCCTTGCGGACATCGAAATAGAAGGCCGAAAGCTCGACATTGGCGAAATCAATGAGGGCGCGGGCAATGCGCTTGAAATCGAAGGCATCGTAGCTTTCACGCACCAGCTCGTCGAGTTCGGCGAGGCGATGCAGCATCAGCCGCTCCAGCTCCGGCATGTCGGCATAGGCGATCACTTCGCCCTTGTCGTGCGCCAGCGTGCCGAGCATCCAGCGGATGGTGTTGCGCAGCTTGCGATAGGCATCAACATTGGTCTGGATGATGGCCTTGCCGAGGCGCTGGTCTTCCCAGTAGTCCGTGGTCATGACCCAGAGGCGCAGGATATCGGCGCCGGCGTCCTTCATCACGTCCTGCGGGGCGACGACGTTGCCGAGCGACTTCGACTGCTTGCGGCCCTGCTCGTCCATGGTGAAGCCGTGCGTAACGACCGTGTCGTATGGCGCGCGGCCACGGGTCGCGGCACTTTCGAGCAGCGACGAATGGAACCAGCCGCGATGCTGGTCGGAGCCTTCGAGATAGACGTCTGCCGGCCATTTCAGGTCCGGACGATCTTCGAGCGTGAAGGAGTGGGTCGAACCGGAATCGAACCACACGTCGAGGATATCCATGACCTGCGTCCAGGGCTCGTTGGCCTTCTCACCGAGGAAGCGCTCGCGTGCGCCTTCGGCAAACCAGGCATCGGCACCTTCCTGCTCGAAAGCCTCGAGGATGCGGGCGTTCACAGCGTCGTCCTGCAGGATGTTACCGTGCTCGTCGACGAAGATGCAGATCGGCACGCCCCAGGCGCGCTGACGCGACAAAACCCAATCCGGGCGCTGCTCGATCATGGCGCGCAGGCGGTTCTGGCCGGCGGCGGGTACGAAGCGGGTATCGTCGATGGCCCTCAGGGCACGCGAACGCAGCGTCGAGCCGTCCGCAAAGTCCTTGTCCATGTAGACGAACCACTGCGGCGTATTGCGGAAGATGACCGGTTTCTTCGACCGCCAGGAATGCGGATAGGAATGCTTCAGCCTGCCGCGCGCAAACAGCATGTTCGTCTCGATCAAAGCCTTGATGACCAGATCGTTGGCATTGCCCTTCTTACCGTTGTCGTCCATGACGCGGCCACCCTCGAAGCCAGGGGCATCGGCGGTGTAGAAGCCGGCATCATCGACCGGGAACGGGATGGTGGACGAGATGCCACGCGCTTCGAGGTGGCGTGCATGCGACATCCAGGCGTCGAAGTCCTCGCGGCCGTGGCTGGGTGCGGTATGCACGAAGCCCGTGCCGGCATCGTCGGTGACATGGTCGCCGTCGAGCAGCGGCACCTTGAAATCATAGCCGAGCGAGGCCAGCGGATGGGCGCAGATGACCGCAGCCATATCGGCTGCGCTCACGTCGCTGAGGCGCTTGTACTGGAGCTTTGCCTTGGCAAAAGATTCCTCGGCGAGCCTGTCTGCGAAGATCAGCTTTTCGCCGGGGCGCGGACCGAAGTCATTGGCAGCTCCCGTGACTTCGTAAAGCCCGTAGGACACGCGCGACGAATAAGCGATCGCCCGGTTGCCGGGGATCGTCCAAGGCGTGGTCGTCCAGATGACGACGAAGGCGCCGGCAAGATGAGCCGAACCTTCGGCCACCGGGAATTTCACCCAGATCATGTCGCTGTCGACGTCAGCATATTCGACTTCGGCTTCAGCCAGAGCCGTACGCTCGACCACCGACCACATGACGGGCTTCGAACCACGGTAAAGCTGGCCGGTGCGGGCGATCTTCAGCAGTTCGCCGGCGATGCGGGATTCCGCATGAAAATTCATGGTCAAATAGGGATTGTCGAAATCGCCCGTGATGCCGAGGCGCTTGAACTCTTCGGACTGGATCTTGATCCAGCCGGCGGCAAAGTCGCGGCATTCCTGGCGAAACTCGTTCACCGGAACCTCGTCCTTGTTCTTGCCCTTCTCGCGGTATTTTTCCTCGATCTTCCATTCGATCGGCAGGCCGTGGCAATCCCAGCCGGGAACATAGTTGCTGTCATAGCCGCGCATCTGGAACGAGCGGGTGATGACGTCCTTGAGGATTTTGTTCAGCGCATGGCCGATGTGGATGTGACCGTTGGCGTAGGGCGGGCCGTCATGCAGGACGAATTTTTCGCGGCCGGCAGCAGAAGCGCGCAGTTTCTTATAGAGATCCATCTCCTGCCAGCGCTTTACCAGCTCCGGCTCCTTCTGCGGCAATCCGGCGCGCATCGGAAAATCGGTTTCCGGCAGGTAAAGGGTCTTGGAATAGTCCATCTTTTCAGCGGTATCGGTCATAGTCGTGACAATTGCCTCGGTGTCTCGGGCGTCTTGCGCCTCATCTGGCGCAGCCATATGGGGATTTTCGGCGGCTGAAAGCACCCTGGGAACGGGCGCCGGAAACCCGGACCTTCCGGCAGCTCAAAGCGCGCGGAAGGCCGGGCCAATAATTCGTATCGATAGGCTCAGCCGAAATTGGGTCATAGCCGCCGGTTCATAGGCGTTTTTTCCAAGGAAAGGAAGAGGAAACAACGCCAGCGACATATAGAAAGGCCGCGGACGTTTCCGCCCGCGGCCAATAGGGCACTGTTCGGATCAGGCGCGCGCCGTCGCGCGAGCCGGCATGACCGCGTTGAGGACTACAGATACAACGATATTTGCTGCGAGCGCCAGCAGCCCCGTATAGACGGTGAAACCAGCTTCTCCGAGGGGAACCATATGCAGCGGCTTCCAGCCGGCATCCCAGACGAGATAGGTGCCGCCGAAGAAGCCGACGAACCAGCCGGCAAGCAGCGCAGGCGCGCGGAACCATTTGGTATAGAGGCCGAAGACCAGAGCCGGCAGGGTCTGCAGTATCCAGATCCCGCCCAGAAGCTGGAGATCGAGCGCGAATTGCGTCGGCAAGAAAATGATGACGAGAAGCGCGCCGACCTTGACGACGAGCGAGGTCATCTTGGCGACCTTTGCCTCGCCAGCATCGGAAACCTGCGGATCGATGTAAGCCTTCCAGAAATTACGGGTGAAGAGATTGGCGGCGCCGATGCTCATCACAGCGGCGGGAACGAGGGCGCCGATGGCGATGGCTGCGAAGGCGAAGCCCGCAAACCAGCTTGGGAACAATGTCTGGAACAGCGCCGGAACGACATCATTCGGGCTGTCCAGCTTCAGATTTGCCGCGTGGCCCATATAGCCGAGCAGAGCCAACAGACCGAGCAGCAGCGTATAGGCCGGCAGCAGCACGGCATTCTTGCGAATGGTGTTGCCGCTGTTGGAGGCGAAGATGCCGGTGAGCGTATGCGGATACATGAATGCCGCAAGCGCCGAGCCGAGCGCCAGAGTCGCATAAGCGACGTACTGGTTGCCGCCGAGCAGCAAGCTGCCCGCCCCCTTGGCTTTGAAATCCGCATCGGCCGCTGCAAAGACATTGGCGTAGCCACCAAGCTTCGCCGGAATGAGCGCAATGGCGGCGATCACCACGATATAGATCATGATATCCTTGACGAAGGCGATCAGCGCCGGGGCACGAAGACCTGCCGAATAGGTGTAGAGCGCCAGGATGATGAAAGCGACGGCAAGCGGCAATTCTCCATGAAGCCCCAGGGCCTTGAACACCACCGTCATGCCGACGAGTTGCAAAGCGATGTAGGGCATGGTGGCGATGACACCGGTGAGCGCAACTGCCAATTCGAGCGCACGCGAGCCGTATTGGCCGTGCACGATATCGCCCGCCGTAACGTAGCCATGATCCTTCGCGCGCCTCCACAGAAGCGGCATGACCATGAAGACGAAGGGATAGACGACGATCGTATAAGGCAGCGCGAAAAAGCCATAGGCACCGACCGTGTAGACAAGGGCCGGGACGGCGATCACGGTATAGGCGGTATAGAAGTCGCCGCCGACGAGGAACCAGGTGATCCAGGTGCCGAAGGTGCGTCCGCCAAGGCCCCATTCGTCGATATGGGCAAGGGTCTTCGGCCTGCGCCAACGGGCGGCTACAAAGCCCATGACGGTCACGAGCGCCAAAAAGAAGATGAAGACGGCGAGTGCGGTCGTATCGATCTCAGTCATCATTGCGCATGCTCCGATAGGCGATCCACGTCAGGGTGGCCGTGACCGGCACCCAGGCGAGCTGATACCAATAGAAGAAGGGAAACCCGAGCAGGACCGGATCGTGACCGTTATAGAAGGGGACCCAAAGCAAGCCGATATATGGAATGACGAGCAGCCAGCAGGCCGCCGTTCCGAAACGTTTATCCATCCCGTGCGCCTTTCGGAAAACGGGCGCGGCGACTCGCGCCCTACAGCACGAGCATTGCAGTATCTGCCTACCCGCTCAAGGCAAAAAGATACCGCACTGCCGCAATCTCCGCGCGCGATTGCTGGATGAAATCAGCTAAAGGCGATGACCCGATCGAGGTCGCCGAGCGGCCGGACGCCAGCGAGCAATGTACGCGCCTCGTCCTCATCCTTGCGGATCTGCGCGACCAGCGGATCCAGGCCATCGAACTTCAGTTCGGGGCGAAGATAGCCGAAGAAGGAAACCGAACAGTTTTGGCCGTAGAGATCGCCGCTGAAATCGAAGACGAAGGTCTCGAGCAACGGCGCACCGTTGTCGGTCACCGTCGGACGGCGGCCATAGCTCGCGACGGCGTCGCGAATGACGCCATCGGCTGCACGGAACCTGACGGCATAAATGCCGGCCTTCAGCGATATTTCCGGCGGAAGCTGCATGTTGGCCGTCGGGAAGCCGAGCGTGCGGCCGAGCTTCTCGCCACCGATGATGGGAGCTTCAACGGTATAGCGATAGCCGAGCAAACCGGCGACCTGGGCCACCTCCCCTTCGGCCAAAAGCGTGCGAATACGGCTCGATGAGATGACCTCGGTATTTTCGTCGCGGAAAGCGTCGATGAGCGTCACGCCGAAGCCGTTGTGGCTGCCGGCATTCATCAGGAAGGCCGGGCCGCCCTGACGGTCGTGACCAAAATGGAAATCGAAACCGGTGACGACTTCGGAGGCGTGCAGCCAATCGATGAGGATCGAATGGACGAACTCATCAGCGGAGCGCTGGGAGAAGGCGCGGTCGAACGGATATTCTATGACGGCGTTGAAGCCGAGAGCTTCCAGCAGGCGGGCCTTCAGCGGCGCCGGCGTCAGGCGGAAGACCGGATGATCCGGCTTGAACACTGTGCGCGGATGCGGTTCGAAGGTCAGCACCAGGGCCGGAACGCCGCGCTCTCTGGCAATCTCCAGCGCGCGATTGAGCACCGATTGATGGCCGCGATGCACGCCGTCAAAATTGCCGATGGCGACGACCCCGCCCTTGAGAGCGTCTGGAAGCGGTTCGCGCGTCTCATTGCGATGGAAAACGGTCATCGTCTGCCACTCTCCTCAGGCAAGGCGCGGCATCCACCACTTCGGCGATGCCTGCTCGCGCGCAAGGAACGCGCCGAGTGCAGCTTCGTCGGTGTGCCCGTCGACAACATATTCGCGGGCGTGGATGCCATGGCTGATATAAAGAAGATCGAGACCGTAATCGAGCGCGCCGCGCACGTCGGTCGGCATGCCGTCGCCGATGGCGACGACGCGCGACAGCGGGAATTCGCTCTTCACCTCGCGGGCTGCTGCGAGTGCCGCCTCATAAATCGGCTGATGCGGCTTGCCAGCAATCCGCGTCCGGCCGCCGAGGCGCTCGTAATAGGCGGCCATGGCGCCAGCGCATGGGATCATCCGATGGCCGCGCTCGACCACGAGATCCGGATTGGCGCAGATGAGCGGCACCTCGCGGGCGGACCACGCCATCAGCATGTCCGTATAGTCGTCCGGCGTCTCCGTCTCGTCATCGAAAAAGCCGGTGCAGACAATGCTTTCGGCCTCGCCGACGTCGACACGTTGCACATCGAGTCCTTCAAGGATACCAATATCCCGCTCGGGGCCGAGGAGAAATACCTTCTTCGGGCCTTCGGCGATCAGCTTGCGCGTTACGTCGCCCGAGGTGATGATGCGGTCGTAGACGCTGTCGGGAACACCGATCGCCCGCAATTGCTCGACCACCTTGGGAGCGACGCGCGGGGAATTAGTGATGAGGACGACGGTCAGCCCTTCGGCGCGGGCAGCTTCGAGCGCGATCGAGGCTTCCTTGTAGGCGGTGACGCCGTTGTGAAGCACGCCCCAGACATCGCAGAGCGCAACGTCATAAAGTCCGCCGATGTCGCGAAAGCTTTCGATCCGTTTGCCCATGCCGTCCTCGCATCAAATAAATCACGGGCTGACATCGCAAACCGGCCGGCAAATTACAAGAGCGGCACACAAGGTTTTTGCGCCGCACAAGGCTCGAGGGACAAGCGAAAGCAGCGCCGGCAATCAGCGAAAACGACGGGGCGGAAACCTCGGCGGAACGAGCGAGAAAGGGCGTTGCCACATCCTTCTGCACGAGATCAGAACGGGAGAGTCTTTGCAACGGCATGCTATGCAGGGTGGCCTTGGCCGTTAATCATCCTCGAAACAAGCCGAACGGCGCCGCAAAAATTTCACAGTGCTGTTCTTGACTCGCCCTGTAGCCACCCCTAAATCACGGTCGCTAGCACTCGCCAATGCTGAGTGCTAACAAAGTCCATACGGATCCCCGCTGATCCGTGAATGTCATTTGATCGAGGGATTAGACAATGGCAAGCACCAATTTCCGCCCCCTTCATGACCGCGTCGTCGTTCGTCGCGTTGAGTCCGAAGCAAAGACCAAGGGTGGTATCATCATTCCCGATACCGCCAAGGAAAAGCCGCAGGAAGGCGAAATCGTCGCCGTCGGTTCCGGCGTTCGTGATGAATCCGGCAAGGTCATCCCGCTCGACGTCAAGGCTGGCGACCGCATCCTGTTCGGCAAGTGGTCGGGCACCGAAGTCAAGCTTGACGGCGAAGACCTTCTCATCATGAAGGAAGCCGACATCATGGGCATCATCGGCTAATCCAGCCGGTTTTCCCTTTTCCGATACAGCTGACGGGCCATAAACCCGGACAATGCGAATTCAGGAGTTTTTAGACATGGCAGCTAAAGAAGTAAAATTCGGCCGCAACGCCCGCGAAAAGATGCTTCGTGGCGTCGATATCCTCGCCGACGCAGTCAAGGTAACGCTCGGCCCGAAGGGTCGTAACGTCGTTATCGACAAGTCCTTCGGCGCTCCGCGCATCACCAAGGACGGCGTCACCGTCGCCAAGGAAATCGAACTCGAAGACAAGTTCGAAAACATGGGCGCCCAGATGGTCCGCGAAGTTGCTTCGAAGACCAACGACATCGCCGGCGACGGCACCACGACTGCAACCGTTCTCGCCCAGGCCATCGTTCGCGAAGGCGCCAAGGCAGTTGCAGCCGGCATGAACCCGATGGACCTGAAGCGCGGCATCGATCTCGCCGTTGCTGAAGTCGTCAAGGATCTCCAGGCCAAGGCTAAGAAGATCAACACGTCGGAAGAAGTCGCTCAGGTCGGCACGATCTCGGCAAACGGCGAAAAGCAGATCGGTCTCGATATTGCTGAAGCCATGCAGAAGGTCGGCAACGAAGGCGTTATCACGGTTGAAGAAGCCAAGACCGCCGAAACCGAACTCGAAGTCGTCGAAGGCATGCAGTTCGACCGCGGCTACCTCAGCCCCTACTTCGTGACCAACCCGGAAAAGATGATCGCCGATCTCGAAGACGCGTTCATCCTCCTGCACGAGAAGAAGCTCTCGAACCTGCAGGCCATGCTCCCGGTTCTCGAAGCCGTCGTTCAGACCGGCAAGCCGCTCCTCATCATCGCTGAAGACGTCGAAGGCGAAGCTCTTGCTACGCTCGTCGTCAACAAGCTGCGCGGCGGCCTGAAGATCGCTGCTGTCAAGGCTCCGGGCTTCGGCGATCGCCGCAAGGCCATGCTGGAAGACATCGCCATCCTGACGGGCGGCACTGTCATCTCCGAAGACCTCGGCATCAAGCTCGAGTCGGTTACGCTCGACATGCTCGGCCGTTCCAAGAAGGTTTCGATCTCCAAGGAAAACACCACGATCGTCGACGGCGCTGGCCAGAAGTCCGACATCGAAGGCCGCGTTGCCCAGATCAAGGCTCAGATCGAAGAAACCACCTCTGACTACGACCGCGAAAAGCTGCAGGAACGTCTTGCCAAGCTCGCTGGCGGCGTTGCCGTTATCCGCGTTGGCGGCTCGACGGAAGTTGAAGTCAAGGAAAAGAAGGACCGCATCGACGACGCTCTCAACGCGACGCGCGCTGCTGTTCAGGAAGGCATCGTACCGGGCGGCGGCACGGCTCTGCTGCGCTCCTCCGTCAAGATCACCGTCAAGGGTGAAAACGACGATCAGGAAGCCGGCGTCAACATCGTTCGCCGCGCTCTGCAGGCTCCTTGCCGCCAGATCGCTGAAAACGCTGGTGACGAAGCCTCCATCGTTGTTGGCAAGATCCTCGACAAGAACGAAGACAACTTCGGCTATAACGCTCAGACGGGCGTCTACGGCGACATGATCGCCATGGGCATCGTCGACCCGGTCAAGGTCGTTCGCACGGCTCTCCAGGACGCAGCTTCGGTTGCTTCGCTGCTGATCACCACCGAAGCCATGATCGCCGAGCTGCCGAAGAAGGACGCTCCTGGCGGCATGCCGGGCGGCATGGGCGGCATGGGCGGCATGGACATGATGTGATAGGYCAAYGGCCTAATCACAGGAATGTCCATAAAGCTTCGCCCATGCACTTTTAGTGCTTCAGGCCGCCAAGCGGCCTGAAGTGGCGGCATGGACATGATGTGATAAGGCCTTAGCCTTATTGCGACTGTTCAATCCGACATCCGGAATTGACGAAGGGCGGCTCTCGGCAGCCTGTGTGGAAACGTTTGGAGGCTCCGGTTTGACCGGGGCCTCTTTTGGTTTCTGGGTCTATGCGGGTTTTGATGTTATGTTTATGGTGCGCCTGATGTTGTAGGCGAGCACCGAGAGGGCCATTTCGGTTCTGGTGCCCTTGAGGTTTCTGGTCAGGAAACGTCCGCCTGCCATCATCCGTTTGATGGTGCCGAACGGATGTTCTGCGGTGCATCGACGCTTTCGCATC